>NZ_JAIXST010000153.1 GCF_027484545.1 Runella sp. | reverse complement strand
CTGTGACAACTTGGGCAAAATAGGTACATAATCTTTGAGTTTAGTCACTCCAAAGTTAGGCATTTGCCCCAGTTGTCTATTTTTTTGTTATAGCATTACTTTGCGCGCACTGCCAAAAAGGTTAGGTTCATGGCAGTAGTCATGCCGTTGAATTTTTTCCAACTGTCCTGACTGCCATATTTATAATAGTGCACCGCCAACGCAGGCATTTGAATGGGCATCCGTAAGTACGAGCCTTTTCCTTTGCTCTCTATCCACTGAATCGACACCACAATATTATCACTTACCTCAATGGCATAAGGTGTCAAATCAATTTCTATCCAGCCATTCACCTTCCCGGAAGTAGTGTAATAGATGTTTTGAAGCAAAAGGTTTTCCATGCCTTTGAGCGAGTACACATTGACCCGAAACTTGACCGATTCAAAATTACTTTGTAGGTAAAAACGGTATTTTTCCAAACGACAGACGGCATGGGGCAAATTGAATTTTCGGCCGATTTCCGCTCCTAAATTCTGACTTGGTTTACTGCCGATGGCAAAATTGGTGCTTGTTTTGGCATTGGCCTTATCGCCCCCAATCGTTTTCGTCACCTGTTCGCGGTTGCTGATGCGTATTTCAGGCAATTGAAACGGCTGTTCTTCCATGACAATAGATTGTTCAGCGGAGTTCGTTTTGAGAGCAGCCGTCGAAAGCGTCAGCGAGCGGTAGCCAATCGGAGAAAAAACGACGTTGCCTTCCGACGACAAATATAACTCAAACTTCCCCTGCTCATCAGAGACTGTCCCAACCGCCGTACCTGCAACTCCGATGCTTACGTAGGCAAGCGGTTGTCGTTGCGTATTCATTAACCGGCCCGATACGCGGACGGGTGTTTGTGCATACATAAAGGCGGTCATTTGAACCATTAAAAAAAGAAGAGAGGACAGAGTTTTCATGGTTTTGGGCGGTTGCTAATAGACGAATGAATGCCAATCGGCTGATACAAACGTACAATCTCCCTAAGCAACGAAACAAGCGCCTTGGCCCGAAACACGGGCTATTAGGAGTGAAATAAGGGGGTACAGCCTCTTTATTTTCCCGAAATGCCCTCTTATTTGCCTGAAATACGAGTCTGTGTTATCTTTGACGCATGACAAACCCTCCTTTGATTCCTATTACTTTTCGGATTCCCAAGAATTGGAAATTGATTTTAGCCATTACGTTGGTTGGAATTTTGTTGTTTCAACTAATGACCTTATATCGCCACAACGACAGCGAATTTTCGGCCCTGTTCAGAGGAGAGGTCGGGCATTATTTCAAAGTATTGTTCGGCTATTACCTGCTATTTGAACTGGTTTCAGTACTGATTTTTATTCAGGTTACTCATTATTACATCCGAATTTTTAGAATGAACTACCTCACGCCTACGCTCAGAGGAGTTCTTTTATACGAGCTCAATTTTCTACCCTGCGTCTTGGCAGCCATTGTCATTTTTGGTCCCATTACCAACGGACTCCGTTATTTGGCGGTATTTTATCCTCATTATTCATGGACAGCCTACTTCCCCGAATACTTTTTTCATGCCCGTATGTTTGGCAATTATCTTTTGCCTTTTCTCATTTTCGGGTACAGTTATCTCAATGTCAATCTGTTTTTAAACTACCATGCGTAGCAAAAAACGCAATTCAATACGCCTGCTCTTCCACCCACTACCCTTTCCTATTTGACCGCCCTTGATGCCTGGTTTGAGCAGGGCGAAACCATTCTGTCGGTTCAGGATATACTGTATTTTGAGGTTGAGCAAAAAAATTATTTTGCCTATACCTTAGGGCGTACGTATAATATCAGGAAAACACTCGCCGAATTAGAGGCAGAGCTTAACCCCCATCAATTTTTTCGAGTCAACCGTTCGGTGATTTTGAACCTGAATTTCCTAAAAAATTACTCCTATTGGGAAAATGACAAATACATCGTTCGCCTGGCCGACGAGAAAACAGAGTTTGTCATGCAGCGCGTACGTGTTAAAGAGTTGAAGGAAAGGTTAAGTTTACGGAATGAGCAGTAGCCCTAAAATAATTGTATTTCGTAATACTTATACAGTTGAAAAAACTTGCCGTAAATTCGTCCCGATTTTCTATTCAAATATACCCATCCAATGAAGTACCTCAAACTCACCCTGGCAATTTTGTGTACCTCGACACTTTTTGCCCAAACCAAATCCGAAACCCTGGCCCGCCCCAAGTTGGTAGTAGGCGTGGTGATTGACCAAATGCGCTACGATTATTGGTACCGTTACTACGACAAGTATGGTGAAGGTGGATTCAAACGAATGTTAAGCGAAGGTTTCAATTGCCGAAATCACCACTACAATTATGCACTAACTGTAACAGCCGCAGGCCATGCATCGGTTTATACAGGTTCAGTCCCTTCCATCCATGGCATTGTGGGAAATGATTGGTATGACCGAAAATTGGGCAAAGGTATGTATTGCGTGGGAGACAGCACCGTACAACCCGTAGGTACTACTAATTTGACGGCGGGAAAAATGTCGCCCAAAAATCTATTAACCAGCACCATTACCGACCAATTGCGCATCGGCAATAATTACCAAGGGAAAACCATCGGTATAGCCATCAAAGACCGAGGCGCCATTTTGCCCGCCGGACACACCGCCAACGGTGCCTATTGGTTTGACAGCAAAACCGGTAACTGGATTACGAGTACTTTTTACATGAACGATTTACCTCAGTGGGTGAAAGACTATAACGCCAAAAAGCGTCCGTCTGAATTGATGAAGCAAAATTGGAACACCCTGCTTCCCATTGCTCAATACACCGAAAGTACTGCTGATGACCAACCCTACGAAGCAAAAATTGCAGGTGCCAAAAAATCCGTATTCCCGTACGACTTGGCAGGAATTGCGGGGGATGCCTTCGGAATTTTGGCCAGTACCCCCCACGGTAACACCATTACCAAAGAAATTGCCCTGGAAGCTCTCAAAAACGAAAATCTCGGGAAAGGTCCCGCGACGGATTTCTTAGCCATTAGTTTTTCAACTCCAGACTACGTAGGTCATGCTTTTGGTCCTAACTCGGTGGAAGAAGAAGATACGTACTTACGCCTTGACCGTGATTTTGCCGAAATTTTTGCGGCTCTTGACAAACAGGTTGGGAAAGGCAATTATCTGTTTTTTATCTCTGCCGACCATGGGGTGATGGATGTGCCAGAATTGTGGAAACAGCATAAACTACCCACCGGGCGTCTTAACTTAGGTCAAATCAATACCGCTATCAAATCCGCTTTGGTCGAAAAATTCGGCGAAGGAGATTACATCACCGCTTCCGAGAATTACCAATTGTATTTGAACCATCAAACATTGGCCGCTAAAAAAATTGAAGTGGAAGATGTGTTCAAAGTAGTGCGGAAAGTAATGATTGATATGGACGGTATCGCCACCGTGCTTAATCTCCACGATTTGGGAAATGCCAACATCAACGACTATTTGCTGACTTTGTACAAAAACGGGAATCACGCCAAACGTAGCGGCGACCTTCAAATCGTAACTGAGCCGGGTTGGATTTCAGGAACTACGACGGCTACTCACGGAGCTCCTTACAACTATGATACCCACATTCCTTTGCTGTTTATGGGCTGGGGTATCAAACACGGGGAGACTTTCAATCGTACTGCCGTAGCTGATACAGCGCCAACTATCGCAGCATTGCTCAAGATATTAGAACCAAGCGGTAATATCGGTCGGGTGATTGAAGACGTCATGAAAAAATAAAAAGCGACTGATTATCAATTGCATCCTTTTTGTATGGGGTTTTAGAATGAATTATGTTGAATGATATTTCGTTAAAAATTTGACAGCAAAAGAAATTTTCATATCTTTCGACTAAGACACTTACCCCCATACATTCAGGATATGCAACCAGAATACGAGGAGAGACAACCAGATTGGCGGGATTCGGTACAACGATTTGAGGTAATGCTCAAAAACCATGAACGTCAATTTTTTGATTTAGATACCTACGAGCAAATCGTGGAGCACTACATAGGCGAGGGTAATTGGGAGCGCGCCTTACAGGCCTGCGAGTTTGGCCTTGAGCACTTCCCCTACTCTCTTGAACTGATGCTCGATAAAGCTCATCTTTTCGCCCAGAATCAGCGTTATGACGAGTCTCTTGATTTGCTTGAACGCGCTTCTTTGTTTCATCCCCATGACTTAGACGTGCTTTTTATGCAGGGCGGTGTTTATAATATGATGGGAGAATATGAGCAATCGGTGGAGGTCTACGAAACCATGCTTCAGTTCATTGAGGAGGATGAAAAAGACGACATCTTGTTCCAAATCGGGCAGGCTTATCAAAATGCTGGCAAATACGAGGAAGCTATCAAGTACTACAAAAATAGCCTAGAACTCAATTTAAACAACGAAAACGCTTTGTATGAACTGGCGTTTTGCCTCGAAATTATGGGGCAGTTGGAGAGCAGCATTGATTACTACAACGAGCTGATAGACCGCGAACCTTACTCCCACAATGCCTGGTATAATCTGGGTATTGTTTACAGTAAATTGGGACGTTACGAAGAAGCCCTCAACGCGTACGACTATGCTTCGGTCATCAAGGACGATTTTTCATCGGCCTATTTCAACATGGCCAATGCCTACATGAATTTGGAGCGGTACAAAGAAGCCAACGAGTGCTATCTGCTTACTCTCCAACACGAAACCCCTACGGCAGACCTTTACTGTCATTTGGGAGCAAGCTACGAAAAGCTGAAAGATTTTGGCAAAGCCCTTGAATACTACCGCGAATCGCTCAAACTCGACAAAGAATGGGATGAAGGTTGGTACGGGGTAGCCGTTTGTTTGGCCGTGGAAGAAAAATGGGTTGAAGCACTCAATTGCATCAGAAAAGCCATTAAACTTAATGAGCACGTTGCGGACTATTGGTTGGTATTGGGCGAATTGGAATATAAAATCGGGAACGTTTTTTCAAGCATAGAAGCCTTTGAAAAAGCCGCCGACTTGGAGCCTGATTATGAAGAAGTTTGGCTCAAATGGTCTTTGGTCCTTTTTGACCAGGGACAGTTTGACAAAGCGTACGAAGTCATTCAGGAAGGACTCGATGATATTCCCGATAATGCGAGTATGTATTACCGCGCTACCGCCTATCTTTTACACGCCGGTGAATACAAAGAAGCACTTATTCACCTCGAAATCGCACTTGCACTCAATTACGAAGCCCACGAGCAGTTGTACGATTTCTTTCCCGACTTAGAAAAACAAAAAGCACTGTTTAAATTAATTGAACAGTATCGCAAATAAAAAAAGCGGGGCGGAAATGATTTCCGCCCCGCTTTTTTTACTTCAATTCCAATACCCAAGCCGACATGGCAGGCACTTTCATTGACGACAGACCGGAGATTGTCTCTCCACTTAACACATTTTGTGCTGACGAAAACCCTTTCATTCGTTCCGAGAAACGAGCAGTGTCAAACGTAGACTCTGCGGCGTTTGTGTTCATGACAACCATGATTGTTTTGGCATTGTCATATCGAAAATACACGTATACGCCGTCTTGGGGCAGGTATTGAGTAAACTTACCGCTGTGAAGTGCGGGGGTATTTTTACGATAATTGGCCAATTTTTTCACCAACTCAAATGCTTCATTTTCTTTGGCATTGCGCCCCGTTGCCGTGAATTTGCTTTGTTTGTCCCCCTTCCAGCCGCCTTCAAAATCTTTGCGTACTTCCGCATCCGTTGGATTTTTGGTGTTTTTCATCAATACCTCTGTACCATAGTAAAAATGAGGAATTCCTCGTGCGGTCAGCAACCATGTTACGCCCAGTTTGTACTTATTAAAATCCTCTCCTACTACCGAAAAAAAGCGGTCTGTGTCGTGATTTTCAAGGAAAGTTACCATTTTAGAAGGATCCGCGTACAGGTAATCCTGCGCGAGAGTGCTATATAGGCGATTGATACCCCCGTCCCAACTGAAAGGCTGATTTAATGACTCGTTAATAGCCGAATACGTTGGAAAATCACACGTCCCAGGCAGATTACAATTGAAAGGGTATTTTACGTTGTTACGCACAAAGTAATTTAACCACGCAGGGTTGGTTACAAAAGTCTCTCCAAAAATCAGGAGGTTAGGATATTCATCCAAAAGCGCTTGATTGCAACGATTCATAAACGGCATATCGTTATATTTATACGTATCTATTCGCCAACCATCTACTCCAAATTCTTCGGTACTCCAAATCGCGTGTTGGATAAGATAGGTTGCAAAAAAAGGACTGCGTTGATTGACGTCCGGTAAGAATGGGGTAAACCAGCCGTCTGTTAACAGCTTGCGATCGGCCTCGGTACCGGCAGGGTCAAAAACGGACTGTTCCTTATGAGTGGTTCCTGTATAAGACGGCGACCTATTAAACCAATCTTTGGTCGGAGGGTCAACAAACATCCAATGGTCTTCCGATACGTGATTGTACACGGCATCCTGAATCAATTTCATTCCCCGCTGATGCAAAGCCGTCGACAGTTTTTTATAGCCTTCATTTCCTCCAAAACGACGGTCTATTTTATATTGGTCGCTGAAATGATAGCCGTGATAGGCTGCCTGCAAATTACCGTGCAGCTCTTTTTTAAGCCTGGTATCGTTTTCAATGACGGGTGTATTCCAAAGCGTTGTTACACCCAATTCCTGCAAGTAATCTAAATGATTGATAATACCCTGAAAATCACCTCCATGCCTCAAAAAAGGCACATTTTTATCGGCTTGTCTGTCAAGCATATCATTAAATTTATCGTTGCTCTCGTCGCCGTTCGCAAAGCGGTCAGGCATAAGGAGGTAGATAAAATCGGGGGTATTGATGGCAACCGGTTTGTATTTTTTTACCCCCAGCGTATAGTTTTGAGTATTTTTAAAATTGCCGTTACTGAATACCAAACGCATGGTGCCGGGCTTGGCCGCTTTAGAAATCTCCAGGTCAACCATCAAATAGTTTGGATTTTCTACTTTATGCGACTTTTTAATGCGAACTCCCGGATACGTCAAACTTACTTTGGCCGAACTGATATTTTTGCCATAAACAAGTAATTGAAGATTGGGGGTTTTCATTCCCACCCACCAGTTTGTAGGGTGGATATGCTTAATTTCAGGATTTTGGGCCGTAGCACAGAAGCCTCCCCAGCCAATGAACAGACTGAGTAAAATGGATTTGAATACGTTCATCATAGGTTTAAAAATCAATTTTTGACAAGGTCGAAAGTTAGAAAAAACTTTCGACAAACGCATAAAATGCCCCTTCTAAAACCAATAAACCTACTAAAACCATCACTTGTTTTCTCTTTTTCACCTATCTTTGAAGCCCTGCTTTCCTTTCCAACCTTGCAGGATTTTACTTCCCAAAGTACGATTTCAACCATGCCGATTATCAAAAAACCTTGGTTTCTGATTTGTCTTGTTCCCGTTTTTCTGCTTGCTTATGTATTGTACAGGAATATAATCAACCTCCCCGTGGGCGATGACGTTTACGTCATGGAGATGTTTAACCAATTAAAAGAAGCCAACTCTTGGTGGGAAAAATTGGGTGTTTTGTTCAGTCAACACAACGAACATCGGCTTGTTGTAACGCGGATTTTAGCCTTGATTCAATACGGAATTTCAGGTTCCATTGACTTGCGCTCGTGGATTATTCTTGGCAATCTAAGTCTGGTTTTTATCGTCATTCTGTACAATCAACACATCGGAGAACAAAAATGGTGGATTATCCCCATCGCATTTGTTATCATCAGTTCCTGTTCCAATACGCTCATCGCCATGCAGAACTCCAATCTGTTTTCAGCGCTGTTTGCGGTAGCTACCATTCATTTCTCGTTGAAAGAATCCTCCTTCAAAAACAGTTTTCTTACGTTCCTGTGCAGTGGACTTTCTATTTTTTCCAACAGCGGGGGCTTTGCGCTGTTGGCAGTAATCAGCGCTGTATTTTTCTTCCAAAAGCGCTATCGTTTGCTTGCAGTTTGGCTTATTTGGGCCCTATTATTGATTGGGGGCTATTATTGGAAATATGAGCAAATTTACCGTCATCCTACCTCTGAACTGCTCATTGAGCAACTTCCCAAAGCGGCTCAATTTTTCTTTGCTTTTTTGGGAAGCATTGCGTTTAATCCAAAAATTGCCCAAATCATGGGTGTCGTCTTTTTGGGAGTAAGCCTTTTTGCCTTTTATAAAAAATACTATTTACAAAACCCTTTTGTGTTTTTGTGCATCCTGTATAGCGTGATGATGGCCGCAATGACCACCTTCAAAAGATACGAATACGGAATTAACACCGCTTTGTCGGAACGCTATTCCATCTATTCCATGCTGTTAACGGCGGGTATTATCATCGTAAGTCGGGATTTATTTTTACGTCCTGTACTTCTCAAAAAGATGCTTTTTCCGGCACTGTTAACACTTTCGGTTCTTATCAATCTCAAGTATTTTACCTTCCACCTCAGGCATCCCGAGGAGCGAAAAGAAGGACTGATGAGTAAAATGGAAAACTATCATTTAAACAACTCCGGCTTTAATTGCCTCGAAGTCAATACACTGAATAAACTGGCAAAAAATGGATTTTATAAGTATAAGTTAGATAAGCCACTCCACAGCAAAACGTATTATGACAGTCTGAACCGTCCTCCTCTCACGTATCTCAAACTCCGTATTGACACTATTTATCAAACTCGTGATAATTTGCACATTGCGGGTTTCATCGCGAATCCACCGGCTGATGTGCTGAAAATCGGTCAAGTTCACCATCGGCTTTGGGCAATTCACGATAATGCTACCCCTTTCGACTGTACTCACAATGAAATCACGGAGCCCCAAAACGACAAAACGCTCATTTTGGACATGGAATTGGAGAATGACCACCATAAAGTGAGTTTACCAGCCTTCTCCATATCAGTGCCTAAAAAACATTTTCTTAAGGGGGAATATGCGATTTATCTGCTTTTAGTAAATGACAACCCCGTCAACTATCCTCCTGTTAAATCAAATATTGTATTTCATTTGTAGCAGCACTGCGCTTTCAAAATCTTCTATTTCTACGCCACAAAATCACTAACTTTGTGGCATTAATGAGTTTAGCTGCCTGATTCAGCAAGTACGGAGCCGCCCGAACGGTTCACGGTATACAATTCAGGATTTGCAGTAAGCTCTAAACCGTAACTAATAAACAGTAAACTGACATGCCGGGAACCGAACTATTTGGCGCCGAAGAGCGCAAAGAAATCAACGACGTTTTAGAAACCGGAATTCTTTTCCGTTATAATCACGAAGCTCAACGCAATAACATCTGGAAAGCCCGCGAAATGGAGGCAGAAGTGTGTAAAGTGGTTGGAGCAAAATACGCCCATGCAGTATCGAGCGGGTCTACAGCCATTCAAACGGCTTTGGTAGCGGCGGGTATTGGCACAGGCGATGAAGTAATTGTACCACCGTTCACATACATTGCTTCCGTTGAAGCGGTTTTGATGATTGGTGCCTTACCTGTTTTTGCCGAAATTGATGAAACGCTTTGCCTCAGCGCCGAAGGGATTCGTAAGGCAATTACTCCCAAAACCAAAGGCATTTGCCTCGTACACATGTGCGGACAAATGGCCGATATGGATGCCATCTTTGAAGTAGTCCGTGAACATAATCTTATTTTGGTAGAAGACGCCGGACAAGCCATGGGTGCCAGTTACAAAGGTACTTTTACCGGTCTTTTGGGCAAAACAGGTGCTTATTCTTACGATTTCTTCAAAATTGCAACCGCAGGTGAAGGCGGTATTTTTGTCACCAACGACGAGCAAGCCTATAAATTTGCCGATTCATACACTGACCACGGTCACGACCACGTTGGCAGCAACCGAGGAATGGAACAGCACCCTATCATCGGTTTCAACTACCGCATTTCGGAACTTCACGCTGCCGTAGGATTGGCCCAAACGCGCCGTGTACCTTATTTGGTAGAGAAAAACAACGAACACAAAAAATGGTTAATGAATCGTTTGGCCCACGTACCCGGCGTTGGTTTTGCCACTATTCCTGACCCCGACGGCGACTCGGCCACCTTCCTGAATTTGTTGTTGCCCGATACCGAAAGTGCACAAGCCGTCGTAGCCGAGCTGAATGCAGCGGGCGTAGGTGGTTTTAACTATTGGTTTACCAATATGTATCACTTTATCAATCAATGGGATCACTTCAAAGAATTACGTACAGCGAGCAAATTGGCGATACAAGTATTAGGAACCCCACAAGATTACGCCAATGTAGACCTTCCGAAATCGCAGGAAGTGATTGGACGTTTAATTTCATTTGGCGTACGCGTTACGTGGACACAAACTGAATTGGAAACGTTGGCCAATAAACTGGAAACCGCGATTCGGAAAGCAATGGTGGCTTACACGTGTTAAACTCATTCAATTATGAAACTGACATTAATAATTACGGAAGGAGAAGAGTATTTTATTGGAATGATAAAAGAAATTCCGGCAGTGTTGACGCAAGGAAATTCTGTACAAGAAGTGAAAGAAAATCTCTTGGATGCACTTGAACTGTATTTACAAGACATGAGGGAAGAGTCTGTTAGTCAAAAGATTGTCTATCAGGAAGATTTGATTTTTGCTGCCTAATGTCTATTAAACGCAACAAATTAATCAAACATCTCGAAGTACATGGTTGTCATTTTCACCGACACGGCTCCAAGCATGACATTTATAAGAATGAGTTTTCCGGAAAGAAGACAACAATTCCTCGACATCCACAAATGGATAAAAACCTGTGTACTCTTATTTGTAAACAGCTGGAAATTCCGACATTGGATTAAACGATATATCTTCTTTATACATCAGTAGTCAGAGAAAATTAGTGGGGTTAGATTATTTTCTTGAAGAAAAGACAATGAAAAAAACGGAACAAAAACTTACCGAACCACCCAAAAGTTTGGGGCGTTGACTGATGAAAAGCACGCGCCAAACGCAAAAAGAATTGCAGGAAGCTTATCAGAACAATCCAAGAATTAAACAAATTTTTGAGGAGTTGGCAGACAAGTCCAAGAGTGAATCAATGAATGCAAATGGTGCTTATGTTTTCACCAAATACAAACAAAATAAATAATCTAAAATCGAAGTCCCTTCTTGGGAATTCAAGCGATACGCCGCAGAGAGACCATGCATAAAAATTTCAAAGGAATTGAAAAAACCGTCTTTGGACGGGGAAGTTTCAGTCAGCTGGGCGATATACTTGCCCCTTACCGTAGCGAAAACAATCGCTACATGGTGTTTATCGTTGACAATTATTTTAAAGGCAAAGACTTAGAACGTCGCTTGCCTTTATTACCGCGAGATACCGTTTATTTCATTGACGTTGACCCGCACGAGCCTACTACCGAGCAAATTGATACGCTCCGTGATGAGATTTTAGCCGAAAAAGGATTGCCGTCAGGTATCATCGGAATCGGTGGCGGGGCCATTATGGACATTGCCAAATGTTTATCACTCATGGTAACCAATGAAGGTTCTTCAACACTATACCAAGGATTGGATCTCATTAAAGTACCGGGAATCTACCACGTTGGTGTACCTACCATTTCCGGTACGGGTGCTGAAGTGTCCATGACTGCCGTATTGACCGGCCCTGAGAAAAAATTGGGTTTAAAATGCGAGTGGACAGTATTCAATCAAGTGATTTTAGACCCAGATTTGATAGCTACCGTGCTACGCGATTGGTGGTTTTACGTGGGAATGGACACCTACATTCACTGCATTGAATCCGAAAACGGGCAGTTTAACAATGCCTACTCTCACGCGTATGCGGAACAATCCATGAAACTTTGCCGCGAAATTTATTTGGGCGAAAAGAGTGGACAAACTGCCGAAAACGACGATAAATTGATGGTAGCCTCATTAATGGGCGGATTAAGTTTGACTTACTCCGAAGTGGGTATCTGTCATGCAATCAGCTATGGACTTTCTAAAATTCTGGGAATGCGCCACTGCTATTCCAACTGTATTGCTTTCAATCATTTAATAGATTACTATCCCGATGGTGTAGCTGAATTTAGACAAATGGTTAAAAAACACAACATTACGCTTCCTCAAAACCTTTCTAAAGATTGGACAGAGGAACAAATTACGGCAATGGCGCACGTGTCTTACAAACTCGATCACATGTGGAATCACGCTATTGGCTACGATTGGAAAGAGAAATTCACGTTAGAGGACATCGAAGAAATTTTCAGGAGACTATAATTTGAAAAAATCAGGTAAAATAAAAGCCCCGCCTGCCAAGTTTCAGACCAGAAACGCCGCAGCGATTAACCAACGATCCGAAGAGGTCAATGCTCAATCGTTGAAAGGATTGGTGATTCGTTCTACCGGGTCTTGGTACGATATTCGGGATGAAGAAGGATTAATTTGGCAGTGTCGACTACGGGGCAAATTTAAGTTTCAGGACTTAAAAGTGACAAATCCCGTAGCTGTCGGCGACTCCGTTTATTGGGAAATTGAAGACGAAACCAAGCAAACTGGTTTGATAAACGACATTCTGCCCCGTCACAATTACATTGCCAGGAAATCGGTCCATAAGTCGGCTCATGCCCATTTGCTGGCGGCCAATGTTGATCAGTTAATTATTGTGGCTACGCTTACTTTTCCCCGTACCTCATTAGGATTTATTGATCGACTTTTGGTGGTTGCAGAATCATTTCGGGTGCCCTGCATTGTTATTTTCAACAAACAGGACCTTTTTGACGATGAAACTAAAGCCTATCAACAGGAGTTATTAGACCTCTACAATCAATTGGGGTACCTGTGTTTTACGACTTCTAGCGTAACGGGTGAAGGAATTGAAACCTTTCAAAACCTACTGCAAGGAAAAATATCAGTGCTTTCCGGGCATTCGGGGGTAGGAAAATCCACCTTGGTGAATACCATAGCCCCTGATTTGAACCTTCGCACCAACAATGTATCGACCTTTGCCAACAAAGGGGTACATACAACTACGTTTGCCGAGATGTTTGAGATTGCGCCTGATACCTTCATCATTGATTCGCCTGGCATCAAAGAACTGGGTCTATCTGAAATGGAAAAGGAAGAAATCAGTCATTATTTCCCCGAAATGCGCAACTTGCTGAACGAATGTAAGTTTCATAATTGCTTACACATCGACGAGCCCAAATGTGCCGTTAAAGATGCGGTGGAAGCAGGAGACATCGCCATGAGCCGCTATGAAAGCTATTTGAGTATGATAGGAGGGCAGGATAACCGACGATAAGCTTATTTTCTTTTTCATATTATCCAACAAAAAAGAGAGGCTTTCGCCTCTCTTTTTGTTTATTATGGTAGTTAGAAAATTAATAACCAGGGTTTTGAGCAAAAGATGAAGTTCCTTCCGCCGTCTTGGCACTTCTATCAATTTGTGTTTGTGGTATTGGACGTAAATAGTGCTTATCTGCCACAGCTGAAGCTTGTGGATTATGCTTTTTAACTCTATCTACTAAAAGCCCCCAACGTTTCAAATCTAACCAACGAGTTTGCTCTCCCGCCAATTCACGAGCACGCTCATCAACCAGAAAATCAAATGTCAATTGAGACTCAGTGATTTTCATAGCGTCTTTTTTACCTGGGAAAGCAGCTCTTTGTCTTACCACATTTACATCAGCAGTAGCTTCTGCTTTTTTACCAAGTTGCAAATTTGCCTCGGCACGCATGAGATAAATATCTGCCAATCTCCATACAAAATAATCTCTTGAACCTCTTGGTTCAGTTCTGTCTGCACGTTTGGTGTCAAAAAACTTCTGTAAGGTTGGGAACAGAGCCTCATCATACCTACTTGGAACCAATACTTGATATTTTCTTTTAGCTCTTTCTGCTTGGCTCATCTCAAAACCAGGAATGAAAATTGTAGTATCACCAGCAGCAAAAGTAACTCTTGACTTTGAATTATCGAATGAGGTATTGAAAGCACCAGAACTGTTACACAACCAAGTATCTCTAAACGATTTTTTGTAGCGAGAATCATTTACTCTTTCTCCGAAAACCGTATTCAAACAAAAAGCAGTAGGTCTCAAACGCTTAAACGGACGACCGTAGAATACATCTCTTACCATACCTGCTTGGGTATCATACTGCATACCAAAGAATAAGTGGAGGTTATTTCCACCACCACCTTCTCCACCCGCATTGGTGGCATTAGTAATTTGGTCTGTTGTGTATTGTACTGCAAAAACAACTTCAGCATTCTGTTGGTTGTTTTCGTCGTGTACAGCCGCAAAATCATCTAAAAGTCTAAAGCTATACTTTGTAATTAGGTTCGTACACAAATCCGCGGCTTTTTGGAAATCATCAGCGGCTTTATTGGGGCCATAAGCTTTGGCTAAATATACCTTAGCTAAAAGTGCTTCAGCCGACGCTTTGGTAGCTCTACCATAATCATTTGAGTGTCCTTTATTCTCCAAATCAGCTATTGCCTCATTACAATCTTTGATTATTTGAGCATAAACTTCTGCCGAACTATTCCTTTTGCTCTCTTTGGTAGGGGCCAAGGTCTCTGTTAATCTCAAATCAAGCGGGCCAAACTGCTCGTGTAAAATATAATAATAGTGGGCTCTCAAAAACTTTGCCTCAGCAATTCTCAATTTTTTGGTTGCATCCGAAACACCTACCACGGCCGCCGCTCTCTCGATAACAGCATTACAGGTATTTATGCCTCTGTACATTTCATCCCACAGAATAGCCAAGTAATCTACTGTTGGTTGAATTTGGGTGTCGTAGAAATGAAAACCTTTATATCCACCATCGGCACCCGTAGCGTAGATATCGGTTCCATACTCGGTGAATGTCAAGCCTAATTGCGTACCATAAAACGTTCTAAGCGATGAATAAGCTGCTTTTGTGGCATCTTCAAATCCTTTGGCGGTGTTTATATAATCGTTCCCGATGTTTGAAATCACCTCTTCTTTTAGCAAATCTTGGCAAGAAGTACTGACGAGTAGCATACTACCCAACGCGAATACTTTTAATTTATTTATGTTCATGATAATTAATGCTTTAAAATTTAACATTCAAACCAAATGTAGTTACTGTAGTGGAAGGAGTAACTCCACTATTTACCTCAGTCGTACCTGTTGGGTTACCAGTGATAGCTGCCTCTGGATCTACACCATTGTACTTAGTCAAGTAAGAAGACCAAATTTTAGGTTGTTGTATTGATGCATACAAACGCACCGACTCAGCACCGATTTTCTTAGCAATTGCATTACTGAATGTATATCCAAAGTTGATATTTCTTAGCTTAACAAAAGTTCCATCGTAGTAAAAGAGTGTTGAGTTATATACTGGAAACTCTTGATTACTCTTTGGACGTGGGAACTCATTGGTAGGATTATTAGGCGTCCAATAGTCCACTTTTATTTGTTGATAACGACCTGCAAGTTGCAATTGGTTTCTGTGGAAACCCGACAAAATGGTGTTGCCAAAACGACCAAACAAGAAGAAGCTCAAGTCAAATCCTTTGAATTCGAATCTATTAGTAAGACCTCCCGACCATTTTGGTACGTCATTACCGATAAGTACCCTGTCATCTGCGGTAATTTTACCATCATTGTTTGTATCCTGTACTTTGATTTGTCCAACCTCAGAACCATACGATTTAGCTAAATCAGCTTCGCTTGTTTGCCAAATACCTGCTTTTTTGAAATCGAAGTAAGTATTCAATGGATAACCAATAAACCATCTGTTACCTAAGTCATCCACTTTACCGTTGTACAATTCAACGATTTCCTCTCTGTTGCGAGTAAATTGGAAATCTGTTGTCCACTTAAAGCCATTTTTTGTGTTAACGTTTACCGTAGTAAGTCCCAATTCAATTCCTGTATTTCTGGTATGACCCACGTTGTTACTAAAGAAGTTAAACCCAACAGAACCAGGCAAGAAATCATTTAGGAGAAGGCTTTTGGTATTTGTCTGATAAAACTCCAATGAACCTTGTACACGCCCACGGAAAACAGAAAAATCTAAACCAACGTTAGAAGTTGCAGTGGACTCCCATCTTAAGTTTGGATTGCTAATTGTGCCTGGTCTAAATCCAAAAGCTCCTGTTGCTCCAAAAGCATAGGTGGTACGTCCCAATAACCCTTGTGTTTGGTAGGGTGCTACCCCTTGGTTACCTACTTGACCCCAACCTGCACGAAGTTTCAACATATCAATCCATGTGACACCTTTTAAGAATGTTTCATTGCTGATATTCCAACCCAAAGCAATACCAGGGAAGTTACCGTATTTTGTGTTCTCACCGAAACGGCTCGAACCATCACGACGGATAGTCATCGTCAGCAAGTATTTGTCATCATATGAATAGTTTACCCGACCCATCAATGAAGCAATTGTCCATTCTGTTAAATTTGAAGCGGTTGCCAAAACTGATGTTGCAGAATTTAAACTATAAAACGATTGTGCCTGAGCTGGAATTCCTTGAACCTCAGTTCTGTATCTTTCAAAATTATCTTTTTGAATTGACTGAACACCCGTTACATTCAAAGTATGTTTCCCGAAGGTTTTGCTGTAGTTCAATATGTTTTCCATGGTGAAGTTGAACCCAAAACGATTCTCATTGAATGCCTGTGCATCACCACGGCGACGAGCGTTTGTTTCTGAACCAATAAAACGCCCCCAACGTGATATAGTAAAGTCAGGACCTAAGTTTAAACGATAAGTCAGACCATCAATGATTTTTACTTCTGCATAAATGGAATTAAAGATTCTATATCGCTTAGTGTTATCAACATTAACTCCTGGCTCTACCTCAGATAGCGGGTTAGACAAAAGCGCATCGTTTGTAGGTTCAAAAACCAAAGAGCCATCGGCATTAAAAGCAGCACCAAGTGGGTTGGCATTCAATGTATTTCCGTAAGGGTTCAAGTTTTCACCATTTCTAATCGAATACATCATGTAACTTGATATACCAACCTTAAGTCTTTTATTCACTTGGTGGTCAATGTTTGCACGAAGCGAATTACGTGTAAAATCTAAACCTTTTGTAATACCCTTATCTTGGAAAAATCCACCAGAGATATAGAATGAAGTTCTCTCGTTTCCTCCTTGAATACCAATGGTATGATTTTGCATCAACCCAGTTCTGAGTATTAAATCCTGATACTGGGTATTTCTTCCAGCCGCAATACCAGCCGCAACATTAGGGTCACCTCCTAAAACTGCAACTTTAGCATCGGCTGCTGGATCTGCAACCCCTGTTGCAACTGGGTTTCCCGCAGCGTCTCTGTATAAGTTCGTAGCTCTATATGCTTCTCTTACATATTCAGCAAATTCTTCTCCCGAGAATAACTCCAATTTGCTATAAGCGTTTGATGCACCAGCGTAAGTATCAATCGTAACAGTTGTTTTTCCTTTAGTTCCACCTCTTTTTGTGGTTACTAAAACAACTCCGTTTGCACCTCTCGCACCATAAATAGCTGTGGCTGTGGCATCTTTCAAAACTTCTATAGACTGAATGTCGTTGGGGTTGATATCCTCATAACCAGCTGACAATGGGATACCATCAATAACATATAGAGGATCATTTCCAGCGTTAAATGACCTACGACCACGAATTAGAATTCTTGGAGCTGCACCTGGCTTAGAGCCTGATTGTGAAACGTCAACACCGGCTGCACGACCTTGTAAAGCTTGTCCAAGGTTAGTTAAAGGCATTTCTGTAATTTGCTTGGCCGTTACTTGCGATATTGCCCCTGTCATTTGGCTTTTCTTCTGAGTACCGTACCCTACTACTACCACCTCATTAAGTGATTTTTGGTCTGTCGCGAGAGAAATGTTAATCGTAGAACGATTACCCACGGTAATTTCTTGTTTTTCAAAGCCCACAGCTGAAAACACCAACACCGCAGCGTCATCTTTTACATTTACTTTGAAATTACCTTCTCCATCCGTATTCGTTCCCGTGGTGGTACCTTTCACCACAACGCTTACACCCGGAAGGGGAGCGCCATCATCCGTTGATACTACTTTTCCACTGACTGTTTTATCAGCGTTTACGGTTGCAGTAAGTTTACCGCCACTGCCATGCGTAGGCGGGGTAGAAGCCATTACGGATGCTGAACTTAACACCGCCGCAATCACCCACGTACTGCTCAAAATAGAGATTTGCCTCATAATGATAGATTAAAATAAGTGAAAATAAAATGTAATTATTTTGGGTTAAAGTATTGAAAAATCAAAGTTATTACTCAACGAGTTTAGAGCTATTGATTAACTTTCGCAAAAAATAGGGCAAAACATTTTACGCAATCGTTACCGGGAACGTTTCCGATACATTAATTTTTGTATTTTTTTTGACTATTTTTAAGTAATCACCGGCTTTCTCACAGTATACTCTTAAAAAAATTAGAGTTATTTTTGGTACTATTTCAAGATTACGTCGATTAAATCCACCCTTTCATCGGCAATTTATGACGAAACAAAAGCACTCTCCTTAGTATATTAATAAATTTTCCAAAGAATCCAACCTACTAAAGCCAAGCCAACAAAAAGCGCAATCAACCAACGGGTCAAATACAAAGCGGACGCCAAAGGCTTTACTTCTTGGTCAAGGGGATCAATTTCAGGAATGGTATTGACAGATTCTAAAACTCGCTTCCAAAGCGTACGCATTTCCTGAGAGGTCATGCCCACATAGGCGGCTGAAAATTGACCCACCAATGTTCGCGCTTCTGCGATTTCATCTGATTTGTAAGGGTGATTTTTAAGCCATACTTGCCAGAAATTACTCAGTTCTGTGTCGTCAGGTTGCTGCACCCACCTAATAAAAAGCGGTTCCGCTGCAAATTCCTCAACGGTGTAGTGAGCAAAATTTTTCATTTGGTACTTTGGCAAGTCAACGTAGCTTTAATATTGCCAAATAAGCGACCAAAACAGACTTTCTACTGACAAAAACCTAAAATTTACAAACCCATTAAAAAAACAATTTCAATTAGTCGTAGTTTATTCTGCTTACAATGCTGCGTCCCAAGGTAATCTCATCGGCATATTCTAAATCACCTCCGATTGGGATACCCCTTGCAATTGTGGATATTTTTAGAGCGAAGTGTTTAAGCTTCTTTTGAAGATAAAAGGAAGTAGTATCGCCCTCCATCGTTGGACTGAGCGCAAGAATGATTTCTTTTACTTCAGGGGCTCCCTGAAGTCGTTGAAGTAAAGTATCAATGTGTAAGTCACCTGGACCGATGCCTTCAAGCGGTGAAATTATCCCGCCTAACACGTGATATAAGCCATTGTATTGGCCCGTATTCTCAATGGCGAGTACATCGCGACTGTCCTGTACCACACAAATGACCGATTGGTCACGCTTGGAGTTCAAGCAAATGCTGCAAAGTTCATCATCTGAAATATTGCGGCATTTTTTACAATATTGAATCTGTGTACGCACAGCAACAAGGGCTGCCGCCAGAGCGTGGCTTTCTTTCTCAGTGCGTTTTAACAGATGAAGCACTATTCTCAACGCACTTTTCTTTCCAATACCGGGGAGTTTGGAGACTTCACTTACGGCTTCTTCGATTAATTTTGAGGGAAAATTCATAATAATATAGGTAGTCACACAATTCTTTTACAAAAATACGAAATGCCTGCCCATACTAAAAATGAACTTTACTCTTTCCCTTTGGCATATTTCAACGGGGTAACCCCAAACATCTTTTTAAACTGCCCGATAAATTTGATGGGGTGACTATACCCTAATTTTTGAGACACACTCGTGACGTTCAATTCGCCGGATTTTAACCATTCAGCCGCTTGCTTCATGCGCTTTTGCTGAAAATATTGATAAAAAGGCAATTCAAACACTTCCTTAAATAAGTATTTAAACTTGCTTTCGCTCATGCTTAACTGAGCACTGAGTTCGGTGATGGTAGGTAGTGGCTGCTCAAACTGAAACATATAGTTATTTACCACCCATTCCATCTTGAGACGGTCATTTTTAATCACTTTAGGACCTTTCAGCACTTCAAAATAAGAGTTCAGATAGTCGAACAAAGCACTTTTCAAACGAAGGTTGTTGTGCAGGCTGCTTAAATTGGAATTGCGGACAAACGCTAGTAACGGAACATCCAATGATTTGTAGAAAGTTTGTAGAAAGAAGGTAACGATACAAAATCATGCACATTTTTTATTTGCAAAAAAGGCTCAAGTAGACCGCTGCTTTTTGCCCACTCAGCTGAAATGGAAATTTTAAGCAGTCGTATTGTTTTATATCTTTTTAGTGGCTCAATTTCAATTTTTTCATCTCCGTACGTAATAAATTGAATTTTTGACTGGGTAGATTGATGGGGGTGATAAACTCTTACAAGTTCAACCGATTCCCACAAACAAAGGGTATTTGGTTCAACAGGAGGTAGTGGGGTTTTTCCAGACGTTAAAATAAATTCTGCCTCCAGCCCCTTTTCCAAATTTAGGGTGGTACTTTTGATTACGTCAAGGTTTGGAATGGTGCTCATACTACTACTGATTTTAAATGTTATGGGTTCTTCAAAATGGTATATAGACTTTACTATTGAACACAAATTAAATCAATACTAGTGTTGTAGCAATTTAATTTTGTACATTAATTTCATTATATCTATTTTGCATTTTTGTTCGAGCTTTTTCAGTAGTAAATGACCAATTCACTTTGATAGCTTTCATATTTCTGT
>NZ_JAIXST010000173.1 GCF_027484545.1 Runella sp. | reverse complement strand
ACTATATTGAAAACATTCAAAATAAACTAAACAACAGGCCCAGAAAAGCACTCAAGTTCTTATCCCCCATTGAGTTTATTCAAAAACAAAAAATTGCATTTCAAAATTGAATTCACGAACAAAAATAACAGGACAAAAGGGTTAACACACAAAATATTACAGCGGGAAGGTTTTTGATGCTTTGTTAAGCTTTTCTAATGCAGTTTCTATTTGCTTTTCAGTGGCGTTAGGCGGAATAATCACAGTCATTGTTGTGGTGAATTGATTTTCACATCCAAAATACATTTCATTTCTCAAATAGTCAATTAGCCGAGAAAAACGCGGTAAATCCCTCCTGTATGAAAGCATCATAAATGCTGCCAACAAAATAGCCGGTTTGTGAGGACACGCAGTACATAAATTTATAGGTGTTACGTTTGCACTCCATTTCAAGACACAGAGAGGTATCCGAGTGGTTGAAGGAGTACGCCTGGAAAGTGTGTATGCTGCAAGGCATTGAGAATTCGAATCTCTGCATCAAAATTTTTTAAGCCCTTGTAAATCAAAATTTTACAGGGGTTTTTATTTTCTTCGGTTACCCATAAGTAAAAAGGCGGTCTGCCGCTGCGGCAAAACTGCAATAAGCAAAAACCTTTGTTTATCAAGGAGTTATAAAAAATTATTTCACATTTAATTTTGCGTAAGTGCTTAAGTGTCTTCATTGCTATAAAAATCCTGCGGTCAAGCTACTTCTTAGGATTTGCCATCATCCATGCGCTTTGAAATACTAAAGTGGCCCGTTTTTGAAGGACAATATAGTTAATTTTGTCAGCTGAATCCGAAGGTTGGTGATAGTCCGGGTGTTCACCATCCATAAAAAAAGCAATCGGGATGCCTTGTTTGGCAAAATTATAATGATCCGAGCGATAGTAAAATTGGCTGGGATCGTTTTCGGAATCGTAACGATAATCAAGATTGAGATTCACCGATTTTTGATTAGCAACTTCGATGGTTTGCTTTAATTCTTTATCTGATTTCCCCGTAATCAAATAGCAATAATCAGGTCTCTTCCGATGTTTAAGGTCAGTTCTTCCAACCATGTCTACGTTCAAATCGCAGATGATTTGGTTCATGTCAAAGGGGCTTGCCGCTACAAAATACTTGGAACCTATCAATCCGCCTTCTTCGCCCGAAAACAACAAAAACAAAATACTGCGGCGAGGACGGATGCCCTGCTGCGCCAAACTGTCAAAGGCGGCGGCCATCGCCAAGACCGAAGCCGTACTGGAGGCATTGTCATCGGCTCCATTATAAATTAGGTTGCCATTTTTCCCTAAATGGTCATAATGGGCAGAAACGATAACAATTTCATTTTTTAAATCCGAGCCAACGAGTAATGCTCCTACGTTATGAGCAAACAGTATCTGATTCGTGTCGTCGTTTGCCAATGGAGGATTTGACAGTTCGCTGCGCTTGGCTGTCACAGTCATTCTGCCAAAATAAGACACTAAAGCAGGTATAAAGTAATATTTCTGTAAAAAAGTCCACCACAAGCTATCCAGCTGAAAAACAGGCAATAGATGATTGTCTTTAAAAGTCTTAACGCAATAATCAGCGGCTTTATATTGTCCAATAGTTCCTGTTTGACGCCCTTGTAAACTATCGGACGCTAACGTATAAACGTGTTTTTTAAGCAAAACCTCAGAAACCAAAACCGACGAAATCGTATCCTGAGCGACGCTTTGAATTGAATAAAGAAAGGAAAACAATACCAATAAGCAGCCCTTTATCATGCGTTTTTTCTTAATAATGGTCTTGAGAAAGCGGCAATTTAGCCAAAAGTGTTGAGCCATTTCAAACAGATAACCACTAATCTACGCCGATTTTTTCCTAAATTTGGGTAAAACACTCATTCCTAACCTTTTCTTTCCCATGACCCGAATTGTGGTAGCCGACGACCATCCCGTAGTACTCGGAGGACTTCGAATGATGTTTGAAAACAGTGCCGGTTATGAATTAATCGGCGAGGCTTCTTCGCTGAAGGAAACGCTTACCGTCTGTGAGACTCTCCGTCCCGATGTGCTGATACTCGACTTGAATTTTGACGGGAAAAGTAGCCTTGATTTAGTCCCTGAATTGCGTTCGCGTTTTACGGCATTGAAAATTCTGGTGTTTTCTGCTTATTATTCCACTGGATTGGTCAAAAAAGCGCTCGAAGCCGGCGTGCAGGGATATTTACTCAAAGATGCCTCCAAAACCGAATGGACTGAAGCCTTAAGTAGGCTTGTCCAGGGAAAAACCTATCTGAGCAAACACATCTCAGGAGTAGCTTTTAAATTGGATGAGTTCCAAAATTCTGATTTTAACCAACTGACGAATTTATCCGAACGTGAAAAAAATATCATTCAATTGATTGCCAACGGGCTGATGGAAGACAAAATTGCAGAAACGCTTTTTATCAGCAAACACACGGTACATACCCATAAGAAAAACATTTTCAAGAAACTGCAACTTCATACCAATGCCAGGGCTTTTTCATAAAACAGTTTAACTTCTTGCAAAACAGCTCTTTGCCTTTTGTCTATCAAAGTTAAAATCTTCTCTGACGAGCCTTATATTATTTGTTATATTCTTTTTTGGTATT
>NZ_JAIXST010000019.1 GCF_027484545.1 Runella sp. | reverse complement strand
TGTCCAAAAAACAGGACTAACCTACTTGATAACAGATTTTAGAAATAAGAAAGTGGGAGAAGCTGAAATCGTAAGGAATTTACTACCTTCTTTAAAGGATAAAGGGGTCATTATTACCTTAGATGCTTTACATACCCAAAAAAAACAGTGGATTCCATAGTTGATTCAGGAAATCATTATGTCTTGCAAGTCAAAAAAAATCAGCTAAAACTCTATGATTATATTGTCAATCATAGAGTTTCCAACCAATCAATTGACATTTACCAAATAAAAGAAAAAGCACATGGAAGACACGCTACTTGGAATGTCAAAGTCTATAATACAGAAGACAAAGTTCTTCAAAAGAAGTGGATGAACTTAAAGCGATTCATTGTCATTGAAAAGAGTGTTTTACAAAAAGGTAAACCTAATACTAAACAGGCAAAAGATGTCTTTATTACTGAAAGTGTTTCATACAGAATAAGTGATGTAACGTGCCTTTCAGCCCGAGAATTTGCCCAAGGAATAAGAGGGCACTGGGGAATTGAAAATCGAACACACTGGGTAAAAGATGTTAACTTTAAAGAAGACAATAATGGTATTAAAAATGATAATTGAGCGATATGGCTCTTTTTAATGCCATATCGCTCAATTATTTACGCCAAAATATTGACGACTCAATTAAGAACGCCCAAATAATATTTGGTCAAAATGTCAAAGAACTCTTTTTAATTATCAGAACTTAACAGCCCTCGTTATAATGAAGGGGTTGTTGAATCGGGGCTTTTCCCCGCTGCTGCCAAACAAAACTCTGAATTTTGGGGACCTATTCAAGTACCCAAAAAGGGATGGACGATTCAATTGGACTCGGCTAACGTAGTCAAATATGCCCACACCATTAAATTCTTCGACCACAATGATCCTGAAAAAGTGGCATTAGTCAAAGGAAAAATCAGTATCGATGGCAAGCAAATCACCAGTTATACCTTCAAACAGGATTATTATTTCATGATGGGTGATAATCGCTATGAGTCGGCGGATTCTCGTTTTTTGGGATTTGTTCCCGAAGACCACATCGTGGGAGAAGCGCTGTTTACGTGGATGTCCATCGACCCAAATCCTAAATCTATTTTCAGCAAAATTCGTTTGAATCGTCTTTTTAGAATCATCGAATAAAACCAAAAGCACCTGTTTCTTTAGCGAAATTTTCTTTAATTTTGAACAAAGCAAAGAAAAGATGCCCACAGAAACCCTTGTATCGGTAGAAGAATATTTCGAGTTATTGCATAAGTCAGACGTAAAACTCGAATACAATGCCGGAGAAATTGTAGCCATGGCAGGTGCACAACCTGCACATAATATTATTGCCAGTAATATCAATTATCGGCTAATGGAATGCCTCTTGAGAAAAGGATGTATTTTATTTAACAGCGACCAACTCATCAAAGTGGAAGGTTGTGAAAAATATACTTTTCCTGATTTGGTCATCGTTTGCGCGAAACCCGTTTATGAAAAATCTCCCCAAGGTCTTGATGCGCTTCTCAACCCCGAAATCATTGTAGAAGTACTTTCAGAATCTACCGAATGGTACGACCGAACTACAAAGTTTGATTGTTACAAAACGATTGATTCATTTAGAGAATATGTGTTGGTTTCGTCGAAAAAGAAGCGAATAGAGGTTCATAAAAAATTGAACGATGCCGAATGGCTGAGTCGAGTTTATACTGACAAAGACGAAACTGTCAGGGTTGATGAATGTGATTTATTGCTCGAAAATATTTACTACGCCGTAGAGTTCGCCTAACAACAAAGCTTATTTAAACCACGGTTGCCAATCCAACCGGTACTTTAAATTACTCTTCCTCTCGCCCACGATTTTGGCGGGGCTACCGGCAACAATAGCCATGGCAGGCACATCCTTGGTGACGATGCTTCCCGCGGCAACGACGGCTCCGCGTCCGATGCGGATGCCGGGCATGATGGTGGCGCGGGAGGCAATCCATACATAATCTTCAATTATTACCTCTTTGCCCCATACGCTGTGATAATCATCGTGTGGGTCGTGGGAAAGCGTCCAAATGTTTACTTCCTGCGCAATGTCCACGTTGTTGCCAATCGTGAGTTTTCCCCCGCGACCGTCCAAAAGTGTGTATTTGTTAATAAAACAGTAATCGCCGATTTCGATATTTTTTCCGTCTCTAAATTCCACATTCATCATCACAAAACCACGATTGCCCAATTTTTGGATTGTCCGTTTAATAAAAAATCGGCGCACGGCGTGAAACGGGATTTGCATGGCCCACTCGCGAAATAAGTAGTCTTTTAATGCAAAAAATGCAGTATATAGTTCGATTAAGGCTTTCTTCATACGTCAAAATTAGCGAGTTTAACCTAACTTTGCAGTACACAAAACGCAAAATAATAGTGGATAAAGTATACGACATCGTAGTTATTGGCGGAGGAATCGTTGGGCTTGCCACGGCTTTAAAAATTCAGGAGAAAAACCCGAAGCTAAAATTGGCGATCATTGAAAAAGAAGCTGAAGTAGCAATGCACCAAACGGGTCATAACAGTGGTGTTATTCACTCCGGATTATACTACAAACCCGGCAGTTTGAAAGCGACAAATTGCATCAAAGGCTATGATATGCTCATTGATTTTGCCGAAAAAGAAGGAATTCCCTACGACCTTTGCGGAAAAATTGTGGTGGCAACGCGCCCCGAACAGATTCCCATTTTAGATGGTCTGTTTGAGCGCGGTAAGCAAAACGGCTTAGGCGGTTTCAAAATGCTCAACTTAGCCCAAATGCGCGAATATGAGCCGCATGTACAGGGAATAAAAGGCTTTTATGTACCGCAAACGGGAATCATTAATTATAAACTGGTATGCGAAAAATACGCTGAAAAAGTGCGTAAAAAAGGCGGAGAGCTGGTTTTGGGACAAAAAGTCATTGAAATCCGTAAAAACGAAAAAAATTCGATTGTCATTACGGAGCAAAATTTTTACGAAACAAAACTCGTCATCAATTGCGCCGGGTTGTATTCCGACAAAGTAGCTCGTTTTACTCAAAAAGAGCCGCTTCATTTGCGAATTGTTCCTTTTCGAGGCGAGTATTACGAAATCAAACCCGAGAAACAATACTTGGTTAAAAACCTGATTTATCCTGTTCCCGACCCTAATTTTCCGTTTTTAGGCGTTCACTTTACCCGAATGATTGGCGGTGGCGTGGAAGCCGGTCCCAATGCCGTATTGGCGTTTCGACGCGAAGGCTACAAAAAAATGGATATTAACGCCAAAGAATTATGGCAAACGCTTACTTGGCCCGGTTTTCAGAAAGTAGCAGCCAAATACTGGCGCGCCGGAATGGGCGAAATGTACCGTTCTTTTTCCAAAGCAGCTTTTACAAAAGCGTTGCAGGAACTCATCCCCGAAATTACCGCCGCTGACCTTATCCCCGGCGGCGCAGGAGTACGCGCTCAAGCCTGCGACCGTGATGGTGGACTTCTGGATGATTTCAGCATCATCGAACGCCCCAACGCCATTAATGTTTGTAATGCGCCTTCTCCGGCGGCCACTTCCTCTCTTTCAATTGGAGAAACGGTGGCAGATTTGGCGTTAAAGCGTTTTTAAGAACCCCACGGCAGCGGCCGACCGTCTATATCCTCCGCACAGACGGCTTGGCCCAGTTAGGGAAAACTTTAGGCATATAAACAAAGCAGCGAAATCGGATTCCTCCAACTTCGCTGCTTTTTATTTAATCAACAACCGAACTACTTCACTATTTCCACTTCAAACAGCAGGGGTGCATACGGACGAATCGCCGTTCCTGAACCCTGTGTTCCATAACCCAACGAAGAAGGGAAAATCAAGGTGGCTTTCTCACCAATTTTCATTTTGCTTACTCCTTCATCAAAGCCTTTAATTACACTTCCTGCCCCTACCCGTACATTAATATCTCCCGCATCAAACTGCTTACCAGACAACAGTTTACCTGTGTATCTTACCAATACAATATCCCCAGTTTTTACTTGGGCATTGGCCGTGGTAAGTGTTTGACAAAAGCGCAAACCCGATGCTGTTTTTTCCGTCAGTGTCAGTTTTTTATCGGTAATGTAATCTTCTATTTGTCGGTCTTCGTTCCGCACTTTCACCAGTTCCAAATCAGCTCTTACCGCCGAGTAAGCCGGAAGTATATCATCTGATTGACTTCCAAACGCCAAATAATGATTCATTAAAAGCATGGTTCTTTCGCCCGTGTACATCATCAAGATAGCCTCGTCCATGCCCGGAATGAGCGCCTGAACTCCAAAAATGTATGAAAAAGGTACATTTTTAGCACGCTCGGTACTGTCAAAACGAACACCGCTCATTTTATACAGAGAGTAGTAAATCGAAACTTCATCGCCTACTTTGGCTTGAATCCCCGTAGGATTTTTGGTCAGGTAATTATAATAAAGCCCCGTTCCACTCTTTTGGAAGGTCATATTGTTGCCTGAGATATAGCTCTGTATCTCTCTTTCATTCTCTGCATACTTAACCTCGGCCTCATTCTCCAGTACCTTTTGACAGGATACTAAACTGAAAGCCGCCAAAACTGCTATTGCTAATTGCTTCATTTGTTTACGTGCCTTCGCACAAGTTATAGTTATTCGTACTGCTTTTATGAAGATTTTCACCCAATAATTACGCGTTGCAAATCTTTCCATTGCCAATACTGCTGCGCAATCATTTGGATATCTTCTGCTGTTACGACGCGTAATCGCTGAATATAGTTGGAATAAAAGTCAACATCTAATCCTTCCAGCACCATCAATCGCACGCGGTCCGCTATTTCAAATGGCGTATTTAGTGACCCTGCAAACTCCCCCGCCAAGTAATTTTTAACCGTTTCAAGCTCATCTTCAGGCACTAATTCCGTTTGCAACAAGGTGATTTCTTTTTGAATTTCGGTTAATGTATCATTCGTAAATTCTTTCTTCACGTCCGTCCCAATCACCCAATATCCATCCTGTCTCATTGGCGCAATACTCGAAGAAATACCGTAGGTAAATCCTTTGTCTTCCCGAATATTCCGCATCAAACGCGAACCGAAATACCCCCCAAACACCTCGTTGGCCACAATCATCCGATAAAAATCAGGATGCTGACGCTTAAACAATTTTCTCCCGATTCGGATGGAAGATTGCACCGCATCTTCTTTGTTTAACAAAAAAGGCTCCGTTTGGGATTCCACCACCGGATTGGTAGTTGGCAAAAGAGGTTCACTCACTACGGATTGTCCCAAAAATTGATTGACGAGCGCAATTTCCTCTTCCCCTACCTGTCCGGATAAGAATACGCGAAAAGGTCGCCCTTTGATGCGCTGATGGTAAAAATTTTGTAAATCAGACGTTAACAGCGCCGTGATTCGCTCTTCTTTCTGAATTCTTCCGTAGGGGTGAGAAGCCCCAAAAAGCCGTTCTTTAAGCGTACTCGAAGCTACATACGCATTTTTTTCAAGGTTGATTCGGAGATTTTGAAGCGTAATATTCCGTAAATCATTGAATTCTTTTTCAGGAAAAGTCGCATCGGTCAGCATTTCCGAGACCATTTCCAATATCGTACTCAAATGTTTGGTCAACCCATAGACCATAATATTGGCCCGGTCGGGACTGTGGCTCAAATCTACAAAAGCACCAATTTGGTCAAAATGATTACTGATTTCGGCCGAAGTATGTTGTTTTGTGCCTTCCGAAAGCATTTTTACCGTAAAAAACGACGCACCGTCGGTTTGCTCATGCCAAGTACCTGCTTCAAACAGTACCTCCAGCCGGACAATGGGTTGCTCACCTACGTTGATGGCGTACAGCGGCTGCCCGTTATCAAGCGTAACTGTTTGCGGTGTCGGAAAATTGACGGTTTGTATTGTACGAAAATCAGGCGGGATAGTTCTATCTAATTGCATTAGTGTCAGGTTCTGATTGAAAAAGCAAAATTACGGACTGTTTTGGTTAGATAAACGTTTTTATTTAAATCGCATTCCCAACCTGTTCTTAACCCTGCAACTTTCGACCCAACTATGCTCAATTTTATCCTCGCGGTTCTTTTTACGGTCTCTTTGTACCTGATTATGCGGGCTTTTCCCAAATACAAAGTCAATCCCCTGCACGCCGTTATTTTCAATTATTATACCTGCGTAGGCATGGGATTGGCATTCATACCCGACCGTACTTCTTATTTCAATGCCGATTGGACATCCACGCCCACCTTACTTACCCTGGCCTTAGGAATTATGTTTGTCATTGTATTTGTGCTGATTGGCCTTACGACGACCAAAGTGGGGGTGACGGTGGCCTCTTTGGCGGGTAATATGTCGTTGGTGATTCCTGTGCTGTTTGGTTTGTTCGTTTTCAAAAACAATAACAAAGACTTTACTTTTTGGAATTATGCAGGCTTGGTCATGGCGCTTGCCGCACTGGCATTAAGTACGATAAAAAATGAAAGCGATAAAAGTGTTGCCAAATCCGGCTGGATATTGTTTTTACCCGTTTTGATGTTTGTGGGAAGCGGCACTAACAATACCCTCATCAACTATATCAGCGCCACTTTTTATCGCCCCGACCAATCGGCACTTTTTACGGCTATTGCCTGCACCGGTGCTATTTTGGTCGGTACTTCTTTTCTGATTTTTAAAATGGTGTTTGCCAAAGAAAAAGTAAGCGGGCGCAGTATTCTGGGCGGATTGGTTCTCGGCTTCCCTAATTTTTTATCTTTTTACTTTTTAATTGGTGCCCTGAGCGATTTTGGCAACAGCGCCGCTTTTGTTTTCCCGATATACAACGTACTGAGTATGCTTACTTCGGCGTTGTTTGCATGGGTATTATTCAAAGAAACGCTCCAATCGTTGAACAAGCTTGGATTGGCCTTGGCCGTACTAGCTATTTTCCTGATTTCGTATCAGGAGATTTTAGCGGCTTTTTGAAACATTATGTAGGTATATCGTGTTTAAATTTCATTAATTGCAGAAAAAAAATACTACTCACTATGGCAACCATCAAATCCATGCTCCTCATGCTTTTATCACTCATTACCGGAATCTTTGCGGATAAAAAAGAAGTCAGTGTCAATACCGAAAATACCAAACCTTTGGCCTCGGTGTACGAATACAAAATGAAAGCGTTGGAGGGAAATCAGGAAATCTCTTTGAGCAAATACAAAGGCAAAAAAATTGTCCTTCTCAACGTGGCCTCTGCCTGCGGTTATACGCCTCAGTACGCCGATTGGCAGAAATTCCACGAACAATACGGCGACAAAGTAGTGGTATTAGGCTTTCCAGCCAACAACTTTGGTTCACAGGAGTCAGGCTCCAATACCGAAATCGCCAGTTTCTGCAAAAAGAACTACGGCGTTACGTTCCAAATGTTTTCAAAAATTGACGTAGTCGGCGAAAACCAACATCCGCTTTACAAATGGCTGTCTGACAAATCAATGAATGGCTGGAATGACAAAGTGCCTACTTGGAATTTCTGCAAATACGTAGTGGACGAAAACGGCAAACTCACTCATTTCTTTGCCTCTAAAATCAAACCTACCGACGACGAATTTAAAAAAGCAGTGGGTATTTAACAGTTATCAGTCAACAGTTGGCAGTCAACAGTTCATTTTTCCGATAACTATCGGAGTTATCATAGGCAGAGAGGTGGCTGTCTATAACTTTTAGTAAAATCATATTTTCAACAATAGGGGTTTTTTAAAGTTAAAATAACTTTAAAAAACCCCTATTTATTTGTTATTACTTTAAAATAGGTGGGTATTAAAACAATTTTGCAATTTTGTTTTTCATTTTTATCACTGCTTCGGCACTCCACCTACTTTTTTTGACAATGCAACATTTTCTTTCTGTTTACGACGCCCCCGACATTGACGCCCTTGTTCAGGAAGGACTTCAACACAAACAAAACCCTTTTGCGTTTGAACACTTGGGTAAACACAAAACCATTGGCTTACTGTTTTTCAACCAAAGTCTTCGGACGCGCCTGAGTACGCAGCGCGCCGCCCAAAACTTAGGCATGAACACGATGGTCATGAACGTGGGACAGGATAGTTGGGGATTGGAATTGGAAGAAGGGGTAGTGATGGACGGCAACAATGCCGAACACGTGAAAGAAGCCGCCGCCGTCATGGGTAAATACTGCGATATTTTGGCCGTTCGGGCGTTTGCCGGTTTGCAGGACCGCGCCAAAGACTACGCCGAAATCACCATGAATCAGTTCAAAAAATACGCAGGCGTTCCCATCATCAATTTGGAATCTGCCACGCGCCACCCGCTGCAATCGTTGGCCGACTGCATTACGATTGAAGAATACAAAACCAAAGCCCGCCCCAAAGTCGTCTTGACGTGGGCACCTCATTTTAAAGCCTTACCCCAAGCCGTGGCCAATTCATTTTGTGAGTGGATGCTTCGTCGCGATGTGGAGTTTGTGGTGACGCATCCCGAAGGCTACGAACTTTCTCCCGATTACGTAGGCAACGCCAAAGTGATTTATAATCAGGACGAAGCCTTTGAAGGGGCTGATTTTATATACGCCAAAAACTGGTCATCTTTCCAACACTACGGCCAAGTACTTACCAAAGACCCGTCGTGGATGATAACGCAGCAAAAAATGGAGTTGACCAACAACGGCAAATTCATGCACTGCCTGCCCGTACGCCGCAACATGAAAGTGACCGACGAAGTACTCGACGGCCCCCATTCCATCGTCGTAGAACAAGCCGGCAACCGGATGTGGTCCGCACAGGCGGTCTTGAAGCGTATTTTGGAAAATAGCTGATACGAACGCACGTTATTGTCAATGATTTTTTCTCTTCAAATGTGAATACTTGAGAGGGTGGCTAATTCAGCATTCATACTACCTTTATTTTTTCTCGAATAGCTGAATTTAAAACGTATTTGACCATTCTCTTATCCAATTCTAATGTTATAAGTTCAATAACATCCTTTACCTCATACATTTGGTATAGCTTCAGATTAAGTGCTTTTAAAAACTCATTTCTAAGTTTACGCTGGTTGTCAAGTGTTTTGTACGATAAATTCAAAATGTCATTGATTTCATCTGTTGTAAGGCCTGATTCACTTGTTATTAAAATATTCAAAACCTTTTTTTCATCGTCTCCCCAATTCAAAACCAGAGATTCTGATTGTCTCTTTGAAAGCCAACTTTTTCGGAAGAAGAAAATAAGAGTTCCAATCAACAAGGCTACAATAAAGAAGTAATCGCCATAGGTCTCGTTAGTATGATTATATAGTTTTCCAACAAAAATTGCCTTTTGTTTCATTTTTTCAATAGAGACAATTTTTGTAAGATACCCCTTAGAAGGAACTGAGTTATAAATTTTACAGTACAGGGTGTCTCCAATAACATAGTCCTTAGCAAAATCTTTTTCACGGTTTGCCGGAATTGCCTCAAAGATAACTTCACTGTCTTTCCAAATATAAATTTCATTTTTAACGGGGTCGATAATAAGCACTTTCCCATCCCGATTTCTATCTTCAAAATTTCTAAAAATAAAATATTTCCCATTCCAGTAAAAGTTTTTAGTATGGTCGAGTGCTATTCCTTTAAGAACATTGTTCTCAATCAAGCCCAAGCGTTCCCAAGCGTTTTTTTGAAGCTGTAAGCATAAAAATAGGCATCATAATGATGTTTACCTTCGTTTTCAGATGGGCTTATAGAGACATTTAAGCCTGAATAAAAAATATCTTCTTCTTTATTGTAGCCTCCCAATCCCGAACTAATGGATTTAGGTGCGTCATTAGCAGCAGTTAGGGCAAGCCACTCTTTGGTTACTTTTTGATAATAGGTCATTAAATTATTGCTACGAGACATACCATATCCTCCAAACGAATATATTTCTCCCTTCCTAATAAACCTGACACTAAAGCAATTATATCCCCGATAAAAGGTATCATCAATACGTTCTAAAAGCATTCTTTCAAAATCAAATTGATATACTTGTTGTGTACAGTCTGCCAATAAATAGCGGATATATTTTTGGTCTGCTTGTAAACAAACAAAACGCAAAGGAGTAGAAAGGTCATATTCATTTACACCAATCATCTTGATAGTACCTGCCTTTTGCCAAAGAATGGGGTTTACTCCCTCTTTTTCTTGTTCGAGTAATTGAGTTTGGGTATCAATACGATAAACTTTTTTGTATGTTTCATCCAGCCATTTTATTTCAGCAGCATGAAGATTGAAGAGTAAAAAAAAACATAGATAGACACTTAAAAGCTTTCGCATACTTTGAGAGTAAAGAAAATACTGGTTGAAAAGCACAAAATACCTGTGAATAACTGTTATCACGCAAATTTTATTGAAAAAGGTAATTTCTTAAACAATCTTTGGGGAAAAATAGAATAATGCCTATACAACACCCTTGGTTAGAAAATTACCCTATTCCTCAAAATGCCCAAAGGCTAATTTTAGGAACACATCCACCCATGCCATATACAGCACCTTTGAGGTTTTATTATGGTAATATGTTTGAATTTTGGCGATTGTTGTCGCAAATCTACCCTAACGAAGTCTTCTTTGTTAATGAAAGACCTGACCTCACCTCTATTATTCAATTTTTAGAAAAGTATGGATTTGGCATCACTGATATGGTTTATGAAACTGATGGCTCTCCTTTTAATATAGATAACAGAATGGGAGTTACAAGTTTAAATCCACATCTAAGTGAATGGCTTGAAAATAGTCAAGTAAAAGATATATATATCACCAGTTTTTCAGGAAGCAACGGAGTATTAGCCTTATTTAAAAGGTGGTTGAGAGATAATTATGAAATTATACTGCCTCCTATTAGTGAATGGAATGAAAATGCTTATTGCCATTTTACAATCAAATCAAGAAAATTTAAATTAATCAAGCTTTATTCCCCATCTCCAACAGCAAGAAGGGGACTTCCACGTTCTGAGGCGTATCTCCAATGGTTAAATGAAATCCCAGCAGGAACAGTTGATGCTTTTAGAATTGACTGGTACAGAAAATACTTCCCTTTCCCAATTCTTTAAATTTTTATAAAATGAAATCCTGTATGAAAAATTTATATACAACGCTAATTCTGTTAGTATCCTCGTTTCAGATTCTTGCACAGATTTTTACTCCATCAAGCTCTACAATTTCAGCAGATGGAATCGTCTTAGCCAGATTTACCAATTTTCAGAGAGATGCAATTACCTTACCTTTAAAAGGTCTATTGGTTTTCAGGTACTGGATTAGTGAGTTATGTTAAGTATCTTTGTTGAATGGACATAGATTTTGAAAAATATAAAGGCTTACACTACTGTGACAATGCAAATTGTAAGTTTTACGAAAAAATA
>NZ_JAIXST010000300.1 GCF_027484545.1 Runella sp. | reverse complement strand
CCAAATCAAGTTTTCAATGAACGACTGCCAATAACTAAAAATAGTACAATATTAACTAAACCATAATACACTTATAAAGTATTAACTATTTTGTCCAATTAATGGGGTACACCATACCGCCACCACTTTTTCAGTTGCCTTGAAGGTTCAAAATTTTCATTTAGCTTAAAACTTTCCATATAGAAAATGAAGATTAAAGGTTAGATGGGATTGCAAGATATTTTTTTGCAATTTCATTTGATATTTAAATACCTTTACATTTTGACAATTAATCACTTTACTTTTTGCAATCACGATGAAAACGGGTGAAAAAATCAGGGTTTTACGTACAATGAAGGGCTTTTCGCAAGATAATATGGCAGACATGGTGGGGATTTCGAGGCAGGCGTATGGAGAAATAGAAAGAGGAAATACACAACCAAGCCCTGAGCGCATTAACCAGATTACGGAGAAGTTGGGAATTACCCCCAACGACCTTGAAGTCTTTGGAAACGCCATCTCTAATTTTTTTGACCAGTGCCAAAATACAAACGTAAACGCAGGAAATAACCCAAATCAAACCAATCATAACAACTACGACAACCGCGAACTTCAACATCAACTTGAAAAAGCCCAACTCGAACTCAAACTTTGCCAAGCCGAAAAAGAAAAAGCGGAGATAGAAGCGCGGTATTTAAGAGAGAAGTATGAAGGTGAGAAACCATGAATGAACCAAGCTATCCTTTCAAACGCGTTGATGATAGGCTAACTTTTGGCTTTGAAAGTATCAGCCAAGAAAAAACTATTGAGAAATTGATTGAGTTTCGTTTGCTTGATACTTCGTCCGAACTATACAATCTTGCCCTGATGGATATTTTGTCTAATGGTGAAGTTAGTGATATGATTGTAAGCAATAACCAAGATATGTCGAAAGTTTTGGCTACTGTTTTTCAGAGTATCAGGTTATTTTTCAAAGAAAAACCTAACGCTAAAGTTTTGATACAAGGTAGTACACCCTCCCGCACAAGACTTTATCAAATGGTCATAGGCAAGTACCATGCTGAATTAGAACCAATTTACAATATTTGGGGTTTTAAGGGCACTGATATCCAACGCTTTGAATTAGGGTATAATTTTGAGGGGTTTATCGTATCAACTAAAAATTTTGAAAATCATGAAGTCGAATCATTCTAAATCTAACAAACCTAAGATATATAAATCTGTTGAAGAAGCATCAAATGCCAAGCATGAAGCGGCCAAAGAGTTTATCAAAAAAATAGGTATAGATAAAATAGCAGCTTTGCCTGCAAATTCATAAAAGACAAAGCTGAGATGGAGGTGCGCATGCAAAGCGTCAGTCGGTTTGGTCGTTTCTTTTAAACTGACTGACGCTTTTTTTACCCTAACTTCTTATACTTCAAATACGTATATCGCGCATTTTCTTTGGCAATGAACCAGCCGTAGTAGCCGTCGAGAAAGCCGAATTTGAATATATATTCTACTAAAAATCGAAAGACGGGGCTGAGAAATAATTTTACAAGATTGGCCTTTTTACCCAATCTTGCGCCTTTTTCAGCAAAAAGTGTACTGTATCGGTCTGTTTTAGCGGCAAACTGTTCGGGCGTATCCACCGTGTAATGATACACATAACCGGATAATTTTTTAATCCTGTGTTCGGTCTTGAGGGTGAGTCCTTCGTGAACGGCGTCGGTGTTCCATTGGATTTGTTTTTTGTTAAAAATCCGAACGTGAGACTCGGGATTCCAGCCGCCAAAACGAATCAGTTTTCCCGAAAAAACCGTCCGAAAAGGTAAATCAAAGGCGTCGGCATCGGGAGCCGGCGTAAACGCTTTACGGATACTTTCAACCAATTCCTGGCTAATTACTTCATCATCATCCACCGACAAAATCCAATCGTGTTTGGCCCAAGCGTTTCCGAAATTCTTCTGTGCCGAATACCCCTCCCAGGCGTGTTCAAGCACTTTGGCTCCTGCCGCTCGCGCTACTTTACGGGTAAGGTCGGTACTCCCCGAATCCACTACTACGATATCGTCGGTCAGGAGTTTGAGCGCTTCAATCGTTTTAAGGATTTTTTTTTCTTGGTTTACAGTAATGATAACAGCCGAAAGCGGAGTCATGGCATGTATTTTTTATGGATTTCTGGTGTGCAACCTACTCTTTTCTCCCCAATGGAACAAATGCTTCTCCTTCAATAAACAGGAGATAGCGATGCAGTATTGGAATAAGTCGCTAAAGGCAATGTAAGTTCGATGGTCGTTCCATGGGTAGGAACAGATTGAATCGTCAAACTTCCGTCCAGTTCTTCCACGCGTTTTTCCATGTTAAAAAGCCCATTTCCACATACTTTTGCTGCCTCCGTATCAAAGCCGACACCGTCATCTTTGATACACAGACAAAGCTGTTGATTGTTTTTAAAAATCTCTATCCAAACGTGCTTTGCATTGGCGCATTTGGCGATGTTGTTGATGGCCTCTTTGAAAATCAGATAGAAGTTATACTGCTGATTAGAAGGCAGTTTGTAATCTCTTAAGTTGTCCGCGACATAAAATTCGTATTCGCTTCCTTCAAGCATTTCGGAGGCAAAAATCTTCATTTTGGTCGTAATACTTTCCAAGCTGTCGTTCATCGGACGAGTGGTCCAAATAATATCCCGAATCGTACTGACAGTCCGTTGGGAGTTGACGCTTATCAAGTCCAATAATTCGGTCAATTGTCCATCTTTCTCCTTCAACTGCCGTTTAGCAGCCTGACTCAGCATGGCTACACCGCTGAGAGTAGCTCCCAAATCGTCGTGTAAATCTCGGGCAATCTGACTCCGAATATTATCCGAAACCTGCATTTGACGAATGGTTTCGGCCTGCATCTTTTGAGCATCCTGAATTTGTTTTAAGCGGTTCCGATAAAAAGCATATCCCAATACGCCCATAAGTACGATTACCACCGACGCCAACGCGACAATCCAGCTGGCTTGACGACGAAGTTCGGCTTCCTGTTCGGCCTTGATTTGTTTGAGTCGCTGGTTTTCTCTGTCTTTTTCAAAAGCAGCGTATTTCAGTTCCACCAATTCCGCTCGTACTACATTTTTCTTACGTTCAATGGAATCGTTTAGCATTTTGTAGGATTGAAAATAAGCAAGAGCTTCTTTGTAATTCCTCTGTATTTCTTCCAATTCCGCCATTTGTCGGTTCAAATTGGCAGTTTCCACCACCGACCCAAATTCTTTGGCCGTATCAAAGGCTTTTTGCAGGTATCCTTTGGCTTTTTCAAAATTGTGCTGAAGGCGATAGGTAGTGGCAGCTTCCTGATAACACTGAATTTGCAATAATTTTTCTCCGTGCAATTGACTTTGTTGAGTTGCTTGGTCGAGGTAGTCCAAGGCCCTTTCAAACTCGCAATGATCGTTGTAATTTCTGGCGATTCCGAGTAAAATCTGCGGTAAAATTTGGTAATTCTGATCCGCTTGTTTGGCCAAAACAAGCCCTTCCTGCAAATACTTCAATGATTCTTTATAGCGACCTTTACGACGATACAACTCCCCTATTTGCTCGTGGTTTACGGCCATACCACGCTTTTCCTGCTTCTTTTTATTCAACTCCAATGCCCGAAAGGTATAATCAAGTGATTTGTCAAGCTGATTCATCACTTTATAGTTTTCAGCAATATTATTGAGGCAGATGGCTTTACCGCGTTCCCAACCTGTTTGCTCAAACAATTCCAAGGCGTTCAGGTAATGTTCCTGTCCTTTGGCATAATTCCCCTCCAACGACTCCAAAATGGCGTAGTTAATAAAGCTTTGTCCCAAATTAACTTTGTTGTTGAGTTTTTTTGCCAACTGATTGGCTTCGTTGGCATAGCGCCAAGCCGATGTTTGATCTATCTCCGAAAGCCGATACGCCAAGCGGTGGAGGTTTACAACCCGCGTACTGTCTTGTGCAGGATGGACAGCCAACCAATGTCGCAGGCTATCTACCATCTTGTTTTGGGCGTATAATGCTGACCCAAAACTCCACAACAGCAAAATGATACTCCATCGAACTCTCATAAAAAAATCTCCGAAAACTCTGTCTATAATGGTGCGAATTTGCTAATTTTCTCTCATCCTACCTAAACCAATTTAGTTAATGGTAACAACTGACACTCCCGATGATTTTTATCATTTTATTTTCCCCTTTTTTAACTGATAATCAACCTGATAAATACCGATATTTAAAATAAGTCAAATCCTGTTAATCAGTTGTCAATCATGCTAAAGGAGCTTACTACTGACGTTATAGATCATTTGCTGAACAATCAGTATTTTGGACGCATTGGCTGCGCCGCTGATAATCATGTACTGATTGAGCCAGTGATGTACCACTTTGACGGACTTTATATCTACGGCATTACGCGCGAAGGCACTAAAACACGAATGTTGCGCAAAAACCCTAACGTGGCTTTTGAAATTGACGAAATGGTTAGCCCGGGCGTTTGGCAAAGCGTAATGATCGAAGGAGAATTTGAAGAATTACAAGGCAATGAGCGAGATTACGCCATTTACTTACTCAACCGCCGAAAAGTCCCCCTATTTGCCGATGAAAAACCAGGACTTACCGGAAATGCACATCTGGATGACCCTAAAGTCGTCACACCAGTGGTATATCGAATTCACATCCGAACCAAAACGGGTCGCAGCTATAGTCAGTAGTAAAATACGGTTTTATAGTTTCATCCTCAACACTTTTCCGCTCCGCAGGCCCGTATGCTTTTCGTTATTTACCACTACTTCCCCATTGACAATGACGTATTTCATCCCGCGTGAATATTGGTGCGGGCGATCGTACGTAGAGGCATCGATGATGGTGTTTTCGTCAAAAACGAGTACATCAGCCGCCATAGTGGGTTGTAAAAGTCCGCGTTCGGCGAGTTTGAATTTTTGTGCCGGTAAAGAAGTCATACGGCGAATGGCTTCTTCCAAAGGAATGATTTTCTTTTGTCGTACGTAATAGCCCAACACGCGGGCATTGGTACCATAACCGCGCGGATGCGGTACTCCAAAATTATAGACCCGAATGGATGCATCGGAAGCAAACATATTTTGTGGATAACGCATGATGTTTTCCACATCCCAATCGCCCATGCCGTGAAATACCATACTGGCACCACCTTTCAGGGCCATTTCCATGATGGTTTCGGCTTTGTGTTTGCGGCCTTTTAGCAGATTGATTTCTTCCATGTTTTTACCGTTCAAAGACGTATCAGCATCATAATTAGCCACTACTGCGTAGGTGAAATGTTTCTGCTTACGGCGTTTGAGGCTTGCCACCATTTCTTTTATCATGCGTTGCCTAATGGCCGCGTCATTTACCCGTGCTTTGATAGAATCCAATCCTCCCGCTAAAGCCCAACTCGGCAGCAAGGTGTTCAATCCAGTACTGCTGGCGGTGTAGGGATATTGGTCAATGGTGACGTCTATGCCTTCGCGACGAGCACTTTCTACGGCGGCTATGGTTTGTTTCGAGCGGCCCCAGTTATTTTGACCGCTGACCTTAAAATGCGAAATCTGTATCGGAATCGTAGCCTGTCGGCCAATTTCTACGGCTTCATCAATGGCCTTCAGTACTTCGTCGCCTTCGTAACGAATGTGCGAAGCATACACGCCACCGTAACGAGCAGCCACTTTGGCCAAACCCACAATTTCTTCGGTTTTGGAGTACGTACCCGGCACATAAATCAAGCCCGTTGCCAACCCCACGGCACCGTCTTTCATGGCTTTTTCGACAATGGCTTCCATTTTTTGCTGCTCTTCGGGAGTGGAAGGGCGATTGACCGTTCCCATCACGGCCTTACGCACATCGTTATGGCCAATGAGTGACGCTACATTGACGGAGGTTTTGACGCTGTCCAACTGCCTGAAATACAGCCCTAAATCTACGTTAGACAAACCGCAATTGCCCGTCACTACGGTCGTAACGCCGTCATAAATAAAATTATCTGCCGTAGGACGTTTAAACTCGTCTTCTTCGATATGGGTATGAACGTCGATAAAGCCCGGGCAAACAATCAATCCTTTGGCATCCAAGGTTTTGGCAGCAGTAGCATTGGGGAACTGGCCGACTCGGGCAATTTTACCGTTTTTAATGCCCACATCGCCATAAAACCACGCATTTCCCGTACCATCCACGATTTTGCCGCCGCGCAGCAGCAAATCAAATTCCTGAGCAAAAGCACTATTTTTCAGTAAAACCAAAGCGAAGAGAATAGAAAAGAATTGGGTGTAGGACAAGTTTATTAAGCCGCCATTTTTATTAAATCGGTTACTTTATTGCACTGATTGTTTTTAAAAGCGACCCTAATATTAGCTACTTGTTGCAAACCTGTTTTAGTCCACCTTTG
>NZ_JAIXST010000140.1 GCF_027484545.1 Runella sp. | reverse complement strand
TCTCAAAAATATTACTTCTCTTGCCCTCTTTAAAAGTTGCATTTACTCCTTGAATCTAAGAACTTTCAAATCATCAAAACTCCAAAATTGGTTTTGCAAACCTCTGTGAGTTAAGTATATGTACTTTCCTACAGGGTCTTTCCAGCCAATTTTCTTCACCGCCGCTTCATTCAAAATAACCGAAGTCGAATCGCTAAACTCTTTAGAGAAATTGCGGCCTTTCGTAAGCTTAATATCAAGAGTTTTGATAAAAGCATCGTCTGTCATGAAGGAGAAAAGCGTCAGGTCTTTGGCAATCTGCTTGTCGCCCGTATGTTGTTCAGGAAGATAGAAATCGCCAAAACCGGCGCTCAACGGCACGTTGGTACTGATGGAAGTATGAATAATATCGGGAATACGAGCAATTTCCTGTCGGAATGCTTCCTGACTTTGGTCCAAACGCTGTGCATTAGGAATGACAATGACGTTTTCTTTTGTCAATCCTAAATCTTTGTTTTGTGTAAAACTCAGTTGTTGAAAGACCACAATCGTGCAGATAATCAACGCCGTAGAGACCGCAAATTGAAAAACGACCAATCCGTTTCTTACCAATAAATGAGCAATGCCCGTTTTAATTGAATTCGTTTTTAATACTTCGATGGGTTTGAACGAAGTCAGATAAAAGGCAGGATAACTTCCCGCCAGCACGCCCGTAGTGAGCATGAGCAAAACAATGAAAAATCCGAATCCATCGTCAAAAAGAGCGTTAAAAGCAATGGTCTTACCTGATATTTTGTTAAACCACGGCAATGCTGCGGAGATAATTACCAATGCCAAGACCGTAGCCAAAAAGCTATACAACAACGATTCGGCCAAAAATTGCTTGATGAGGCTATTCTGAAAAGAGCCGAGTGTTTTGCGGACGCCTACTTCTTTGGCCCATTTGAGCGAGCGAGCCGTTGAAAGATTCATAAAATTGACGCAGGCCAGCAGAATGATAAAGATGGCAACAATGCCAAACATATACACTTGCCTGATGTCGCCTGTGTTTTCATAAAATACGCTTAGTTTGCCCGAATGAAGGTGAACATCTTGAAAAGGCTGTAGAAAAAACTCCCATTTGCCGCCTTTCTTAATAAATTCGTCATACGGTTGTCCAATGCGATTGAACGCATATTGGGCGTGTTTGCGAATCATGGCGGGAAATTTAGCTTCCAATTGCCGAATTCGCTCGGGGTTTTGAGCAATTTTATCATTGAGTACCGCAAACGTACTCACGTTGAGCCATACCCAGCTCCAGTCAAAATAACTGACAAATTTAACACTGCGGATAGGGACCAAAAAGTCGAATTGCATCGAAGACTGGCTTGGAATATCCTTCAATACCGCCGTGACTTTCCGTGGCCGTTCGCCGAATAAAAGCACCTGATTGATAGGGTCGCTGTCGCCAAAGTATTTTTTGGCCATTGTTTCAGTAATGACTACATCATCCGTGTTTTGCAGACAGGTAGCGGCGTTGCTTTTTTGGAGTGAGAAGTCGAAGATTTCCAGAAAGTTGGAATCAACGGCCATGATGTTTTTCTCATCAAAGAAATGGTCCTTTTTGCCATTTTGTTCGTGACTTACCACCAAATCCATGATTTGAAAGGTACGCGTATAAGTTTCTATTTCAGGGAATTCGGCCATTAACGTTTTGCCCGCAGGCGGTGGCGTATAACCTCCCAGCAACTCTGAGCCGCCAAAATTTCCGTCAATGTTGACCTGATAGATTTGCGGCGTTTTCCTGAAAAAGGTATCAAAACGCAGTTCGTCTTTGATAAACAGCACAATCAAAAGACACACCGCCATTCCCACCGCCAACCCAGCGATGTTGATAAAAGAAAAAACCTTATTATTGACAAGGTTACGAATGGCTATTTTGAGATAGTTTTGAAGCATGTTTTTTTTATTTGGAAAAGGGATGAATGGAACAAGGACGGGGTCGCCCGTGCGACACGGAGAAAAAATACGGTTTCCGTTTCTCCTTGTTCCATTTCCCTAAATTTTATTCCGATTTCAATGATTTTACCGGATTCATCAGCGCGGCCTTGACGGACTGAAATGAAACGGTTGCAATGGCGATGAATATGGCGATGAGGGAGGCAGCTGCAAATACCCACCACTCAATGTCGATGCGATAGACGAAATTGTTCAACCATTGGTGCATGGCGTACCAAGCGGCCGGAACGGCAAGCAGGATGGCGATAAATACCAGTTTGATAAAATCTTTGGACAACAGAGCCGTAATTCCAAATACAGACGCTCCCAATACTTTTCGGATTCCGATTTCTTTGGTGCGTTGTTGGATGATGTAAATTGCCAAACCCAACAAACCCATACAAGCAATAAAAATAGCGAGCAGTGAAAACACGCCAAAAATTCGTTCGGATACCTGTTCCGACTGATAGAGTGCTTGCCAATCGGCGTCTAAAAATGAAAAATGAAAAGGCTGATTGGGTAAGTACCGTTGCCATATACTTTCTACTTGGCTGATGAGTGCTTTAGGATTTTGTGATTCAATTTTTATGACCAACTGATTATTTGCTTGTCCAAACAATCGATCATTGAGCAGAAAAAGAGGGGAAATTTTGTCGCGCAAAGAACTGAAATGGAGGTTTTTAACTACTCCAATCACTTTATAAAAAACAGGAATTCCATTGGGCTGAACCAAATTGTCGGGGGTGATGATGGTTTTACCTACGGGGTCTGCCAATCCCAATTCCCGAACCGCTTCTTCGTTAAGAATGACCGAGAGCGAATCATTGAAGTTTTTCTCAAAGGGGCGCCCGGCTAACAGAGAAATCTTCATGGTTTGGAGGTATTGGTCATCCACCACTGCACCTTTACCCGTAACGGTTTCATTTTCTCCGTCTTTTCGGAAGGTTATTCCAAAATATCCCCCCTGTTTATCGGCGGGAGAAGTATTTGCACCGGCTACGCTTACGATGCCCGAAATAGCCCGAATTTCGCCTTTGAATGTTTTGGTTTTATTTCCCCAAAAACCTGCACCCTGAATATTTATAATCGCTTCTTTGGTAAAACCCAGATCTTTGGTTTGGATATATTCCAACTGACGGTACACGATAAGGGTAGAAATTCAACGCCTTTTTCTATTCGCTCACGGTTCCATTTTTGGCGATTTTGATTCGCCAGTAAGATAATATTTCCTTCTTCGTCCTGACGCGCCTCCAACCTGGACGCCTGAAAGTACATCAGGGAGAGCAGCGCCGATGTTTTGGGAACATTGGTAAAACGGTGTTGACTCAATAAAATTCCCAGTCGTATGGCTTCCTCACAAAGCTCTTTTTTGATGAGTTGGCCAGGGTTCTCAGAATTGTAACCTTCGTTAAACAAAAGATAAATAGCTTTCAAAATCACATCCAAACGGGGCAGAAGCTCGTCGCCCGTAGGCACTTCCAGTTCAATAGGAGTACTTCTTATTTTGTCTTTGGCGCGGTAAAGGCGCTTGTTGATGGTTTCGTCGTTGGATAAAAAAGCCTTTGCAATTTCAGGAATGGTCAGTCCGCAAAAGGGTTCGTAAAATAAGCGTAATCTGGGCTTCGGGAGGCAAACTCGGATGGCAACACGCAAACATCATCCTAAGTTGACTGTCTTCGATTTCGTGGTCAAGAAACAGGTGGTCGATGTGGAGTTGCATTTGTTGTTCTGACTCAAGTTGATGGGCAATGTTGGGACTGATTTCGGCAAAAAACTTCTCGCGGCGCAAACGGTCGAGAACTTTGTTTTTGGCCGTAGCATACAGCCATCCCGTCGGATTATCGGGGATGCCGTTCAGTTTCCAATGTTGCATGGCTGCCAATAGGGTGTCCTGTACTACATCACGGGCAATGTCGTAGTTAGGAAATCCAAATAAACGAGTGATGACGGCGAGCATCTTCCCCGACTCATGCCGAAAAAGATGCTCTGCCAATCGGTTGACTTCCGTCATTCCAGAAATCAGTTAAAATTTTTGAATTTCACGTACTTCTACTCTTCCTTCAGAATCATAGATGGGACAGCCTTTGGATAATTCTACGGCTTCGTCGATGGTGTCGGCGGTGAGAATCATAAAGCCGCCAATAATTTCCTTTCCCTCTGTAAAAGGCCCGTCGGTAATGACGTGATTAGACCCCGAAACCGTTTTGCCGGTTGGATACAGACCTGCGGCCGAAATCATCTTGCCCTGGGCGGCAATTCCTCCAATCCAATCGTTCCATTTCTGAATTTCTGCCTGTATAGCTTCAGGTGACAGTTGAGCGAAATCCTGTTCTGACGGAATGGCATTCCAGAAAGCGAGCATGTACTTGTTCATAGTAAGTTGTGTTTTTTATGAACGAAATTATTGAATTTGTACGAATGACGAACGACGGAAAAGAAACAGGACAAAAGAGTCGAATTTTTTTATATATTTTTGAAAATGAATAATTCTGCCCCTCGCCATGAACCGCATAGACCGCTTGTTGGCCATCGCTATTTCTCTGCAATCGCGAAAATACACACTTGCTGAAACACTGTCCGAACGATTTGGAACGAGCATTCGTACTGTGTATCGTGACCTGAAAGCCCTTGACGAAATCGGCATTCCCATTGGTTTTGAGCCCAATCGCGGGTATTACGTGATGCAGGGTTATTTTTTGCCTCCTGTCACGTTCAGCAGCGAAGAAGCCAATGCTTTGGTGCTGGTAGAGTCGATTGTAGAGCGTTTTACGGACAAATCCATCAGCAAACATTACCGGTCGGCGCTCAATAAAGTGAAGTCAATCCTCAAAAATTCGCAGAAAGAACGGGTCGAACATTTGGAAAACAGGCTATTTACGAGCGTCTCCTGTCCCAACCATAATTTTGATTATTTGTCCGAAATTCAAAATTCAATTACCAATCAGACGATACTCCAAATCAAATACCAAAATGTGAATCAGGAAACGAGCGTTCGGGAAATAGAGCCGATTGGTATCATCTTTTATTCGATGGCTTGGCACGTCATAGGGTGGTGTTGGTATCGACTCGAATACCGCGATTTTAAGGTGTCATGGATTCAAAAACTCATCAATACACAGGAGACTTTTCGCAAATCTCCGCACCAAGATCTCAATACCTTTATAAAACTTCAGGAAATGCGAATGGCACTGACATAGGGTTGTCAGTGGAGGATATTTACTTTGCCATGTAAACTAAACAACAAACATGAGCAATCAATTAGCCCTGAAAACATCCGCCATTATTAACGCACCCGTTTCTAACGTATGGGATGCCCTCACAAATCCCGAAGTAGTGAAAGAGTACTTTTTTGGTACCCATTTAATCACGGATTGGAAAGAAGGAGGCCCGATTCGGTTTACGGGCGTATGGGACGGCGTGGCCTACGAAGATAAAGGTACCGTACTGAAATTTGAATCGGAGCAGTATCTCTCTTATAATTATTGGAGTTCGTTCAGCTGTACGGAAGACATTCCAGAAAACTACGCTACTATTGAATACATTGTAGAGGCAGTTGACGGGGGCACGCAGGTAACGGTAACGCAAGACAATATGAAGGACGAAGCGGCGGTTGCCCATTCAGAAAACAACTGGCAAATGTTGCTCGAAGAAATGAGAAAATTGCTGGTAAAGTAAATGCTGCAACCATATAAGGCATATAAGTGAGTATAAGGTGCTGATATTCAGTTTTTTATAAACTTATATGGCCTTATATTTGTTATATGGTTAAATAAATCCATATAACTGATAAACAAAATAATGGATAAATTGGCGGCAGATTTCAATTTCAACGGAATGGTTTCTTTTAAAGCGCTACTGCAAAAGTTTGATAAAAAAGGCGAAAAAACGGGTTGGACCTATTTTGAAATCCCGGTGGATATAGCCAACGAAATCAACCCAAACGTCCGTACATCGTATCGAGTCAAAGGCAAATTGGATGCGTTTTCCATTAAGTTAGTCGCGCTTATACCGATGGGCGACGGAGGTTTTATCATTCCTGTCAATGCAGAGATGCGTCGTGGAATTCATAAAAAAGAAGGGACTATGATTCAGGTAGAACTCGAAATAGATACCGACCCGCTTCCGCAATCGGCTGATTTGTTGGCTTGTTTGGAAGATGAGCCTAAAGCCTTGGCTTATTTTAATAAACTGCCGCTAAGCCATCAAAACTATTATAGCAAGTGGATTGAATCTGCCAAAACAATAGAAACCAAAACCAAGCGCATTAGTATGACGATTAAAGGCATGGTGATGGGGCTGGATTATGGACAAACGCTGCGTTATTTTCGAGATTTGGAGAAGTAAAAACAAGTGGGCAAAGATCGGACCGTCGCACGGCAAATTTGCACAGCGATAAGTAATAAGGCAATTTTTTTTACTTACTAAATCGACAATTGGAAATTGACAATATCATACATGGTTGATTTGGAAAATGCCCACGAAATTTTGACTTCGATGCCTGAAGCTACGGAAGAGCCTCATTTTGACAAGTCTGCCTATAAGATTAAAGGCAAGATTTTTGCTACTTTCAACATTGATAACAAGTGGGTGACCTTGAAGCTGACGCCCGAACAACAAACGATTTTTTGCGAGGATGGCTCTTTTTATCCCGTTCCTAACAAATGGGGACAATTAGGATGGACGCACGTTGACCTCAATCTTGTTAAAAAGTCAGCATTTATGGAAGGCGTTAGTACTGCTTACAACAACATTATTTCACAAAAAAACGAAAAAAGAAAAAGATAAACGGTCGAGTCATGTTCGTCTGCATTTCACTCTAAATAGTTCATTTTAATACCATGAGAAAAGTTATTTTAGGACTTGCGGTTAGTTTAGATGGGTTTATCGAAGGTCCCAATGGGGAGTATGATTGGTGTTTTACCGACCAGGATTATGGATTGAACGATTTTTTTAAACACATTGATACTTTGTTTGTAGGACGTAAAACCTACGAAATTGCATTGGCTGACGAAGGGGAGAAAAATTGGCTGCCAAAGTTAACAGAATACGTATTTTCCAATACGTTGCCTGAATTCAAATCTGACAGGAGATTAATTAAAGGCAACATTGAGGCGCAGGTGAGGAAAATAAAAAACCAACCCGGGAAAAATATTTGGCTTTTTGGCGGAGCTGAACTGACCAACACATTAATGAATTTAGGGTTAGTGGATGAAGTGTGGCTCTCTATTCATCCTATTCTGTTGGGCTCGGGGAAACCTCTTTTCAGACACCTTAAAGAAAGAAAGTGGTTGACGCTGATTGACAGTAAAGTATATGGTACTGGGCTTGTTTCGCTGAAGTACAAGTTGACGTGGGATTAACGGCAGAAGAGCAGCATGGAAACCCTTACCCGAAGCGTACGCCGTATTTTGCTTTTTTTCTTTGCTTTTGGCGTTAGCATTTACGCTATGCAGTATTTGAATTTTGATACTGGCACACTCATTTTAAGCCAAAAAGGAAAGGAGATTGTTTCGCAATGGCCCTGGCAGATTGGATTTTATGGGCATATCATAGGTGGGGTTTTGGCATTGTCCATCGGACCTTTTCAGTTTTTGAAAAATTTCCGTCATCGAAATTTGAAACTTCATCGCGGGATAGGGAAAATCTACGTTTTCGCTATTTTAGCCGGAAGTATTTGTGCTTTTTATGCAGCCTTTTATGCAAGTGAGGGCTTGGTAGCGCAAACAGGGTTTGCCGCGTTAGCCATTGCTTGGTTTTTTACGACCTTCCGGGCTTATCAAGCTATTCGGGCAAAAGATTTGGAAAGCCACAAACGCTGGATGGTACGCAGTTATGCCTGTACGATGGCGGCTGTTACGCTAAGAATTTGGCTTCCGTTGGGTACTTTTGGACTGCATTTTTCTTTTCATGATATGTACCGAGCGGTGGCTTGGCTGTGCTGGGTTCCTAATCTGTTGGTGGCAGAATGGCTGATAAATCGCCGAAAATTTGAACTTTGAATAAAACCCTTGAATTATGAGAAACTTTTCCCTTTTGATGTATGTGTGCAGTATCCAATTTGCTTTTTGCCAATCGAAAGTAACGAGCAATTTAGAAATCATTGATATTAAAAATGGGAAAAGGCAGATAATTCAAAAGGGAATGACCCTGATGGAGTCGCCCAACTGGTCGCGGGATGGCAAATTCTTTATTGTTAACCGAAAAGGGGCCTTGGAAAAAATTTCCCTAAAAGGAGAATTGTTGGGAATAATCAATACGGATTTTGCCAATCGCTGCAACAACGCCCACGGAATAAGCTACGACGGGAAAAGTGTTTTTTTTAGTCATAACGATACTCGGGCAGGAATTACCAACAATTCACGAGTTTTTAAAGTACCCGTTGAAGGAGGAACTCCTACCTTACTCACGGAAAAATCGCCTTCGTTTTGGCACGGGGTGAGCCGTTCGGGGAAAAATATTTTGTACACGGCACAGCGCAACGGCGAATGGGACATTTATAAATTGCCGACGGCGGGAGGTGATGAATTGCGCCTCACAGACGCTGCCGGTCTCGACGATGCGCCCGAATACAGTTTCGATTCCAAATTGATTTATTTTAGTTCTCACCGCACGGGACGAGTTCAGTTGTATCGGATGAAACCTGACGGCACCGAGCAGGAACAAATGACGAGCGACGAGTATGACAATTGGTACGCGCATCCCAGCCCTGACGGGAAATGGATTGTGTACATGGCGTATTTAGATGATCAAAAAGGCAAACATCCTTTGGGAAAAGAGGTGAAATTGCGGTTGTTGAATCTGAAAACAAAGCAAATAAAGGATTTGACTGAGCCCTTTGCGGGAGGGCAGGGAGCGCTGAGTGCGCCTTGCTGGTCACCTGACAGTAAGCGTGTTGTGTTTGTATCGTATAAGATTGATTGATGTCATTTTTAGGCAGTTACCAAAGTCATACTCTTGTAGTTACTAATGTACTGCAATGATGACACTCCGATATAGCTTATTGATTTTGGCGGTTGGCGCATGGCTGGCAGCAATGCATATAAGCTGTACAGGTGAAAGTAAGCAGGAAAAAACGCCCGCTTTGCCCGAAGATGATATAGCCAAATTGGCGGCTTTACCTACCGAAGTGCCTGTTCCTGCCGATAATCCCTCCACCCCCGAAAAAGTAGCATTAGGACGCCTGTTGTTTTTCGACCCCATTTTATCAGGGCATAAAGATGTGGCCTGTGCTACCTGTCATCATCCTGAATTTGGTTTTGCCGAAAGTCTGGAAGTTTCTATTGGAGTAAATGGGCGCGGTACGGGAAGCAACCGTGATTTTAGTACGCTGGGCGACATTCCTTTTGTGAAGCGTAATTCCCAAACAATTCTCAACGCTGCCTTCAACGGTCTTACGTTGACTGGTTCTACTGATGCTTCTAATGCACCGATGTTTTGGGACATTCGGGCAAAAGGCCTTGAAAATCAATCATTAGAGCCCATAAAATCGTTTGAGGAAATGCGCGGACATCGGTATGTAAAAGAAGCCGCACTCGACAGCGTGGTGAATCGTCTAAAGAAGATTGCTGAATATCGTCATCTTTTTCAGGAAGCATTTTCCACGTCTGATGCTATTAACAGTCAGAATTTATCCCGAGCCATTGCGGCGTATGAGCGAACGTTGGTGGGAGGAAATTCACGTTTTGACCAATACATGCGCGGAGACAGGAGTGCATTGTCCATCAACGAAATAGATGGAATGCAGGTGTTTTTAAAATCAGGTTGTGCCAAATGCCACAATGGTCCGATGCTGTCAGATTATAAAGTTCACGCGCTGGGCGTGCCTGATAATGAGAAGTTAACACAATCGGATGCGGGTGTAGACAATCAATATAAATTCAGAACGCCGAGCCTCCGAAATTTACGTTTTACCGCCCCCTACATGCACAGCGGAAAACTCAAAACGTTGGAGCAGGTACTGGAATTTTACGAAGATTTGGCAGGCGATAAAATTCGCAATCCACTCGTTGGGAAACCACAAATTGACCCCATCATAGAACTTCTGAAAGTGGATTTCAAAGATATTTCGTTGATTGTGGAGTTCCTGAATACGTTGAATGACGACCAATTTGACCGAACAATTCCTAAACGCGTACCCAGCGGACTGCCAGTAGGAGGTAATCTCAACTGAAAATTTTATCTTGCATAGCAAAACCCTTCCTTTTTCTATGCAAAACCGTTTACTGTCTTTGGATGTATTTCGTGGCCTCACTGTGGCTGCGATGATTTTGGTCAATAATCCCGGCGATTGGGGGCATGTTTATCCTCCTTTGCTTCACGCTCATTGGCACGGCTGCACGCCTACCGACCTCATTTTTCCTTTCTTTTTGTTTATTGTGGGCGTGTCCATTGCCTTTGCAATGGGGAAAAACCAGCCTTCTGTCCTGAGAATCATCAAACGAAGTGCGATTTTGTTTGGATTGGGTTTGTTCCTGAATTTGTATCCCAAATTCAATTTTGAAACCGTTAGGATTCCTGGCGTTTTACAACGCATTGCGCTTGTGTACCTAATTTGTTCCCTTATTTTTATCAAAACCACCCGAAAAACGCAAATTATACTAACGGCGATACTGCTTGTCAGTTATTATTTATTGATGACTTTCGTTCCTGTTCCTGACGTAGGTTATGCCAATTTAGAACCCACTACCAACCTCGGTGCGTGGGTTGATCGCGGTCTTTTGACTACGGCCCATTTGTGGAAATCAGCCAAAGTATGGGACCCAGAAGGAATTTTCAGCACCATTCCTGCGATTGGAACGGGATTGTTGGGCGTGTTGACGGGGCAATGGTTGCGAAGTGAGAAACCCGTGGCCGAAAAAATAACGTGGCTGTTTCTTTCGGGGAATGCCTTAGTCGTTGGCGGTTTGATTTGGGATATCGTTTTTCCCATCAACAAATCTCTTTGGACAAGTTCGTTTGTGCTTTATGCTGGCGGATGGGCTATGGTGGGTTTAGCGGCCTGTTATTGGTTGATAGACGTGCAGGGCTATCGCCGTTGGACCGCGCCCTTTGTGGCTTTTGGCGTTAATGCCATAACCGTATTTTTTCTGTCGGGCATTATTCCGCGTACGTTGGCACTTATCAAAGTGGAGACACCCGAAGGACCCATCACTTCACAACAATGGATGCAGGAAAATCTTATCGGCGTTTGGTTTCAAAATGAGTACAACGCTTCGCTCGCCGGGGCACTTACTTTTATCACGATTTGGTTTGTGATTCTGTATGTGATGTATAAGAAAAAAATCATTATAAAGGTGTAATTTGTATGCCTAATTAGCTACCTTGAAGCTCGTTTGTGAAAGGCTCAATTTCGAGCCTTTTCTCAGGCGAAAGTGCATTTTTCACGTTTTAATTCTCAACTTTATGAAAAGGTTTTTATCACTTCTATTTGTCAGTGTGTACTTGCTGACAGGATTGACCGCTATGGCTCAACCCAACACCACTATGTATGTCAATGGCCGGTATTTGTACTCAGCCGTGGGCGAAAAAGTAGTTTTGCGCGGAGTAAACGAAATGTTTGTGTACTCGGCTGATAAACAAGGAGTTACTATTTTGTCCCAAATTGCGCAAACCGGTGCCAACAGTGTTTGGATTGTATGGAATACCGGCGGCTCAGCGGCGGATTTGGACGCGCTGTTGGGTAATTGCATTTCCAATAAAATAATCCCGATCGTGCAATTGGACGATATAACGGGTAATCTCTACAATTTGCAAACGTGCCTGAACTACTGGAAACGGGCGGATATCATAGCTGCCATCAACAAATACAAAAAATGGGTTTTACTCAATATCGCCAACGAAGCCGGGGATAACAATACCACCGACGCTCAGTACCAAACGGCTTACATAGATGCTGTGGCGCAACTTCGCGGAGTAGGTTATACCATTCCGTTTATTATTGATGCCGATGGCTACGGTCAAAACGAAAATTCAATTCTGAATACCTGGAACGCCATTTTACAAAGTGATTCCCAACATAATATTCTTTTTTCGCTGCATCCGTACTGGAAAGACGCCGTTACGCAAAATTTGCAAACCCGTTTTACCAACGTCTTTAATGCCGTAGTTGCCAACAACATCCCATTTATGATAGGAGATGGCCCACAGCAGGTAGGTTGGGATTGCAGTACGACTATTCCTTACAGTTGGGTACTGCAACAGTGCCAAACCAACGAGATAGGTTGGCTGGTCTGGACGTGGGGAGCCGTGCAGGACGGTACGGGAGGTTGTGCCAATAATTTTGACGTAACTACCAATGGAACTTTTGGAAGCTGGTCAAATACTTGGGGGCAGGCAACTGCCGTAACTGACCCCAACAGTATTCAGAATACTTCGATTCGTCCGCCTTCTATTTATGGTAACCTACCGCCCGATACCCAAGCCCCTACAACTCCGATTAATTTAACGGCATCAAACGTTACTTCCAACGCTGCTACCCTTAGCTGGACTGCTTCAACGGATAATGTAGGCGTAACGGGATACAACATTTATAACGGAGCAACGCTGTTATCTTCTTCAGTTACCAATTCCATCGTACTTTCCGGATTGACTTGTAATACGAGTTATTCATTTACGGTAAAAGCCAAAGACGCTGCCGGAAACCTCTCGGCAGCAAGCAATTCGGCAAGTACCATTACGCCTATCTGCGACACACAGGCACCAACGGCGCCTGCCAACTTAGTAGCTTCTGCTATTTCTACCACGAGTGCCCTGCTTTCTTGGGCAGCGTCATCTGATAATGTGGACGTGACGGGTTATCAGGTTTTTAAAGGGGGAGTTTTGTTGACGACGACGACTGCTACAAGCATGAGCGTAACAGGCTTGACTTGCAATACCGCCTATTCATTTACGGTAAAAGTAACCGATGCCGCAGGAAATTTGTCTGCAAGCAGCAATTCAGTAAACATCACGACCAACGCTTGCCCAACGGGTGAAATCGTGTACGATGATAACCTGAATTCTAGTTGGGAAGATTGGTCATGGAGCGCGTATCGGTATTTCAACACCACTTCGCCAACGGCTGCCGAAGGAATTAACTCGGTGAAGGTTGATTATGGCGGATACGGCGGGTTTTCGTTACGTAAAAATGCGTTTATTACTCCCGCTGCCAACACCGTCATTAAGTTTTGGGCCTACAGTACCAGTGCCAACAGCCTTGATTTCAGTACCCAAAATGATGACGGCAGCGCGCAAAGTACTTCGGTATTTCTAACGACTGTAGCCAATCAGTGGAAAGAATTCACCGTTACCATGAGCGATTTGGGCAATCCATCGGTCATCAAACGCATTAACATAAAAAATAACTCAGGAAACAGTCCGACCGTTTATTTTGACTATATCCGTTTTGATTCCGGAACTTCTGCGCCCGATACTCAAGCACCCACCGCCCCTGCTAATCTGGCCATTTCCAATGTGAGTTCGTCGGGTTTGACATTGGCTTGGACGAGTGCAACCGACAACGTGGGCGTAACGGGTTATCAGGTATTTCAAGGAGCTGCACTGATTGCCAACAATATTACGGGCACCACTTACAATGTTGCGGGTTTGAGTTGCGCCACCGCCTATATTTTTAGGTATTGTAAATAAAAGTGGCATTTTGTTATCTAAGCAGCTTGCTGCCAAAACTGTTGCCATTTATGGTTAATTTCTACCGTTTTGAGAATAGCAAGACTTTCCGAACCAT
>NZ_JAIXST010000074.1 GCF_027484545.1 Runella sp. | reverse complement strand
TGAAGAAGAATTGAAGTTTTGGAAAAATCATTTGGTTTAATTTTATTGTTTAATCAACACATTGCGCCCTCAGCGATTCTATTGCGTCCATTGCGGTTAAAATTTACGCCCCAACCTTTAACCGTAATGGACGCAACGGTTTTTCGCAATGAACGCAAATAAACTATTGACTCTCTTGTCTAAAAAAATCCTTATCGCAGCCTTTGGGTTTTATCCCGAACAACACGGCGTGGCGCAAGCGGCCTACCGGCAGGCGTTGGCCTTGCATCAATTGGGTTATCAGGTTACGGTCGTAACGCGTACTAAAGCACCCATAACTGTGCCGTTTAAGGTAGTTGCTATTGATAATAAAGCGGAATACCAATTGCTTTTAAAACCATCAGAAGCCGAAGTGTTTTTCTTTCATGGGTGGCACAATTGGGTATCCGATTGGGCGATTCCGGTTTTACCGCTGAAAGGGAAAACGGTTTTGGTAAGTCATGGAACAAATTTCAACGTGCGTTTGAGTGGTTTAAAAGGAAGACTGTGGTGGTTGCAAAATCGGGTCGCAGCAGCAATCTTTCCCTGGAAAATGTCAAAATTTGATCATTTTGTTTTTCTAAGCAGCAAATTAGAAAAACAACGAATGTCGGACGTGATTTTGGCTAAAAAACGGGGAATGACCAACTATTCCATAATTCCTAATGGTGCACGACCTGCTTTTTTGCAGGAATCGTCCGTAGATTTTTGCATAGAAAACCAGATAACTGCTTCTAAAATTCTGCTTTGTGTTTCTAATTTTCAACCTGCAAAAGGCCAGGGTGAATTACTGAGTTGGTTCATAGAATTGGGCTTGACAGATACTGCTTTGGTGTTGATAGGGAGCGAGTTCAATGCATTTTCTGAGCAGTTGAAAAAAAGCGCCGATAAGCAGTTGGGCAAAACTGTTTTCTTGTTTGAGAAATTGAATGAAGAAGAATTGCACGCCGCTTATCGAGCGGCAGATGTCTTTGTTTCGGCTACTCATACCGAAGTGCAACCGCTAATGTTGTTGGATGCTATGGCGGTAGGATTGCCTTTTCTGTGTCGAGATGTGGGGGCTGTGTCGGAATTGGAAGGAGGAATTTGCTTCAGTACACAGGAAGGATTTAAAGAAAAATTGGAGTTACTTTTGAAAGGCTCTTTACTTTGTGAAATATTGGGAAAGGCTGGTAAAAAAGCAGTCTTGGAAAGATATAGTTGGGAGAAAAGTGCAAAACAATACCATTTTTTGGTACAAAAAATTCTATCTTCCTACTCATGAAGTTCGAAGGTTTGATTTAATATGATTATTGTAAAATTGAGCGGAGGGCTTGGGAATCAACTTTTTCAATATGCGTTGGGGCGACATTTGGCCGTTTTGAACCAAACAGTTTTGAAATTAGATACTTCTTTGTTGGATACCCCCCACGATTGGACGTACCGAACGTACGAATTGGACTCTTTCAATATACAGGCAACGAAAGCTATCAAGCAGGAAATCAATCAGTTGACAGGCGAGTTGGGTTTTCTTCCTCGAAGTGTCGGACAGCTTTTTAGAAATAGGTCATCAAACTACTTCAAAGAGCCTCATTTTCATTTTTATTCCCCCGTTTTATCCCTTCAGAATGATGTTTATCTGGATGGGTATTGGCAGTCGGAGAAGTATTTTGAAGCTATTGCAGACCTTATTCGGGAGGATCTAACGCCGATTGCTTTGCTTTCAAAGCACGTTGAAACCCTTAAACATTCCATCCATCAATGTACTTCGGTGAGTATGCATATTCGGCGGGGAGATTATATAACAACCTCAAGAGCAAATCGTTATTTGAAGCCATGCGAAGTCGGCTATTACCACAAAGCAGTTGACTGTTTGGTAAAACGAATTGTAAATCCTGCCTTTTTTATCTTTTCTGACGACATTGAATGGGCAAAGGCCAATGTGCAATTGGATTTCCCAACGCAGTATGTTGCGGGAAATTCGGCGCCCGAAGATTTGTTACTCATGGCCTCGTGCCAACATCAAATTATTGTCAGCAGTACGTTTAGTTGGTGGGGTGCTTGGCTGAATCGGCATCCCGATAAAATAATAATCGCTCCGCAGAAATGGTTTTCTACGGAGCGATTTGATACCAAGGACTTATTGCCTGAAACGTGGATTCGACTTTGATTTCCTACACTTTGTGTTTGGACATGTACTTGAGATAACTCACAATTTCGTCTAATTCTTTGTCGGTCAAGTGCGTGATTGCGGGCATTTTGCACTCATTTCGGAAAGAAGTCGGTGCTTTTACAAAGTGCTTAATTTGGTCCACTTGCCAGTATTCGGTTACACTTTTCGGATAATTAAGTTCCGGCCCCATTTTACCACCTACTTTGTTGAGCGAATGACACGTCAAACAGTTGACCTTAAACAATTCAAACCCTTTTACCTGCGTATCATCGTCTTTGGGAAATAAAACCGCCAACTCTTCTGACGTCGCTGACAAACTGATTTTGACCAAGTTATATGGCCATTTGAAAGTTACATCTTTGGCTGGTACGTCAGTATAAACGATGTAAAATGGCGCTATCTTCATTTCATGGTCGCCTTTTTTGGGATTGATCCAATCCTGCCCTTTGGGCGCGTCCACGTCTGAAAGTGCTAAATAAGCCTTTTTGCTCAGCACTTTTTCTAATACCATCGAAGGGTTATAACCATCTTCACATTCAAAGACAATTTGAGTCTGTTTGATATCCAAACTCTTGTACGCAGGAAGAAATTGGTCCAAAACAGTTAACAAAGGAATCGCTTTGTACGATTTTGCTTTGAAAAACACCGGATCATCTTTTACCTCCACCGTTTGGGCTTCGGGTAAGGATGCTTTAATATCGGGCAAATAAACACTTAGCGAATCTTTTTTCGGAACTGTACTTGCAACGCTGTCCACCGCTGTTGAGTCAGCAACGGTCTCGTTGTTAGATTTTTGGGAGGTATTGCATCCCAGCACTGCTAAAAATAAAAGGCCACAAAGCGGTTTAAGCATAATAGAAATGGGTTTTATCGCAGACTTCAATAAACACTTGTATACTTTATTTAATCGTTGAGAAATCAGTGGCTTTCATGTAGACTGATTCCACTTTGGTCGTTAATTTTCCATTTTTTTCCGACTCATCACGTGCTTTTACCCAAACAGGATCGGCACGGAAGGCATCGAATGCTTTTTTGCCGTCTTCTTCACTTGGGTGCGCCAAAATGTAAATCAGCGTATCATCTTTGCCATTTACCGTCCAGTAAGCCACGTTAGTCATGCCGTGTTTTTTGAATAATTTAAGAGTGTGATCTCTAAAACGCGACAGTAAATCGGGTAATTTGCCCGCATTGGCAGTATACGTCCGTAACTCAAAAACGCGTTCTTTTTTACTTTTGGAATCTTTGATTTTGGGTGAAAAGTCGGTTGCGTTCATAAAAATACTTTCGACTTTCGCCACAATTTTACCGCTTACTTCCGATTCAGATTGCACTTTTTTCCACTCGGGGTCAGAACCAAACGCTTTCCAAGAAGCATCGCGAGCGGCACGGTCGGGGTACGAAAGCACGTAAATCAGTTTGTTCTCTTCGTGCAAAGGCACCCAATAGCCCACGTTTGTCATGCCGTGTTTTTCAAATATTTTGGTAGTATGGTCACGAAAACGGGTCAATAATGCCTCCAATCGGCCCGGATGAGTGTAATAAATGCGGGTTTCATAGCAGCGGGTATCTTGGGCGGAAGCCGTCAGGGAGGCGGCAAAAAGGAGCATAACAGAAAGAAGTTGTTTAAACATATCAGTTTATTGGTTTATTTGTACTTATAAAGACACATCCTCCTCAGTTCTATGTTTAAAAAAATAAGTTTTCTGTCAGTTTTCTTTATCGCGGCCCTTTCCGGTTGTGCTCCCAAAACGTATTTGCGCAATGTTAAGCGCGAAATCTTTCAGTATTCATCGGCCTCAACACCGCTCATTAGTGCGCACCGGGGCGGCGGAGATTATGCCGGTTACCCCGAAAATTGCATCGAATCGTTTGACTGGTTGGCCAAACAAATGCCGGTTATCATTGAATGTGACATTTCCATGACGCAGGACAGCATGCTGATAATGATGCACGACGACGCCCTCGAACGCACCACTACGGGCAGTGGCAAAATTCGGGAAGTAACTTGGGACTACTGTCAATCGCTGCGACTGGAAGATAATAAAGGCACACTGACGGTGTACAAAATTCCAACTCTGGCACAAGTATTGAAGTGGGGTAAAGACAAAGTTACGTTTACGCTTGACGTCAAGCGCAGCGTTCCTTTTGAGAAAGTAGTTGAATTAGTGAAACAAAATCATGCGCATAACTACGCAGCCATCATCACCTACAACGCCCAAGATGCGGCCAAGGTGCATCGTCTTGATTCCGAAGTGATGATTTCGGTGACGATTCGGAACACTGAAGAATACCAACGTCACCATGATTTGGGTATTCCTGACAATCGCATGATTGCGTATGTGGGTACGCGCGAGCCCAATGCTGAGTTGTGAAAAAAAAAAAAAAAAAAAGGGATTC
>NZ_JAIXST010000110.1 GCF_027484545.1 Runella sp. | reverse complement strand
GGTAAACTGTACTCGATTAAATTTGAGTTTTACTACTACCATAATAACTTATGTTTTGACAATCACAAGTTATGACTAATTCTCATTTTTTTACAATTTTAACATTTTATCAATTTGACCGCTTTTAATTTTTAGACATACTCTTACCATTTTTTGCCGAATCACTAAATCATCAATGGGAAACACGTCAGGGCGATCCATGACAAACATCAGCAGCATCTCCACCGTCCAGCGCCCAACTCCTTTGATAGGAGTCAAATAGGCTACAATTTCATCGTCGGTGAGGGAAGAAAGGTGCGCAAAATCAATTCCTTTTTCCAAAGCAAAAGTAGCCACGTTGCGGAGGTAATTGATTTTTTGGAACGATAGACCCGCACTGCGCAATTGTTCGTCGGTTTGGAGAAGCAAAATATCCGGGTGCGGATAGAGATCAGGAAACAGCCCTCGAAACTTTGCAAAATGCAAAAATAGAATCGGCCGCTTTGACAGAAATTTGTTGCGACACAATACTCTCCAAAAGTGCTAAATACACATCCTCGTTCCACTCCGTTTTTTTAAAATGAGGAGTGGTTTCGATGATAGATGCCAACATTGCATCTCGCGAGGCAAGGTAAATTTCGGGTTGCATTCAGTAGGGTATAATTTCTCCGAAAGATACACAAAAAGTATCGGAATGGTATTTCAGGCAGAAACGTTAATTTTGGCGGAAATTTCAGATTCAAAATGCCAGTTACTCATTTTAAGCATACCCCCATTGATACCACTGCCACACATCTTCTGACCGACAGCAGGCAGTTAGTTTTCCCACAACAGACCCTATTTTTTGCCATCAAAGGCGAACACCACGACGGACATCAATTTCTTGCCGAATTATATCAAAAAGGAGTCAGGCAGTTTGTAGTAGAACATAAAGCACTCACTGACAAGATTTTAGAAAAAATAGAATCCTTTGAAAACACTCAGATATGGAAAGTGGACAGCAGCCTGAAAACCCTTCAGGAAGTAGCCAGGCGCCATCGTGCCCACTATGACATTCCTGTGATTGGGATCACGGGCAGCAACGGAAAAACCATTGTTAAAGAATGGGTAGGGCAATTGTTAAGCCCTGATTTTCGGATTACTAAAAGCCCTAAAAGCTACAATTCGCAAATAGGGGTGCCTCTCTCTGTGTGGCAACTCAATGAGACACACACCTTAGGAATCTTTGAAGCGGGTATTTCTCAACCGCACGAAATGAAATCCCTTCAGGAAATTATCCGTCCGACGATTGGGATATTTACTAACATTGGTTCCGCTCACGACGAAGGATTCATAAGCCGAAAACAGAAAGTCACCGAAAAGCTTCGTCTTTTTACGCAGTGTAAACGCCTGATTTATCGAGCTGATTATTCCGACATCAGCGAAGAAATTCGTCTGATTTTACAACCCGTCAACCCTACCTGTGAATTGATAAGTTGGGGAACGACTGAAAATTGTACCGTTCAGGTGGAATGGCACAAAGACAATGACCAAACGTACATTGTCATGAAGTCGGAGCGAGAAATATATGATAATCAGCTCTTTTCCGTGCCATTTGCCGACGAAGCCTCGGTTGAAAACGTTATTCATTGCCTGATTTTGATGTTAAGCATGGATATTGCTTCTGCCGAAATCAGGCAGCGCGTATCTCGCCTGCGTCCCATTTCCATGCGGCTTGAACTCAAAGAAGGCGTCAACAAATGCTATATCATTGACGATACCTACAACAATGACCTGGTAGGATTGACCATTGCTCTTAACTTTTTGGGTCAGCAGGAACAGCGTTCGCAAAAAATAGCCATCTTATCGGATTTACTTCAAACGGGGCAGAAAGAAGAAGATTTATACAGTCAAATCAACACGTTGTTGCAACAAAAGGGAGTACAAAAACTCATTGCCATCGGCGACGCGTTTGCCCGCAATGCACACGTTATCAGTATTGAAGCAAACTATTTTGCCACTACCGACGCCTTTTTGAGTAAATTATCTCTTGATTCTTTTGAAGATGCCTTATTGCTTATCAAAGGTGCCCGCCCGTTCCAATTTGAACGCATCGTCCATCGTCTTCAGCAAAAAGTGCACGGAACGGTACTGGAAATCAACTTAGATGCGCTGACTCATAACCTCAATTTTTACCGAAATCAAATAGGGAATGACACGCGTATCATGGCCATGGTCAAGGCATTTGCGTACGGGAGCGGCAGTGCCGAAGTGGCTCAATTGTTGCAATTTCACCGCGTAGATTATTTGGCGGTGGCTTATGCCGACGAAGGAGTCTTATTGCGCCAAAATGGAATTGAGTTACCCATCATGGTTATGAACCCCTCCCCTTCCACCTTCGAAAAACTCATTGAATATCAACTGGAACCGGAGATTTACAGCCACAAAATTCTGGACGAATGGCTTGACTTTATTTCCCTCCGTTCCGACGAATCACAACTTTCTGATCCGGAATCCAGTTCGGGAAAAATACACATTAAGCTCGATACGGGTATGCACCGGTTAGGATTTACCGATGCTGATCTACCAGCACTCATTCGGAAGTTGACGCAACACTCTTATTTACAGGTGGCCTCAATTTTCAGTCATTTGGTAGGAGCCGACGAGGCTGTTCATACTGATTTTTCCCGATTACAGTACGAACGTTTTATAACAGGCTCGACCCAATTAGAAGAAGCGTTAGGGTATCGTCCTTTGCGCCATATTCTCAATTCAGCAGGCATCGTTCGCTTCCCTGAGTACAAACTGGACATGGTTCGGCTGGGAATCGGGCTTTATGGAGTGGAAGTAAATCGTCTGGAACAGGGGTCTTTGCAGCAAATCGGAACTTTCAAAACGGTCGTTTCTCAGGTAAAACACCTTCCCACAGGCGAAACCATCGGGTACAGTCGTATGGGTATTTTGGAAAAAGAATCCTCGATTGCTACCATTGCTCTCGGTTATGCCGACGGCTACGACCGCCGCTTTAGCAAAGGCGTAGGCAAAGTACTTATCAACGGAACCCTATGTCCGGTCGTAGGAAATGTGTGCATGGACATGACCATGGTAGATGTGACAGGCGTAACCGTTCAGGAAGGCGACGAAGTCATTGTGTTTGGCAAAAGCCTGTCCATTACCCATTTAGCTGACCAAATCAATACCATTCCTTACGAAATTCTAACGGGAATCAGCGAGCGGGTCAAACGGGTTTTTTATAAGGAGTAAACAAAATCTAAGAATTCACCCCACTTGAGGAATTATGAAGGCACTTATCATTGAAGACGAATATCCGGCGGCCGAGCGGCTCACCAAACTCATTCAAAAAGCCGACCCAACTATGGTGATTGTGGCTGTTTTAGACAGCATCCAAGCAGCCAAACGCTGGTTTTCAAGTCATCCGGCCCCCGATTTGATTTTCTCCGACATTCACCTTTCCGATGGCCTCAGTTTTTCTATTTTTGAAGAAACAGACGTAAAAAGCCCCATTATTTTCACGACCTCGTACGACGAATACGCCATAAAAGCCTTCAAAGTCAAAAGCATAGACTACCTATTAAAACCCATTAAGCCCTACGAAATAGCGGCGGCCATCGAAAAATTCAAAGAAACGCAGCTTACTTTTTCCGCTACTGATTATACCCTTAAAATGCAGTCGTTATTGGATGGTTTACCCATGACGGGACGCAAGTACAAAACCCGTTTTTTAGTGCAGCAGCAAGACCAATTGCTCCCAATTCACCAGGAACAAATCGCTTATTTTTATACAGCCAATGAATTAGTTTGTTTAGTTAGAAACGACAATCGGCAGTTTTTGGTAGACTATACCCTCGAAGAACTGGAAAAATTATTGAATCCTTCCCACTTTTTTCGGCTCAATCGGCAATACATTGCTGCCCTACCGGCGGTGCAGAAAATTCATACCTACTTCAACGGGAAATTGAAACTCGTACTTCATCCCGAGCCTACTCACGAAATCCTCATCAGCCGCGAGAAAGCACCTCTATTCAAGGAGTGGATGGAAGGATAATCTCTATTTTTGTTGGCCTAATCGGTATTTATGAGGTGTCATCCCAAAATGCTTTTGAAACATTTTATTGAATTTGATAGGATGAGCATAGCCTAATTTATCAGATACTTCGGTTGCTTTGAAGCCTTGTTGGAGCAACGTAGCAGCATACTTCATCTTCTTTCCAATAGCGTACTGATAAAATGAGTTACCATACTGTTTCTTAAAAAGGGGCTTAAATCGAGAAATGCTTATCCCTGCTTCTTCTGCAATAGTGACTGCGTTTGGAGGTATTTTTTCTATGTTTTCACTGATGTATTTTTGAAATACCCGCTCAATACCGCTTCTATTTTTTGAAATATCATATATTGGTTTTTCTTCCAAAGCTATAGTATCTTTTTTATCAGGCACTGTTTCAGTCGGAAAGCCAGATGATGACATAAAAAAGGGAATTTGATGTGTGAGCAAGAAAGGAATTATGGCTTTTATAGCGTCTATTTCGATATAAACAGAAACAAATTTATCAAGCCGCTTCGCGCCGTGATCAGAATCCAAAAATGGGTCATTGGGTTGGGAATTCATATTTTTCAGGAGTCAGGCAATTATTGAAGTGATACTTAAAAAGCTATTTACGAGGCTGATTCAGTATTGGTTTTGGCAAATATTACACCACTTGAAGCGAGTGCAATAAAAGTAAGTGATGGTATTTCTTTTTAGGATAGCAAAAGATTACTTTTGGACAAACTGGCATATATTGCCCCGTTATCTTTGTACTTTTCAATCTTTTTTTTTACATTAAAATGATAGATTTATATCCTGAACTATAATACGGTACACAATGAATAAGTGAGGTAAAAGAAGTGTTGTTGTTGTGCAACCAAAACAACGCAAAATGTACGCTCACTTATTGAACAAATTTAAGGAAAACCATCCGGAAT
>NZ_JAIXST010000266.1 GCF_027484545.1 Runella sp. | reverse complement strand
GTGCTGTGACAACTTGGGCAAAATAGGTACATAATCTTTGAGTTTAGTCACTCCAAAGTTAGGCATTTGCCCCAGTTGTCTATTTTTTTGTTATAGCATTACTTTGCGCGCACTGCCTTCTCTTTTACCTATCTCAGCATCTTCCTGACTTCATAAAACATCCGTTCCGCAATACTCAAATCTTCGGTTACGATTTCGGCAGTAGCATTTAGACCATTTTTGAAAGGAAGGGTTTTTCGTGACGAAGTTTGTAGCCCTTTGGGTAAACCAACCACTGCCCGAAACGTACTGTCAGAAGAAGGAACGGCAGCAATGTTTTGAATATTCCCTTCCACTATCCCAAATTGTTCAAATGGATAACTTTGAAATTTAACCAAAACCCGTTGCCCCTCTTTTACCTTTCCCGAATTTCTCTGAGGAATACGCGCCTCGCCAAAAAAGCTTTTTTGAGAACTTCCAACGTAAAACAGGATCTCATCGTTTTTGATAGATTGGCCTTCCTGCCAAAGCGACGCAAAAAACACCTGGCCGTCTTTGGGTGAAACAAGTACAAAACGGGTTTTCCAAGTTCCCACCGCAGCCCGTAACGTACTGAGTGCCTGCGCACACTTTGCTTTTTGGTCGTTGGCCTGTTTGTCCAGTTCCGCCAACTCTTTTTGTTTTTGGGTCTGAGCAGCGGCGTTATTGGTTAAGGTCATGTCCAACTGTTTCAATGGCAATTGTTTAGCCAAATAATTACGTTCTTCCCGATTGTATTCCACGGGTGCAATGACTTTTTCCTGAAAGAGTTTTTGGTGCATCTCAAACTCTTTCTCTATTAATTTGAATTCCTTTTTTTGAATGTCAAGTTGGTCCAATAACTGTTCATTGTTCTTCTTTAGGTTGGCCAATTCGTCGTTCAGAAAATTTCTCTTTTTGTCCAAATAACCATTGGCAAACAGCGTCGCCGTTTCAGTAAATGGCTGCATAAAAGTTTGATAATCGGCTTGTAATTCGCCCAGTTTTTGAAAATCGCCCGCTTTAAAAGAGGAAATTACCTCAAAACGGCCTATTTTCACCCAACTTGCCAGTTTCTCCAACGCTTGCCCAAGCCTCAAAACTTCTTGGTGCGAAGCGGTGCTTTCCAAATAAGCCAAAGTTTGCCCCTGCTGTACCTGCTGATTTTCCTTGACCCACAATTTCACCAACCGCCCGGTGGATTTAGCTACGACGGGCTTGGGAGCATCGTCAGAAGTGAGACAAAAGGAGACAGTTACGATTTCGGGGTACTTGATGACCCAGGCCAACGCCATCATCCCCAACAAAATAAGCAGGAAAAGTGTATTGCCCCAACGCAACGCCCAAGGAGGAGTATGACTGAGCACTTCCTGCAACTCCTCGTTGCGCAATTCCTCAAAAGATCCCTCCAGCCCCCCTACCCCCAATGGGGGAGTACTTATTTGGTTATTATGTAAGCTCATTGTGGTTAAATTTAAGTCTAATGCGGGATGAGGTTACCCGCACGGTTTAGGGGCTCACAACTCCAACTGATTTTTCACCAATTGATAATAATCGCCTTGCTGCGATGTCAATTCGGCATGGGTGCCTATTTCAGTAATCATGCCTTTGTCCAATACCACAATCTGATCGGCATTTTTGACCGTGCTCAGTCGGTGCGCTACTACGATGATTGTTCGGTTTTTGAAAAATTCATTCAGGTTTTCTACAATCACGGCTTCGTTGTGGGCATCCAATGCATTCGTCGCTTCATCAAAGAAAATATATTGCGGATCTTTGTAAACGGCTCGGGCAATGAGCAACCGTTGTTTTTGTCCTTGGCTCACGCCCGTTCCTTCGGCTCCGATTTTGGTGTGAAACCCCAAGGGCAAAGATTCTATAAACTCCAAAATATTAGCCACTTGGGCGGCATGGTACAGTTTTTGGCGGTCAATGATTTCTACGCCTACGGCAATGTTACGGGCGATGGTGTCTGAAAAAATAAATCCATCCTGCATCACTACACCGCATTGTTTGCGCCAGTGTTTATGTGAAATAGAAGACAAATTTATACCACCTACAAATATTCCCCCGTTGGGGGTTAGGGGGCTTTTTTGTGGGTCATAAAATCGTAGCAATAATTTTAACAGGGTCGTTTTGCCACTGCCGCTCATTCCTACAATGGCGGTGGTTTTCCCCTCAGGAATGGTCAGGTTGATGTCGCGCAGTACGGGTTCATTTCCTGCTCCCCGGTAGGTAAATGACACATTGCGGAAGAACAGCCCCCTGGCCCCGCGCGGCGTACCGTCCAATGGGGGAACAGTTATTCCCCCATTGGGGGTTAGGGGGCTGCTTTCATCTTCCAATTCATAGATTTCGTTCAACCGCTCCAAACTGATTTTGGCATCCTGTCCCGATTGAACCAATCCAATAAGTTGTTGAAGGGGTGCATTGACTTGACCAATAATATACTGCACGGCCAACATTCCCCCCAACGTAAGCTGGCCATTAATAACCGCTTGTGCCGACAAAAACGTGATAAAAATGCTTTTTCCTTCGTTGATAAGCAATGCCCCCGCCTACTGCCACTGCGACACCGCCAAGCCTTTCATACCAAGCTTGAACGATTGGGTTTGCAATTGTTCCCATTGCCAACGCATGGGTGTCTCCGCACCTGCCAAACGGATTTCGTGCATTCCTTGAATAAGTTGAACCAAGGTGCTGTTGCTCTTAGCCGATACCCCAAAACGTTGATAATCCAATTTTCGACGGAATTTCAAAAACAGCATCACCCAACCCGCATACAACAAAGCAGAAAGAATCAAAACCCCAAAAATGGTGAGGTTATAAAACGCCAATACCGACCCAAAAACCACTAAATTGAACAGCGAAAAGAGGGTATTGAGGGTTTGCCCCGTGAGAAACTGCTCAATGCGGTGATGATCACCAATACGCTGCATAATGTCGCCAAACTGCTTGGTATCAAAGAAGGACAGCGGCAAACGGGTGAGTTTGATGAGAAAATCGGAGAGCAGCGACAGGTTGAGCCGCGTACTGAGGTGCATCAGCAGCCACGAACGGATAAACTCCACCGAGGTGCGCCCCACGGTCAAGGCCAACTGCGCCAACAAGACCAACAATATAAAGGAAGGATTGCGGGTTTGAATGCCCACATCCACCACCGACTGCGTCAAAAAAGGTAAAATAAGCTGCAACACACTCGCCACCAACAGCCCTACCCCCAACTGTCCCACTAAGCGGCGATTTTGATACAGATAAGTACCTAAACGACCTGTCCCTAAGCCTTTTTCATCGCCGGTGTGACCCTCCGATTCATGCTCTTTTCCCAATTCAGGCGTTGGTTCCAATAATAAGGCCACTCCCATTTTTTGACCGTTGGAGATGGTAGTAGCCCATTGTTTTTCAAACTCATCACGGGTATAGGTGATAAGCCCACGGGCGGGGTCAGCAACTTGAACCCCACCACCCGGCCTCCTCCGTGCGACGGTCCGACCCAGTAGGAAGGAGGAGAAAATTCCCCTTCCCTCAGAGGGGAAGGGGTTAGGGGATGGGGTTATTACTACAAAATGATTTTGAGACCAGTGTACAATGCAGGGAAAAGGGGCTTCTTGGAGGAGTTTATCTAACGGGACTTTGACCGCAATGGTACGAAAACCGATACTCTCAGCCGCCTCCGAAATCCCCAACAGATTGACTCCATCTTTGCCAATTTGGGTACGTTCCCGCAACTCCTGCGCCGAGTAGTTCTGCCCATAGTACTTAGCCACCATGCGTAGGCAGGTGGGCCCGCAATCCATGGCATCGTGTTGGCGGTAGAGGGGGAACTTTTTGAGCATTCTTGATAAAAGGTTATTTTTGCCAAATGAATAAACCTACCTACCAATTAACAGAGTCTTCTGATGGGTATTGGTACGAATTTGACAGTATCAATAACAATAAAGTCATTCGCAAAGCCATCGGATTCTATGAGTCAATATACGATTCAAATGCGGTTGAATTAGTATTCGGCGATTTGATAGATGGAAAGTTAGACGTAGTAGTGGTAAGCGATAATAAAGATTTTCGTATCATTATCAACACGGTTATTGTTACGGTTTATCGTTTTCTGGAACTTTATCCCGAAAAAAGTATTTTCTTTATGGGAAGTACTAACACAAGAACCCGAATATATCGCGCTATCATCGCTAAACTTTATGATGAAACAGATATCGATTTTGAAATCTATGGTTTAACTTTTGAAAATGAACTTGAAAGGTTTGTTCCGAATAAAAATTATTTTTCATTTCAAATTTCCAAAAAACATGAAAAAGAATCTTAAATCCCTATACCAGTCTGCTGTCATCATTACTGATTCTTCATTAAATGGAAAAATCAATCGAATTGAACTTACTCCCGAACACCAAGCTATGCATGACAAATTGGCCGAAGCATACCAACGAGTGAAAGCAAAAAAACAATAACCTCCTCTTTACCGATTTGGGTACGTTCCCGCAACTCCTGCGCCGAGTAACTCTGCCCGTAGTACTTGGCCACCATCCGTAGGCAGGTGGGCCCGCAATCCATGGCGTCATGTTGCTTATAAATATGGAACTTCATTTAATTTTAGTTGTTGTGCGAGGAATTTTATGACTATTCGTAGGCAGTTAGGCCCGCAATCCATGGCATCGTGTTGACGGTAGAGGGGGAACTTCATTTAAATTGCCAGAGTCTATTGTCAGAAAGAAAATGTTATCAGGTATATGCTAAGTGAATAGGTAACTCACTTAAATTCTCTTTATATTACACCACTCAAGTAATATCTAAAATTTTCAATGAATCGAAATTTCCTTAGTAAAAGGCTGATTTTCAGAAGTAATTCCATTGATTGTAACATAATATTTTAGTCCTTTTGGCAAAACAAAGCGTACAGTAATTTCACCCTGTGTTGATAAGTCGGTAGAGGGTTGCCAGAAAAATAATTTACCTTCGTTGATAGACGCAATGGACGTACCATTGTTGACAGCAGCACGTTTGGTAACTACGTTGATGGCACCGTTTTTTCCCCTTGAACCCAAAAGCGAATTGGCACTCTTGATGACTTCAATCTTCAACACCTCGCTTATTGGAATAGAATTCAAACTTTGCAAAGTGCCAAACGGGATTCCGTCCAAGAGAAAGAGAGGTTCGTCTTCTTCTGCCCCCGTAGGGCGCAAGCTATAACCTCCCCCACGTATTCGGATGCCTTTTCTACTGAACCCCGCTTGATCGGTGGTCTCAATAATATCCAAGCCTGGTACTTTGTGTTGCAAGGCCGTAATCACATTTCCTGAAATAATATCCTTTAGGTCGTTGCTATCTACTACATAATCTACTTTGCCCAACAATGTTTGCGTGGCTCGTTTGTTTCGTTTTACCTTGATTTTGACTTCCTCTAAAGTAATGGCTTTGGGGTCGCGTTTGACTTGGGCAGTATCCGTAAGTGAAGGCTTGGCAAGCAGTGTATCAGCCTGATTTATTGCTGGTTGTGTATCTTCTATTACCGCCACCGATAGCCGTCCGCGCAAGGGCTCGCCATCGGGCCTTTTTACTTGAATACGAAACACCACTGTGTCGCCTTCAAAGGTGTGTTTTATCGAAACCAAAGGGGCAGGTTCGGGTTCTAAGGCACTCTTGCTTTGGGTTTCGGGAGTATTTTTGGGTAAAAATAGTTTCCAATTATTGTTTTCCACCAAGGGTTCGGGTTCATAGTCCAAGGGCAACATATCCGCTATTCTTCGTTCGGCTACATCGCCTGCCCATTCGCAACTATTGGTGTCAAACAACAACCCTGTGGTAGTTACTTCGGTTTTGCCGCCTTTGACTCGAAGCCACGAAACAGGAAAAGGTGCATCTTGATAAGAACCAATCCGATTGATAGTATTGGTATTCAGGATTTCGAGTTCATTGGGTGCTATGATTTCTTTGGAGGAAGGAAAACGTCCCATTTTTATGGCTATAGTGTCATTAAAAGGGAACAATCTTTTCCCTAACTGCGGACTCAGGTGCGAGAAACTCGTTTTTTCGTTGTATTTAGGGTTTACTTCATAGACCACAAATCCCTCTTGTTTTAAGCGTTTTTGGGCTATTGCCTTAAAAAAATGCCGTTCCGAGCCTTCATAGGCTTTTTGCCGATTTTCTTCCAGTTTCTTTTTTTGTTCTTCGTCCGTTGGTTTGAATTTTTCAAATCGCGCCAATCCAGAAAAACTGCTGCGAGTAGAAGAAAACGAGAATCGTTGCAGTTCAAAAAAGATTTTATACCCTAATGGTTTGTTTTCAATTTCAATTATTTTTTGGGCAGAGGCCGAAAATCCTGATATATCCCCCTCAAAATCAATGACCCAAGGATTGAGAATTTTAGTAGCTCGTGCATTTTGATTTGTACCTACAAAAGCACTTTCAAATTTTTTGTACTGCTTGAGCCATGTTTGGTCGCGTTTTCCTTTTACAGACACCTCCGTAATGGTTTGTAGAGAAGAAACGAGTGCGATGTTAATCATCAGCGTATCTTGGTGTATATCAAGTATTTTTTGCCGAAAAGTGGTGTATCCCAACGAAGACACCACGAGTTCTACACTGCCTCCCCGATGATGATTAAAGACGTTTCTGAGTTGATATTTGCCCGTTGAATCCGTCTCGGTCGCATTTGAGGTATTATTGATATAAACAGCCGCAAATTGGATGGGCTCATTTGTTTCGGAATCGGTCACGTTACCCATAAGGACTCGTTGTTGCCCAATAACTTTGAAAGCAACAACGAGTAGACAAGTGATTAATAAGCTAAGCTTGTGCAACTTCATTTTATTCATCAGGGCCTTTAGTACAATTTGAGCATGGACCTGTTGCCATATATTCGAATTATAAAGTGCATATGCACAAAGTGACTCGCAGTAGGCATACAGTTGTGGTGGACAAACCTCCCCTCCCTATATTTGTTTCATTTGACTGCGCGACAACACATTCTCAGAAAATTGCATCAATAACTTTTTCATGTTTTTAATTTTTTTGAATTAAACAATTTATTTGATTTTACTTGGCCAAGTCGTAGGTTGTTAGGACACTATTTAGAAAATAATTTATGTGTGTTTAATAAGTGGGGATTATAACACCGTTTCTATTTTTGTTTTAATCGATTAGGTTGTTTCAGTGGTGAGATTTCCTTTTAATCCTAATCCACATACTAAAAAAGTAGATTGATGAATTAGGGGGGAGAAAACAGCATGAATTATTTGATAGATTTTGTTTTCTTTTCGAGATAAAATATAAATTCTTTCCAAGAGTCTAAAGAAGCTATTCGTGGAGCATTTAGGCTTATTATATGCCTTTTCGTAGGATCTATGAGAATATATCTTGGAAAGCTTTGTATTTGATATTTAGACAAAAGAAGAGATAAGCTATCTAATAGTAAATATTCATCCTCTTCCCATTTATATTTTTCCAAAGCTCTTTCCCAATTTTTAGATGAGTGATCTACGGAAATACTAATTATTTTTATATTTTTTCTTTTAAGGAAGTTTTTAGTTGGAGCAGAATTTAATCTATCCTTAATACATGGTTGACACCAACTTGCCCAAAAATCAAGTACGCAGTATTGATACCTATTATTGTCTGCTATAATTTTCCCTAAAGTAGTTCTATTTATTCTTTTTGACAGTAGTTCTGTTAATTGTACGTCAATCGGAATACTTATTTCAATCCCATGTATTTTGGAATATATCTCTTGCATACGTTCTCTAAATTCATAACTTTTAAAAAAAACGCTATTTGAGCTATAAAGGCTATCAAAGTGAGACGGGTTATCAATGGCAAGATAGGTACTACAATAATTAAAAAACCAGTAACACATCAAAGATTCGACACAGGTAGAACTGTAGTTAGATTTTATAAAATCTAATCCCTGAGTTAACTTATCATCTTTATTTTCTATGTGATTGAACTTCCATTTGAGGTAGTTTGCTGCGAACTCTTGAAAAAACAATGATTTTATATCTATTTCTGATGTTGCCTTTAAGAGAACTAATTGTTCAATTTCTACTACATCTTCTTCTGTTAGAATATCTGTTTTTGGGGCTTTTTTACTTAAAATAACACTTAATAATTGTGCATAGTAGGAATAAACTATTTCTCTTTTAGAAAACAAATAAAATTCTCCAGAGGTTAGGCTTATACTGTGTAAACTGTCTAAGACAGCTATTTTATTTTGTCTTAGAGTTTGAACTTCTTCTTTAAATTCCCTCCAATTGTTCTCGTGTTTTGAGGTAGGTCGAATGAATCTTAAATTTTTTTGTTTAAGTAAATAATGGAATAGATAATTCCCGCTGTATTTACCAGAAACTTCATAAATATGACTTCCATCTGTAATTAATGATATAGTATCACCTGGTGATATAAAAACACGGCTATTACTTATTTGAGCAGGAAAAGAACGAGACAAAGGTATCCTAAAAGTAAAGCTACTATCATCAAGGTTAATTTTTATTTTATCAAAAATAATATCATCTTGCAAAAGTAAATCAAACCTCCTTAAGGTCTGTTCTTTCCAAATAGTATCTGTACACTTCCCAGAAATAAACGCAAAGACTAAGCTATCATTCTGTGCAAATGCGCAGTTAAAGCAAAGTAATACTATAAAAAAGGATTTTATCATATTTGAGAATAGATTAAAAGTTGTACAAAATTTTGTTCCCCACATTATTTTCCTTGCAAGGAACAAAATTTATAAAAATACATAAAAAAAGGAATGCCTTTATGATTTATCCATAGCAGTCCGTACAATCCCACTCTAATTCACAACCACTTCTACACCAGGCATCAGAATCCTGTTGAGTTGAACACACAGTAGCACGATGAATCGTACATTTTAACTCATTACCTTTAAAACAACGAGCCGAGTAAGAAAACCAATGCTCTCTGCCGCCTCCGAAATCCCCAAAAGATTGACCCCATCTTTGCCGATTTGGGTACGTTCCCGCAACTCCTGCGCCGAGTAGTTCTGCCCGTAGTACTTGGCCACCATGCGTAAGCAGGTAAGACCGCACCGGGCAGGCGTTCCTGTCCATGGCGTCGTGTTGACGGTAGAGAGGGAACTTTTTAGGCATTCTTAATAAAGGTTATTTTTGCCAAATGAATAAACCTACCTACCAATTAACAGAATATCATGGTGAGTAATGAGCCAAAGCATACCAACAAATGAAAACAAAAAATACGCCCGCCCCTTTTTGTCGATTTGGATACATTCCTGCACTGAGTAGCTCTGCCCGGGTTCTCCTGATTAAGGCTTACTACCAAAAATTTCAGCTAATTTTTTGTCCAAATTTTCTCCCCGTATATTTTTCGCAAGGACTTTACCGTCAGGCCCAATCAGGAAGTTTTGAGGAACAACCTGAATGGCGTATTGTTTTACTATGTCGGCGTTCCATTGTTTTAACTCCGATACATGAGTCCAGTCAAGGTGGTCTTTGTGGATGGCTTTTAGCCAAGCTTCTTTCCCGTTAGGTCTATCTAACGAAACACCTAAAATGGTAAAATTTTGGTAGTGCTTCAATTATGGTGCTGAGAGCCCCATTGCATGATTCAAATTATGGTAGCATAAATAGAATTTGATAGCCCCAATGTGATTTTCTAATTTTTTAGAAAATGAGAGGGT
>NZ_JAIXST010000321.1 GCF_027484545.1 Runella sp. | reverse complement strand
TACTTGTTTTTGAGGCCTATTCAAGAATTTCAATCTCGGAACAGGTCAGGTTTATATAACGGTAGCCCATGCCACAAAGGTAGCTCTTAATACGGCGTTTATTTGTATTGAACTACTTATATACTTGTCAAAACTTCGATTATTTGATTTTTATTCCTAAGCAAAGTTACCTCAATCGAGGTTAGCCTCTCTGGTAGGAGATTTGGCAGGACCATTGATCAATAAAAATGCGATAACCGCCACGTACTATAATGCCAATGCCAAACAAATACAGGCCATTTATAATTACGGAAAAACGGTTTTGAACGCCTATATTGAGGTCGCTAATCAGTTGTCAAACATTAGTAATCTGGGAAAAAGCTATGATTTGAAAGCGAGTGATGTACAGGCACTTAACCAGTCCATTACTATTTCCAATAACCTTTTCAGGTCGGTAAGGGCCGATTATATGGAAGTGTTGTTGACGCAACGGGATGCGCTTGAGTCGCGGTTTGATTTGATTGAAACCAAAATGCAGCAAATGAATGCCACGGTCAACATTTACCGCGCGTTGGGTGGTGGATGGAATTAAAGTAATGCTGCGTTTTTATTTACAGCATCAAAAGCAATCAAAATAACAAAATTGATTATTTTTGTTGCAGAAAACATCAAAACCATGAAAAATCTAATCATTACCGCACTTTTAACCGTTTTTGTAGCAAGTGCTTACGCCCAAGAAAGTTATTTTGGCGAAAAAATTACCGATAAAGGTGCCGTAGCTGCCGCTGAGTTGCCAAAGAAAATCGGCAATAAAGAAAAAATGACGGCTAAAGTAACAGGCACCGTTGAATCGGTATGCCAAGCCAAAGGTTGTTGGATGAAAGTAAAAACCGCCGATGGACAAACCATGCGCGTTTCTTTCAAAGATTATGGCTTTTTTGTACCTAAAGACATTGCTGGTAGGACCGTTGTGATTGAAGGGGAAGCCAAAATGAAAACTACGCCGGTAGTTGAACTGCAACACTACGCAGAAGATGCCGGTAAAAGCAAAGCTGAAATCGCTAAAATCACAGAGCCTAAGCGCGAATTGACTTTTGTAGCGGAAGGCGTGATTGTGAAGAAATAAAATTGAGGTGTTATCAGGAGCGGTCAGTCGGCTAAGAACCGACCGACCGCTTTTTATTTTTACCTTTGCAACTCCAAACCCATTTGGGTTTTTACTTATCATTTAATTTAAATCAAGCAATGACAACAGAACAGTTGAAAGACTTGAAAGCCCGCGTTTCGGCTTTGAGGGGGTATCTTTGACTACGATACTAAGAAAGAACGATTAACAGAATTAGAACAAATTCAGAGTCAGCCGGAATTTTGGAATGACAATACCAAGGCTGAACAAACCATGAAAGAAGTTCGCGGCCTGAAGGGTTGGACCGAAGGTTACGAAATTGTGGAGCGGCATTTGGGGGATTTGGAAACACTTCAGGAGTTTTTGGAATTGGGTGAAGCTACCGAATCGGAGATAGAAGCTGAATATCAGATCCTTTTGAAAGTATTGGAAGAGGTAGAACTCAAAAAGATGCTTTCCAATGAAGAAGACCAACTCAATGCTGTATTGGAAATTAACTCCGGAGCAGGAGGAACCGAAAGTCAGGATTGGGCCGAAATGCTATATCGGATGTACATACGTTGGGCCGAAAAGCACAATTATAAGGTCACGCAAATTGATTATCAGGAAGGCGATGGAGCGGGTATTAAATCGGCTTCCATTCAAATCGAAGGGCCTCAGGCGTATGGCTATTTGCAGTCAGAAAACGGTGTACATCGTTTGGTACGTATTTCTCCGTTTGATTCCAACGCACGTCGTCACACTTCATTTGCTTCCGTTTATGCGTATCCATTGATTGATGACACCATTGATATTGAGGTAAACCCCGCTGATATTGAGTGGGATACGTATCGTTCGGGCGGTGCCGGCGGACAAAATGTAAACAAAGTAGAAACCGCAGTGCGGGTGCGTCACAGACCTTCTGGGCTTGTAATAGAGTGCCAGCAAGAGCGGAGTCAGCATTTGAACCGTGATTTAGCTCTGCGTTTGTTGAAATCAAAACTGTACCAAATTGAAGTAGAAAAGCGCAATGCGGCTCGTGCCGAAGTAGAAGCTTCTAAGAAAAAAATTGAATGGGGCTCGCAAATTCGCAACTACGTGATGCATCCCTACAAACTTGTAAAAGACGTACGGACAGGGGTAGAAACCTCAGATATCCAAGGTGTTATGGACGGAGATTTAGATGAGTTTATTAAAGCGTATTTGATGTTGCAGTAATTCAGTTAACGGTTAATTGTTGGTCGTTGTCCAATGAAAATAAAAAATCCCTGACGATGAGCCAGGGATTTTTTATGAGAAATTAATTCATTTTATCAACAATTAACGATTAACTTTTCCCTAAAAACTTAAATCGCCGGGTCGGCAGGCGTATTAGCACGATTGTTATCTTTTTCGACCAAAGGATACGGATACCAAGTGCGGGTACGCTCAATTTGGGTTGTCGCATTGCCTGCTACTGGAGCCAAGCGATTAAAACGACGGCTATCTTCCAATCGCAATCCTGATAAATACAACTCAATACTGCGTTGACGGTAAATTTCCGTCAAAATAGCGTCGGCCGTATTAGCTCCTGAATAAGCGGGTAGCCCTGCTCCTATTCCCCAAGCATCGGTTGTTTTTGTTAAAACGGCATTTAGAGCGGTAGTGGCTCCGGCCAAATCATTGGTACGGGCACTTGCTTCAGCCTTGATTAACAAAATTTCTCCCGGCAAATACACAGGAATTCCCGCATTGTTGGCCGTAAAGAAACTTGCTCTACCCAAATTTACACCACCCGCAGCTACACCCGAAGGATTGGATAAATAAAAGGCCAGCCGTTTGTCGATAGCAACCGGACGCAAAGCTTCGGGAAGTCCCAAGGTCGCATTGAGCGGTTCGGTTACGTTTCGGTTCCCGAAGGTATTGAAGAACATGGGGTTTTGCACCGCGTCATCAAAATTAAACGAAGATTTTTTAGTTAAATCTATCTTGTTGGTTGCGGCTAAAGCTTTGGCATTATCGCCAACCATGATGCTGAAACGGGAAATCAAGGCCTGAATCGTATTAGCTAAATCAATTCCGGGTACAATTCGAGCCGTGAAAGTGGCGGAAACGGGCGTAGCAGCAAGCGTAGTTGAGGCCGATTCGAGCGTACGGATGGCTTCTTTCAGTGCTTCATCGCGCGTTACAAATTTGGCATTATCTCCCGTTTCAACGGGTAATTGTTGCCAAAATTGGGCTTGAGTACCCAAGGCTAATGCTCTGAAAATGGAAGCATACACTGTAATACCGCTTTTGGTACCGGCATCGCCGGCTACATTACCCACGCTTTTCAGAATCAAATCAGCATTGGCTTTTACCAATTGATTTTGTGACCATAGATTGCGCAAGATACCGTTGTTGGATGTAACGTTTGCGCCACCAATTCGGAGCTGTTCTTCGTCGCCGTTACCTGCGTTCAATACCGTTAACTCGCGGGTAGTGAGGCCGCTGGCTGTAATGGCATTGTAGATAATTCCCGCTCTACTACTGGTATAGCGATACTGAATGCCGTTGCAAAGCGTAATAAGCCCATTGAGGTCAGTGGTTACCTGCGTTTCGCTGGCCGCACTCGGGTTGAGGTATTCTCGGTCGCAGGAAGTTGCCGTGAGCATCATCCCCGCTAAAATTGTATATAGGATTGTCTTTTTCATGGAAAAAATCACGTTTTCAGATTAAAATGATAAGTTCAACTGCACCTGATACGTGCGTGGAATGGGAACATTTCCAAAATCTACACCGCGTAAAATGTCACTGTTATTACCTGCGTTGGTTTCCGGGTCAAAGCCATTGTATTTGTCCCACGAAACTAAGTTTCGCCCAATCAACGAAACACTCCAGTTGCTGATTCCTTTCACTTTAGGCAATTGATACGTAAGAGCTATTTCGCGTAATTTGGTGAATCCACCTTCGTCTACGCGATATTCTTCGATGTTTGCCAACGAAAATACGTAGCCACGAGCCATCGTTCCGAGCATTTCTGCTTCGGCTATGTCGCCAATACCTACGTTGTTACGCGTACGTTTGTCGGCATTAAATACTTGAAAGCCCTGTACAGCATCCAACAGGAAGCGAAGTCCTACTTTTTTGTACGTCAAATTACCGCTGAATGAGCCCGTCCATTTTGGATTAGGATTTCCAATCACTGTCCGTACAAAAGCTCCCGTAGGTTGCCCGTCAGCGGCTCGATTTCCTATGGTAAATTTAGTAGGGTCGTTGGGGTCTTGTGTACCGCGTTCCCGTTGTGGGAGCTTTTGAGCAGTTAATAACAATGAGCCATCGGTATTATAAGCATAAGGGAAGCCATAAAATACACTGGCGGGCTGGCCTTCAATTAAGAAAACGGGCGCACCAGCAGAGTTCCCAATCGTTAAAGTAGAAACCAACGGATTGCCTTGGTCAATGTCCAAAACTTTATTGCGGTTTTGATTGTAAAGTACCGTAAAATCAGCCGAGAAATCTTTTTTCTTCACTGCCAAAGCGTTCAAACTGATTTCAAAACCTTTGTTTTCCATGGTTCCTACATTGTTTACAATGCCGGTTCCTCCTGTAGAAGGCGCTAACTCACGGTTTACCACCAAGTCTTTAATTTGCTGGTTATAGACCGAAATGCCCACATTTACTCTGCTTTTCAGGAAAGAAAGGTCTGCTCCAAACTCCAATTCCTCCATGCGTTCGGGACGCACACGAGGGTTGGCCAACGTACCGCTTGGAATAATGGTGTTTTTACCCAAAAAAGGAACGGGTGTAAATTGCCAAAAACGACTGTAACTGCCAATTCCCGTCAAATTACCGGCCTGTCCGTACGAAGCACGCAGTTTAAGCCCGTCCCAAGTACCTGCCAAACCCATATTCTTCCAAAATTCCAAATCTGATACAACAAAACTGGCGCTCAGTTTAGGATAGGTTTGGTTGGTTTCGGCAGGAGAGAATTTAGAAGAACGGTCGCGGCGAATAGCGGCGGTAAGGAAAGCTAAGTTTTTGTAACCGATAGTAGCTTGCCCAAAAAATCCGCTCAAATTATAGCGATCTAATCCATAGCCTGCGGTGACGGTCGTACTGGCTGCTCCGCTTACTGTTTCAATAAATGGTGCAGTATTCAGACCGCTTGAACGAGTAAAATCTGCTTGGTAAAACTGGTAATTGAAACCGGCTGCTGCATTTAGTTTAAGGTCTTTTGACAGGCTGGTTTCATACGTTGCGTTAATATCGCTGTTGAATTGCGTTACATTGTTGGTGGCATTGGCAGCAAAACCGTCCGGATAACGTTCGGCAGGTAAGCCTGCTACCGCTTGATACGGATACGGTGGAATGTAGTTTTTTCCCAATTGAGAATACGTATCTACCCCTACAATCCAGTCAATACCTACTCCTTTAATGGGAGTAAGATTCAATTGAGCGTCGGCAATGGTACGGTTTACGGCTTGCGTAAACTGCATTGCTTCTACCGTAGTCAACGGATTGACACGAGTAGGCTCTACGGCCAACAAATTACCCGCGGCATCGCGTTGGGTAATGTCGTAGATGTTATTGGTAATGGTTACCGAGTTGATAGGGCTGTAAAATACGTTTCCGTTGGGTTTTTCATTTGAAAAACTGTTGGAGTAATTTAACCCTGCCGAAACTTTAGCCCAGTTGTTCAGGCGCTGATCTATTCGGGCACGGAGGCTGGCACGACGAAAATCCACGCCTTTGACAATCCCTTCATTTTTCATGTAAGAAGCTGATACAAAGTACTGTGTGCGGTCCGTTCCTCCCGAAATCGAAAGAGTATTGTCGTTTCCAAAACCCGTACGGAAGATTTGATCAAAATAATTGTAGCGAGTTACATCCACTAAGTTGGAAGCTAATTGCGAAGTAGCTCCATCGCGTACAATTCCCACTGTGGTTGTGCCAGGATTAGCTGCGATTTGGGCTGGTGTAATTACGCCAATGGTATGTAAGCGTAAATCTTTAAAACCGAACTGTTTGCCCAACGTGCTGATAAAAACGCCTTTACGGAGTTCGCTTGAAGAGAAGCTCGTTGTAAAGTTAATTTTAGGCGCTCCTGATTTTCCGCGTTTTGTCGTGATGATAACCACTCCGTTTGCTGCACGTGAACCATATTGAGCCGCTGCCGCTGCTCCATTGATAACATTGAGACTTTCGATGTCGTTAGGGTTAATATCAGCCAAACGATTGGTACCTAATGACGTATTGGGAGCCTGTCCACCCAATGAAAGCGCCAACTGAGATACGGAAGAAGTCTCATTGTTAACAATCACACCGTCAATGACATACAATGGGTCAGAACTTCCCTGAATGGATTTTACACCGCGTAAACGCACCGTAATTCCTCCTGCCGGGTCACCTGAGTTTTGAGTGATTTGTGCACCAGGTACTTTTCCCTGTAAGGCACTTATCAAGTTGGGAGTACCCGTTTTTTCAAGATTATCGGCTTTGATGGTAGTAATGGCGTTTCCCAGTTGCCGACGCTCGGCACGAATGGTAGAACCCGTTACGATGACTTCATCCAAATTCATTTGGTCTTCGCGAAGTGATATATTCACAACCGATTGACTCGATGTGACATCGCGGCTGGCAGAACTATAGCTTACTGCACTGAAATTGAGTTTTACATTGCCTGAAACAGAAATAGTAAACTCGCCTTCCACGTTGGCAACAGTACCAAGAGTAGTTCCTGCTACTTGGATAGTGGCGCCCGGAATGGGCTGCCCGTTAGTGTCGGTTACTTTACCTTTAACGGTGTATGATTGGGCCCAAGCACTAAGCGAAAAAAGTATCGCCAGCAGGGTTCCAATCGTTCGACGTCCTTGGGTGATTCGAACGTAATTGTTTTGGCTCATAGTGTTTCAAAAAGGTTTGTTGTTAAAGTCGGCATAAAACCGCAATAAATAAATAATAAAAACAGCAACTTCCGACAAATAGTTATAAAAAATTTTTCTATTTTAAGAGAAAATGTAAAAAAATCTTAGATTTCGACAAAAAACAACCTTGGTATAAAAATTGCAATTAATTTTATTGCACTTTTTTGCAGGTTTAAAATCTCATTTTAATTGAACACGATGCACCAGGTACAAACGCAGATGTTAAAGCGGGAACGGCAAGCATTCATTATGAAGCAGGTCAACTTACACAATCGAGTCCTGTCGGCTGATTTGGGGATGATGCTCAACGTGTCAGAAGATACCATTCGTCGGGACCTCAACGAGCTGGCCGAGATTGGAGAACTGGTAAAAGTTCACGGTGGAGCCTTATCAAAATCGTATCATTACGATTACGCACCCAATACTACGTATGCTTTATCCGAAAAAACCATTATCGCCCAAAAAGCTGCCACCTTAATTGAAGATGGAATGTATGTAATGCTGGGCGGCGGTACAACCGTTCGCGAGTTGGTCAGAATACTTCCGCACAAACTAAAGGCAACCTTTTTCACTATTAGCCTTACAACGGCATTGCAACTGTGTGATCATCCTAACATCGAAGTGATTTTCTTGGGTGGTACATTGGTTAAAAACTCCCAAATCAGTGTAGGAGGTGAGGTGATTAGTCGATTAAATGAAATCAGTGCGGATTTATGTATTCTGGGAACAAATAGTATTAATACAGAAGGGATTACGGATTCCGATTTGGAGGCGGTACAGGTGAAAAAAGCCATGATAAGAGCCGCCAAACGAACTGCTATCGTTACGATTAGTGAAAAGCTGAACAGCGCGCAACGACTTCGAATCGGTGAGTTAAACGATTTGGATTTTTTAGTTACGGAGCTGTCACCAACGGATGAGCAACTGACTCCGTATCACAATAGCGGACTGATTATTTTGTAAAAACACGGTTTCAATCACGACGCTTACGCCGTTCATCTCGGCGCATTTTGTTGAGGTTGGTCATCGCGTCTTTGGCTTCTTTTAGTTGGCTTGATTTTTTCTCACCTCTGTCCAAAACCGTTTTATAGAATTCACGGGCGGCTTCGTAGTCTTTTTCAGATTCGGCTATTTTTCCTAAACCTATCAATGCTGAAAGGTAATAACCGGAGGTAAAAGCCTTAGCCTGAATGGAATAGTTAATCGTTTTTTCGTAATATTCTTTGGCTTTGGGAATATTACGGTAATAATTGCTGTAGTAGTATCCTAAGACATAAGCCGCGTTTCGGCCACTTACCGCTTCATAACCGGGCATTTCTTTGTTTATCTTAGTTAAGATGCTGTTGGCTACTTTTTCTGCTTCAGCGGTATAGCCTCTTACAAAGGCAGAGCGCAAATAATAGCGCTCAAAATAGGGATTATCTGGGTAAGTTTCCCAAGAATACTTGGCTAAATCATACGATTTGGCGTATTGATTTTCATAGCTGTAAATCTGTAAAAGGAAATACCGAGCTTCGGTACGCGTATAAAAAGCATTATTTCCTACTTTTTCCAATTGTTCAATGCCTGTTTGTTTATTGCCTTTTGGAAAAAGCCACAAAACAGGTTTTAATAAAGGATAATTATCAGGAATCCACTCGGAAAAATAATTAAAAAGCCCGTCACCAAACAGCAATTCTGGACTGATTTCACTTTTGCCCCGGCATTTTTCCAAATACTTAAGGGCGTTTTTTCCCGCAAAGGTCGCCCGCGACCAATGCTTACGTTCCGAATGAATACGTCCCTTAAAAGCATAGGCCGCTGCTAAAAAGAAGGACGGTTCGATTTTGTTTTCGCGGATATCGTATAGTTTTTCCGCCAACGTGATGCAGGTATCCATCAAAGCGATGCAACGTTCATCGTATCGGGTATCTTCTGTGTTGGGAACCATCTTCCACCATTCCGCCAAGCCCATTAAAAAATAAGGCATTGGGTGGCTTGGGTAACGGTAGCGAAGCCAGCGAAACTCCGCATCGGCTTCCGCAAATTTGAAATTATACAGTTTGTTAATGGCCTCAGTGGCCTCAATTTGTACGCCTGGGTTGGACATCAGCATTTCGTATTTACTGTCAAAATCTGCTGAGGCATAGAGTTGAGCACGGGCAGGAGCCCAATTAAATAATAGCAGGCTTCCAATTCCGAATATGAAATATTTTAAAGTGTTCTTTTTCATGGTCTATTATCTTTGCTGTGGAATAGTAACGAACAATTCTTTCGAACAGTTTGTAATGCTACCTTTTTTTTAATATTTTTTTAATATTTTCAAATTATGCTTACCGTCAAAGACAAAAAGTTTGTTACGTTTATCGAAAAACAGGCCCTTGAAGAACGGATTGCGGAAGTAGGCCGCGAAATTAGTGAAGAATACCGAGACAAGAACCCACTTTTTGTGGTCGTTTTGAATGGAGCCTTCATGTTTGCTGCCGAACTTATGAAAAACGTCACCATCGGTTGTGAAATTACATTCGTTCGGGTTTCTTCTTATTCCAAAACCGAATCAACGGGTCAATTGACGGAAGTGTTAGGACTAAAAGAGTCTATTCATAATCGCCACGTAATTATTGTAGAAGATATTGTGGATACGGGCCTCACTATGAACAAACTGCTTTTTCAACTTTCTACCCAACGACCCGAATCCATTCAGGTCGCCACTATGCTTTTCAAACCATCGGCTCTGAAAACACCTTTGAGCGTCAAATACTGCGGTTTCGAAATCGAAAATCGGTTTGTAGTAGGTTACGGCCTTGATTATGACGGCTATGGACGGAATATTGACAGTATTTATGTGTTGGCAGAATAAGCAAGTCACCCTTCTTTTTTTCGATTAAATCTAACTCTAAATCTTCACCCCGCTTCATGTCCGAATTTCAAGCCTACCTAACCCTCGGTTTTGACCATATTACTGACCCGAATGGCTATGATCACATTTTGTTTGTTGTAGCACTTTGTGCCATTTATGCTTTTCGTGAATGGAGAAAGGTGCTGGTGCTCGTCACCGCTTTTACCTTAGGACATTCTGTTACCTTGGCCTTATCGACGCTTAAAATTATTACGTATAGTTCGGCTGTCATTGAGCTCCTGATTCCTATCACTATTCTTATAACAGCTCTTAGCAATTTTTCCGAAAACAATACCGCAAATTCAAAATCTCCCAAATTGCGGTACCTATTGGCGGCGAGTTTTGGCTTAATTCACGGCATGGGATTCTCCAACTACCTGCGTAGCTTGTTGGGAGAGCAGGAAAGCATCGTATTACCCTTGTTTTCTTTCAATCTGGGCTTGGAATTGGGGCAATTGGTGATTGTAACCATTGCGTTAGCCATCGCTTCCTTTTTTGTAGAAGTCCTGAAAATAAAAAGACTCACTTGGAATCATTTGATTTCGGGAATGGTAGCGGGAATGGCACTTTCATTGATACTTTCCAATTCGCTTTTTCGTAGCCTTGTAGGGATGTCTGTGGAATAATGTCGCTAAAAAAAAGCCAAACGTCTATCCAAAATGCTTATTTTTTGATTTTTACTTATTTTTACAAACGACAAACTAATCAACCATAAATCCATGAGAAAACAGTTTATTTTTTATTGGCTGCTACTTTTATCAGGTGGTCTTCTCGCTCAACCTCCTGCGGGTAACTATAACGCCAACTCGCGATTTGAACAAATGGGTTCAATGCTCCCTACTCCCAACACAACACGTACGGCATCGGGCGCTCCGGGGAAAGACTTTTGGCAACAACGTGCTGATTATGACATCAAGGCAGAATTGGACGATGAGCAACGTAAAATTACGGGTACTGAAACCATTACTTATTTCAATTATTCACCCGATGAGTTGAAGTACGTTTGGTTGCAATTAGACCAAAATTTATTTGAAAAAAATTCTATCAATGCTACTTCACAAAACAACAGCATCCAAACCCAAATGTCATCCAATGCCGTGCGAGGTTTAAATGCTCCCAGTTCAGTTAGAGGTAGTGTTGCTGGCGATTTCAGTTACAAAATTACCGCAGTTAAAGACCCTAAAACAGGTAAGGCTCTCACCTACACCATCAATGGTACGATGATGCGTATAGAGTTGCCGGTGGCTATCAAAACGAGCCAATCGTACGCTTTTTCGATTGACTGGAACTACTTTATTAATGAATACTACGGCCGCGCCGGGTATGAGTTTTTTCCAAAAGATGGCAATACCAATTATTTCATTGCTCACTGGTTTCCGAGAATGTGCGTTTATGACGACGTAAACGGTTGGCAGCACAAACAATTCTTAGGCCAGGGAGAGTTTACGTTGACTTTTGGTAATTATAAAGTAGCCTTAACTGTGCCTAATGATCACATTGTAGGCGCAACGGGTGAATTACAAAATGCTGCGCAAGTACTTACCGCAGAGCAGCAAAAACGCATGGAAAAAGCCAAAACAGCGGCGCATCCTGTACTGATTGTGAGTCAGGAAGAAGCTGAAAAAGCTGAAAAAAATAAACCAACGGGTAAGAAAACGTGGATTTATAAGGCGGAGAACGTACGTGACTTTGCTTTTGCTACGAGCCGTAAGTTTATTTGGGATGCGATGCAGATTGACCAAGCGGGCAAAAAAGTGATGTGTATGTCGCTTTATTCAAAAGAAGGAAATCCGCTTTGGGGAAAATATTCGACCGAAGTGGTAGCTCATACCATCAGAACCTATTCAAAGTTCTCAGTAGATTACCCTTATCCCGTTGCCTATTCTTGTCATGCCAGTGGTGGCGGAATGGAATACCCGATGATTTCGTTCAACGGTGGCCGTCCTGAAGCGGACGGAACGTACTCAGAAGGTACCAAATACGGCATGATTGGCGTGATTATTCACGAAGTAGGCCATAACTTTTTCCCGATGATTATCAATTCTGACGAGCGTCAGTGGGGATGGATGGACGAAGGTCTAAACACGTTTGTTCAGTATCTTGCTGAAAAAGAATGGGATAAAGATTATCCATCCCGTCGTGGAGAACCTCAGTTTATTGTAGATTATATGAAACAGGACCAAAAAAACTTGGTTCCTATCATGACCAGTTCCGATAACATCATGCAATATGGCCCGAATGCCTATGCGAAGCCTGCAGCCGGGCTAAACATTTTGCGTGAGACAGTAATGGGGCGCGAGTTGTTTGACTATGCTTTCAAAGAATATGCGCGTCGTTGGGCGTTCAAAAACCCAACCCCGGCCGATTTGTTCCGTACTTTAGAGGATGCTTCGGGCGTGGATTTGGATTGGTTCTGGAAAGGTTGGTTCTACGGTACCGAGGCGGTTGACCAAGACTTAGTGGAAGTGGAATGGTTTGCTTTGGATACCCAAAACCCGGAAAGCACGAAAGCCGACGCCAAAAAAGAAGCCGATGCCAAACGCAACACCGTGGCCCGTCAGCGTGACAAAGACTATATCAAAGAGTCGGTGGTAGAGAAAAATCCTGACATGAAGGATTTCTACAACACGTATGACCCGTATAAAGTCACCGAAGCAGACAAGAAGAAATACGAGACGTATTTGGCAAGTTTGAATCCTGACGAACGTAAATTGGTGGAATCAGGAGTGAATTTCTATACCTTGAAAGTGAAAAATAAAGGCGGTTTGCCCATGCCTGTCATTGTAAAAATGCAGTTTGAAGACGGCACCGATTCAGTGGCCCGATTCCCGGCAGAGATTTGGCGTTTGAATGACCAAAATGTTTCCAAAGTAATCACCAGCAAGAAAAAGGTGGTTCAGTGGACATTGGATCCGTATCGTGAGATTGCCGATATTGATGAAGAAAGCAATAGCTTTCCACGTCAACCGGCTCAACCTACTAAATTCCAGTTGTTCAAAGGAGGTCAAGGAGGCTTCCAACGCGGACCAAACCCTATGCGTGATGCGCAGCAGAGCCAGCCAACAAAAGCAGGCCAACAGGGCGGAGCTAAGAATTAGTAGTCAGTAAACAGTTCACATCGGGCAGTTTACAGTAAGTAGCAAGAAAACCTTAGTTTTTGCTGCCTACTGTAAACTGCCCGCTTTTTTATGGCATAAGATTTGCCTTACTTATTCAAAAGGGAAAAATCATGTCAAATAAATTCAAACATTTAGCTTCATTTTTATTGTTTTCAGTTGGTTTGACGCCATTATACGCCCAAAAAGGATTGCGTATAGAAGGCAAAATTGCCAATATGAAACCGACGAGGTTAGTATTGGCTCAGTACTTTGGCGGGCAATTGATGCCGATTGATACCGCTGTTTTGAATGCTGACGGACGAATTGTATGGGAAGAAGAAACGCCAATTCCCGAAGGAATGTGCCGAATTTTGGGTATAGGACGCGGCGTAGATATGGTGGTTTCGGGTTCTCAGCAGTTTTCTTTTGAGGGGGACGCCAAAGATTTCATTGCCACCATCCGATTTAACAATTCTGCCGAAAACACCTTATTCTTTAATTACCAACGTGAAACTCGGAAACGCTATCAACGTGCTTTGGCATATCGGCAGCAAATGGGTATTCAGGACTACAATGACCCTCGGTGGAAAACTCGTTTTCTGGAGTTGAGTGAAGAGGTAAAAAAACATGTGGATTCATTGTACAAAAAACATCCGCAATCATTCGCAATCCACTATTTGAAAAGCTATCAGGAACCCAAACTTCCTGTTTTACCGCTTAAGCAGTTGTCAGCAAAAGATTCGCTTTATCTGCAAACGTATGCTTTAGAGCACTTTTTTGACAATACTTTTTTATCGGATGAACGAATGGTGTATACATCGACTTTTCCGGCACGTTTAGATCGTTTTATGAAATCGTTGGCCCCACTGCCGAAAGAAGAATTGATTAAATTAGTGGATAAAGCAGTTCAGCAATCTAAAGGAACGAATGAATTGAGAAAATACATGGTTGGAAAATTTGCTCAACAGTTTGAATTTACGCCTTCTCCCGAATGGGATGGGGTCTATACCCACATTGTCCAAAAATACGTTGAGGGTGAAGCAAGTATATGGGATGCAAGTACTCTGCAAAAGGTAAAGGAGGTAAGCGAGATAAAACAAAACTGGCTATTGGTACTGTTTTTCCAGGCTTATTGCTTACTAATCTTTCAGGAACAGAACAGCCATTGGAATCTGTCAACAGTGAGTATACTGCCTTGTTTTTTATGACCCAGGCTGTAGCCATTGCCGGGAAACAACGCCTAAACTGACGGCTTTGACCCAACAATTTGCTGATAAAATGAAGGTGTATGCCGTCAGTTTGGACGCGCAGGAAAGGCCTTGGAAAAGCTTTATTGAAGAATTTAAGACCGAAAACTTTGTTAATGTGTGCGATACCACGCGCAAAATTGAATTTTATAAATTGGGTGTCTTCAATTACCCCACCATTTATTTGCTCGACAGCGAAAAGAAAATTGTTGCCCGTTGGTTGAATGTGGAACAGTTGTCAACTTATTTACTTAATCGATAAGCTGCCGTTAATTGAAGGGCTCCAAAATTTTGCTGGAAATGACTTTCCCGTAATTCGCTGTTAACCGTATTATATGAAATATACATATCACTTACCGGTTGAATGCTTGCTAAATAGCGAAGATTGATGGTCAGCTTATTGAAATTTACACCCGCCGCTGCCTGGTATCCAAACGTATATGATTTGTAGGGTGAGAACGTAAGCAAGGTGTTAGAATACTGAGATAAAAATTGTTTTAAGTTATTGTTTTCAAACACGTGAACGGATAATAGTGGTCCGCCGCTAATTTCAAAACGCTTAAACTTGTATCCTAATGACAATGGGATATCTAATTGCCCGTATTGAATATCGGTTTTTGTGCCGGTACTTAACCGTTTTAATTGAGCCCCTTTGATAGAAACCAGTAATTCTCCCTGTAAAAATATATTTTCCGTAGTACGTATATACCCTCCTATGGCGTATCCAAGTGTGGAGCCCCCTTTTGTTGTTACTTTTTCAGGGATTCGAGAACTGGAAGTAGCTAAAACTCCTTCAAAATCCTCTCCATTAAATTGAGTCATTTGAACTCCGGCTTTCAAGCCCCACTCTACGCTTTGGGCTTTTACAGTAGAAAATGCAATGGAAAGAAAACATAAAATAGTCGAAAACTTTTTCATAAACAGGTATTTATGTGGATGATAATGCGGAACTGTTTCTATTTTTAAACGAACGTTGCTTAGATAATATTACCAACTCTCTTTAATGATTTGACCGCTATTGGTTTAAAAGTAACTTTCAAAGGTCTGCATCTTTTTCTTACAAATCCAACATCACATGAAAAAACGCTTACTTCTTCTCCTTTCTTTTGTCTCCTTATTGCTTAACTCAATACGTGCTCAAACCTACGATATTTGTGTCTACGGAGGCACTTCGGCAGGAGTTATTGCGGCTTATACCGCTGCAAAAGCTGGAAAAACAGTGATTCTTATTGAGCCAGGGAAACATTTGGGAGGGTTGAGCTCGGGAGGGCTTGGACAAACGGATATTGGGAACAAGTACGCTATTACGGGGATAGCACGAGCATTTTATCGTCAGATTGGGCAGCACTATGGCAAATTTGAACAATGGACATTTGAGCCTCACGTAGCTGAAAATCTGTTTAAAGACTATGTAAAGAAAGGAAATGTGCCTGTTTGGTTTGAATATCGGTTGCTGTCTACTGTCAAAAAAGAAGGAAAAATTCAGCAAATTACTGTTGAGCCTTCTAATGGTTCCGGTAAGGGGGTACGAACCGTTCAGGCGAAAATGTTTATTGACTGTACGTATGAAGGTGATTTAATGGCCAAAGCAGGAGTGAGTTATACGGTGGGTAGAGAGGCAAACAGTCAATACAATGAAACGTGGAACGGAGTTCAGATGCTGGACAAACATCAATTTCCCGAAGGAGTCGACCCTTACAAAATCCCTGGTAATCCTTCAAGCGGTCTTTTATGGGGAATCTCTACGGCAACATTGGCTCCAAACGGAACGGGAGATAAGTTGTTACAAACCTATAATTTTCGATTGTGTTTGACGAAAGACCCTGCCAATCAAATTCCTATTACTCGACCTGCCAATTATGATTCAACAAAGTATGAATTGTTGTTGCGTCAAGTAGCTATTGAAAAACCTCAACACATTAACTGGGGAGTCATGCACATTGCTGATATGCCCAACTCAAAGACCGATATTAATAACAAAGGCGGCTTCTCAACGGATATGATTGGAATGAATCACACCTATGCCGAAGCTGATTACGAAACTCGCAAAAAAATCATCAAAGAACATGAAGACTATACAAAAGGCTTCCTGTATTTTGTCGGTCATGACCCTCGTATGCCTCAACACCTTCGTCAACAGATGCTTGAATGGGGTTATCCTAAAGACGAACACTTAGATAACGACCATTTTAGCCCTCAAATCTATGTACGGGAAGCTCGCCGGCTGATTGGGGAGTATGTCATGACGCAACACAACTGTGAAGGTCGGGAGGTTGTCAAAGATGGAATTGGGCTGGCAGCCTATACCATGGATTCTCACAATTGCCAGCGAATTATTGTCAAAAACCCCAAAACGGGTAAAATGGAAGTGCGAAACGAAGGGGATGTACAAGTGGGCGGATTTCCCCCCTACCCTATTAGTTATCGTTCATTGATTCCTAAAAAAGCGGATTGTCAAAATTTATTTGTCCCGGTTTGTCTTTCAGCCACCCACATTGCTTATGGGTCAATTCGAATGGAGCCCGTGTTTATGGCCTTGGCACAAACGTCTGCTGTGGCAGCAGTGATGGCTATTGATGCTAAAAAACCAATTCAGGAAATAGAAGTTAGGAAACTTCAGAATACATTGCTCACCAATCCACTTATGGATGGCAGTCAACCCGAAATTTTGCTGGATAATGATGTAACACCCACTAAGATTACAACAACGGGAAAATGGCAAATCACAAAGGCGGGCGGAAAATACGCGGCTACTCAGTTGGTAGATTACTCAAAATGGAAAGAAAAAGGTAGTATACGTTTTACTCCTGAAATTCTCAAAGCAGGTTTTTATGAGGTCTATATCTATAACCCAAGCCCAATGGGTGGAGGCGGTAATCCCGGCGAAGCCGCTGATCAAGCCAAAGCAAGTAAAACCGCTGTTAAAGTAAAAACGGCTCAAAAAATGGAAGAAGTTTCGTTGGCGTCACAAACCCAGGTAAATGACTGGATAAAGCTAGGAACGTACCCATTCGAAAAAGGGGCTGGCAATTTTGTGGAAATCACGAATCAAGATGCCGACGGAGTAGTAGTAGCCGATGCGGTTTTATTTGTTCCAAAAAAGTAGATTTTTCTTTTTCAGGAATACACAAAAAAAGGAGCCGCCGCTCCTTTTTTTGTACCTGTTTAAATCGTCTATATTTATGAAGGGTTTACCATTTTACCCATAAATAGAACGGTATCTGAGCTCTTTTCGCTAATGATAAACACAAATGGACGATCAGCATAGTAAGTTTGTGGTAAAGAAGTCAATTCAATACCAATGGTTGTTACTGCAGCAGCTTCAGTTCCTTTTTCATCCACGGCTACAAAGGTATTTTGCTTCACAAAACCCACATTGAGATTGCCGGCTTTATTGATTTTTGTTAGGTCAGCTACGTTAGGAATAAAGGCGGTAGGCATCCCCATTTTTTTCAAAACTTCGTTTAAGTAAACCTCATATTCAAGCGTAAAACGCGGCAATCCAATTTGGAGATTCTCCACTTTTTTCAGTCCCTGTTGCAATTGATGCCATTCGTCGGCAGTCAATTTTGTTACTAATTCATTCACGCCTCTTGTTCCTGTTGGTACTAACACTGTCATAGCATAGCGCCCATTTCCGTAAGGCAGTTCATAGGCAAAGTATCCATCGCGATTGGCAAAAGAAAGTTCACTTTTCAAGTGCATCATTTTCACATTCTTAGTTTGGTCATTTGCCAATCGGAACGGATAATCAGACGTTTTTTTTTCATCAAAGCTCGTTGTCCAATCTCCTTTAAAATAAAGCGCATTCATTAGAAACAAAACCATTTGTGGCTCAATGGAGTTTAACACTTTTTTAATTTTACCGTTGGTTTTGTTACTTGCCCATGTGTTCAGCGGGCCGGCATCCGAACCGCTGAATTGGGAAGCATCCGCTTTAAACGATTCTTTTAAGATGTTCACAAAATCAGTTTCAGGCTTAAACGTATCCCGATTCCAAACCGAATTGGCTAAACCTAAAGTTACTTTGGGGTCGGCTTTAGGTAAACCTTCCAAGAGCTTCAGATATGTTGCGTTGGCGTCTGCCAACGAGATTCCGTTCAATTTTAGTGTTTTTTGAATCTCGTCGGCAGTCTGTCCATTCGCACCGTTGAGTAACATACCCAGCGCCATGTGCAGGCTTAGGGGCGATACAAACACGTTTTTGTCAGTGGGTTCTGCGTCGTTCAATTTTTTGAAAAAATCAAAAGCAAAATCGCCCGTACGACTCGCAAAATCTTTCGGTATTTTTACTTCTTCACCCGATGGAGTCGGGCTGGTGGAGTTACATCCCAATGCTGCCCATAGCAATAATAAGGTAGCGGCAATGACCAATACACTTTGAAAAAAGGAGGAAGTTTTCATGGAGAAAGCTGTTCTTGCAATACTTGTCATAACTGTTTGTTTTTTAGTGGAAACTAAGGCTATGACGTCATTTGTTTTATAACGGTTGGAACTTGAAAAAATTTTTTGAAGCTTATGCAACCTTTATACCAACGTTTCGCATCTACCTATTGAAACAGCCTAAACATGGTCAAAATTTTACAACTATTCACAAACGAGGGCCAAATAGTCATAGCCTTACAGAAAGGTGACCCCAAGGCGCAACGCTACTTTTACGACAAGTATGCCACTCGTATGTTGGCCGTTTGTGTACGTTATCTGACAGATCAAATGGAAGCCGAAGATGTTATGATTGAGGGTTTTATGAAGGTTTTTGAGCGCATAGACCAATTCAAGGGAGAGGGCAGTTTTGAAGGTTGGGTACGTCGATTGATTACGAATGAGGCGTTAATGAGATTGCGTTCAAGGCGCCACATCGAAGTAGATATAGAGGCGCCCGAAGTGCAATATCAAACCAATTTTGACTGGGCAGATACGAGTTTGGAAACCGATGATTTGTTATTATTAATTGGGAAATTACCCACCGGTTATCGAACCATATTCAACTTATACGCAATCGAAGGATATTCTCATGCCGAGATTGCTGAACAATTGGGAATCAGTGAAAGTACTTCTAAGTCACAATTACATCGAGCCAGAGGTTTATTGCAACAAATGCTGAAAGAAATGGAAAGTTTAAATCGGACCACTGAAGCGATGGAAAACATAAAGAAACAAAAAATATGAAAAAGCACCCCGTTGATGATTTGTTTTCTCGCAAATTACGTGATGCAGAAATCACCCCCCGAGAAGAAGCCTATCAAAAACTTCAAGAGCGCATGCAATCTAAAAAACGGCGCTTGGGATGGTGGCAGCAAGGGCCTTGGTTGGCTGCTGCTGGAGTAAGTCTGTTGCTAATAGCAGGTTGGCTAGTGTGGACTAATACTAATTCAGAAGATACCTTAACGGCACAGGCAAAGCCAACTATAGAATCAATTGCAAAGCAAAAATCTGCTCAGCTTGCTAAATCTAATGCGGTTGAAGAAAAATCAACTGATAGAAAAGAGATTGTAAATCAACAAATCTCTCCTGAAAAACAAATTGCGGCCAACGAATCGGTAACGACTGTTCAAAAAAGTTCAAAAATTGAATCCTCATTGCCTGTGCTTAAATCAGAAGAAAAGCAGGTAGCTCAAGTAACAGAACCTACTAAGAACGATAAAGTACAGGATGTTATAATTGCCCATGAATCTCCGAAAGCGGTAGCTCAAACTACTATAACTAACACGGAGTCAAAGCCAACAGAAAAAACGGTGGTACTCCAACTGCCTGAATTACAACAATCACTGTTAGCAGCAAATGAAAAAGTGCCTGTTGAAAAAGAGATTTCAACTGCATCTGTTGAATCAAAAAATTCAAAGTTTGACGAAAACATCCTTAACCAACCCCGTAAATCAACTCGAATGGCCAAAGTCTGGAAACAGTTGAAAAACGCCAAAAACGGCGAAAAAGTAGACTGGGATGAGGTTGGTTTTAATCCTAATAAATTGCTGGCTAAAGCCACAGGTAAAGATTTTTAATTTAAAAATTCTGTAATCAAAATGTCATATTCAATAATCAACATAGCCATGAAGAAGTTAATCGCAGTTTTCATTTTAACCGTAGCCGCTTTTGTTGCTCGAGCCGAAAAATACACGATACAGGGAGACTCTCTTATTGTGCAGTTTGGCAACAATACACGTTTAATTATCCAAGCCAAAGATAAAGCAGGAATCATGAGTTTAAAGGAGTACGATCTCAACAAAATCGTACGTGATTTAGGAGCCACTCTTGATTCGATCGATAAAGAAACGTACATCTACATCAATGAACAAAATGGACGTAAGTATTTAAAAGATACTGTATTGGTCATCAGCCGTAAAGATGGGGAAGTAAAAATTACCATCAATGAATCGACGGAATCTAAAATAGACAAAGAGAAACATGAGGTTACGAATAACAATGATGATGGTAAAGTGACTCGTAATGTTACACGCCGCTATCGCAGTCCACGTAATGGTTTTGATGTACTTGTGGGACTAAATGCGTACGCGCAAAATAAACAGCTCAACTATAATAGCAGTGATTACGATTTACTTCCTTGGGGTTCTCGCTTTGTAAGCTTAAGTTGGGTTCGCGGTGCCGCTATAAGCAGAGGAAAAGATGCTTCGTTAGGATTGGACTTAGGTGTTGACGTAGCTTGGTACAACATGATGTACGACGGAAATAATACGGTTCGTAAAGATGCAAACGCCATCAGTTTTCCCGTTAGCACTGCCGATTTATACAAATCTAAACTAACGGCTGCCTACCTTAACTTATCACTTATGCCCACATTGGCAATTCATAAGGGGCTGATTTCCTACCTGAGTGTCGGGCTGTATGGTGGGTATCGCCTTGACAGTTATACCAAGACTCAGGAAACTCGCAAAGGGCATTCGGATCGTATTCATTCCAATTATTACTTGAACAATTTCCGTTACGGCATAAGTGCAGAATTAGGTATTCGCCATTTTCCTGATTTATTTATGCAGTATGATATGGGAAATTTATTTGAAACCAATAAAGGCCCCGAGGTGCGAATGATTAGTTTTGGGATTCGTTTATAGTATTCACAATTAATGAGTTACGGGCTAAGAGTTAACTAAAATCAAAGTTGCTTTTAGCCCGTAACTTTTTGTTTCTCACGAAGAGGATAATATTTTTTTAAGCAAAGATTTGAATTTATAAGAAAAGCATGTAAATTTGCGACTCTAAAAATCAAACCAAAGCATTTTTAGACGTTTTTTGACAGTTTAAAAGGGGGTGTACCAGAGTGGCCAAATGGGGCAGACTGTAAATCTGCTGGTTCATACCTTCGGTGGTTCGAATCCATCCGCCCCCACTTTTTTAAGTCAAAGCTAATAATTAGCAGATTAATTAATGTAAGCTTAAACTTACATTTTTAAACCATCAGCGGGAGTAGCTCATTTGGTAGAGCGGTAGCCTTCCAAGCTTCAGGTGGCGGGTTCGAGCCCCGTCTCCCGCTCAAAAAATGGAGTAGTAGCTTTATAAGTTACAAACCACAGTATGTTGTTGGTCTCTCCATTTCAAGTTAATTGTTACTTGTTAATTGTTAATTGGAAGTGTTCACTACTAATAACTGTTAACGAATAACAATTAACTTTTTTATTGAAAAGCCGTTATAGCTCAGTGGTAGAGCACTTCCTTGGTAAGGAAGAGGTCCGGGGTTCAAATCCCCGTAACGGCTCGAGCAGTTTACGTTAATGATAAAAGAATCGAAACGGTGTAGCGATTGGCTTTCAATTTCCGTAACGGCTCTGGACATGCAAGTTTTCTCTGTAAATCCATAATTAATACAAAACCAAATTTTAGTTAATAAAACAATGGCAAAAGCACTTTTCGACCGTAGTAAACCCCACGTAAACGTAGGTACTATCGGTCACGTTGACCACGGTAAAACTACTTTGACTGCTGCTATCACCAAAGTACTTTCAGAAAAAGGTTTAGCAGAAAAGCGTGATTTTTCATCTATTGATAATGCACCCGAAGAAAAAGAACGCGGTATCACTATCAATACTGCTCACGTAGAATACCAAACCGTTAATCGTCACTATGCTCATGTTGACTGTCCGGGTCACGCTGACTACGTTAAGAACATGGTAACGGGTGCTGCTCAGATGGACGGTGCTATCATTGTGGTAGCCGCTACTGACGGACCAATGCCACAAACTCGTGAGCACATCCTTCTTGCTCGTCAGGTAGGTGTACCTCAATTGGTTGTTTTCATGAACAAAGTGGACATGGTAGACGATCCTGAGTTATTGGAACTTGTTGAAATGGAAATCCGCGAGTTGTTGTCTTTCTATGAATTTGACGGTGATAATATCCCTGTAATTCAAGGCTCGGCTCTTGGCGGTTTGAATGGCGATCCAAAATGGGTAAAAACCATTGAGGAGCTAATGGATGCGGTTGATAGCTGGATTCCAACTCCTGCTCGTGATATGGACAAACCATTCTTGATGCCTGTTGAAGACGTATTTACGATTACTGGTCGTGGTACTGTTGCTACTGGTCGTATCGAGCGTGGTGTAATCAATACAGGTGATCCTGTTGAAATCCTTGGTATGGGTGCTGAAAACCTCAAATCTACTGTAACAGGGGTTGAGATGTTCCGCAAAATCCTTGACCGTGGTGAAGCTGGTGACAACGTAGGTTTACTCCTCCGTGGTATTGAAAAAGCTGACATCCGTCGTGGTATGGTTATTTGTAAACCAGGTTCAGTAAAACCTCACGCCAAATTTAAGGCAGAGGTCTATATCCTGTCAAAAGAAGAAGGTGGACGTCACACTCCATTCTTTAACAATTACCGCCCACAATTCTATTTCCGTACCACAGACGTAACAGGTATAATTACTTTGCCTGCTGGTGTTGAAATGGTAATGCCGGGTGATAACTTGACTATTGATGTAGTTCTTATCAACCAAATCGCTATGGAAAAAGGTCTTCGCTTTGCGATTCGTGAAGGTGGACGTACTGTAGGTGCTGGTAAAGTAACTGAAATCGTTGACTAATTAATCGTTAGTTAAAGTATATAAAAAGGGCGCTCGAAAGAGGGCCCTTTTTTATTTTGTAATTAACTCGCTATTTTGGTGCTTGGTTTCTTTTATCCTACTAATGAAAAACTCAAAGAGCACGATTGCAGTCATAGTCGTTTGGATTTGTATTGGTTTTTTTGCGAGGGCACAAACACCTATTGTAGCTCTCAATGAAAAAACGATTACACTGGACTTGTGGGGAAAAAGTAATATAGAATACTTAGAGGATACTTCACACAAACTTACACTCAGTCATTTAATTATACTCAAACTAAAGAGGTTTGCAATCCAGTAGGGGCTGGATTGAGTTTTTGGAAATTTGTATTTATCAAAGACTCTAATTTGTCTTTGTAGTTGCCAATATTGGCAAAAAAGTTTC
>NZ_JAIXST010000058.1 GCF_027484545.1 Runella sp. | reverse complement strand
CTGTGACAACTTGGGCAAAATAGGTACATAATCTTTGAGTTTAGTCACTCCAAAGTTAGGCATTTGCCCCCGTTGTCTATTTTTTTGTTATAGCATTACTTTGCGCGCACTGCCCTTTCTTTTTCATTTCGCAAAATTGCAATTATTTTAGTTTTGATTCCAAGAAGTTCTGTCGTTCTCTATAGTAAGAAAAACTTACAGGCCGCGAATAACGCGACGTGCCCAGGAATTCTTACCGCTTGAGCTATCAGGGCTTTTAAACACATCTGACCAATTCAAATGTTTTTTCAATTTTAAAGCGCGCATTTTTAATAAATAACCCGCTCCTAAATACAGACAAAAAAGCCCTACCAATATAAAAAATGCCTGCGTATTGGTAATGAATTTAAAGGTGATGAAGTAGCCCACTACATTTGCGATAGTCATGGCCCATAAAGTAATGGAAGTCTGAAAATGATTAAAACCATTATCAAGCAGTACGTGGTGCATGTGGTTACGATCCGCTTTAAATGGGGAGCGTTTATTAAGAATTCGCACCAAGAATACCCGTAACGTATCGAAGATAGGAACAATCAATAAAACAACTGCTAAGATAGGTGCATTGAAAAATGCATTGGTATCGTACTGATAAGTGACGTTGAGTCGGATAAATTTGACCGCAAAAAATGCCAACAAAAATCCTACAATCAGAGAACCAGTATCGCCCATGAATATCTTACTGGTTTTGGAGAAATTAAAGCGTAGAAATCCAAGTAATGCTCCCGATAAAGAAAACGCCATGCAGGCCATTGAAAAATGGTGATTCAACAAAAACCAGGTACCAAAACTTAAACCTGCAATAAACGCGATACCTCCAGCAAGCCCGTCCACCCCGTCTATAAGATTGACAGCATTAATGATGGCTATAAAGATAAAAACGGTAAAGGGAATGCTGATAATATCCGGGATATGATACCAACCGAAAATCCCAAAGAAATTATCTACTTTCAGGCCGCCCAACAAAATCAGTGTTGAAACAGCCACTACTTGAAGTAATAGTTTTTTATTGGGGTCAAGCACCAAAATATCATCTTTCAAGCCTAAGAAAAACAAGATGGTCAGTCCTACTACTGCTAAACTTGTAAGATAAGCATCCGTTTGCTCATTGGTATGCGGCCACAAAAAATGAGCTATTAATAAAGAAGCATAGATTGCAATTCCACCAAATTCGGGTGTTTCCTGTTGGTGCGCGCTGCGGAAATTAGGCTTCTTTTTAAGCTCCAGTAAACCACTGATATTAATAATAACCGGAATAGAAGTAATAGCGATAGCACAAGCAATAAGGAAAGAAATAAGGCATTGATACACTTCATGTTGAAGTATATTCTGGTATTGGCTTCGAAGTACGTCTATTAGTATATCTGCATTCATAAAATTCTGCTTGAACTCTTCTGCCTTTCATAACGAGAAGACAAAAATTATAAAAATTAGCTTAACACACAAAAAACTTGGGCGAAAATAAACTTCTATTTATTATTCGGTTCTTTTGGTCGGTTAACAAATTGTAAAACCTTACGAACGGGCTTCAGCCAAAGAGTAAACCAGTAAGGTTTCAACTCATTCAGGTCCCAGGCAACTCGATCGCTTTGATTGGCCTTCAAACGATTTTTGATATTTTTATTACTTACCCCCCCCACTCTCATTACTGTAATAATTTCGGGAAGGTAAGCCATCTTTATACCGTGCCTATACATCATTCTCAACATCAATTCGTAATCTGCGGCACTTCCCAAATCGGTTCGATACGCTCCAAATTGTTGATAAGACGCAAGCCGCAGGAAAAAAGTTGGATGAGGAGGCATCCACCCGTATAAAAACTTATTTTGACTGAAAGCACCCGATTTCCAATACCGTTTTATCTGCTGACTATTTTCCCCAAATACTTGTTGCTTATCTTCCCCATCTACGTAAATTAAGTCTCCATAGATGCCATCAGCTTGGGTTCTTTTTAATTTGGACGCAATTTTTTCAATTACAAAAGCATTACGATAAAAGTCGTCAGCGTTCAAAATTCCAATTATATCACCGGTGGAAAGGGCAATGCCTTTGTTCATGGCATCGTATATTCCGTTGTCCTTTTCCGATTGAAATACAGCAATTTTCGTGCCGTAACTTTTGACTATTTCAGGCGTTTTATCGGTTGATTTTCCGTCAATAATAATATATTCAATATCATTGTAAGTCTGTCCAATCACCGATTCGATACAATCCCGAATCGTTTTTTCTCCGTTATAAACTACTGTTATAATACTTATTTTCAAGACATTATCTTTTAAATATGGTCTTTACTTACTATGATGTTTATCCGTACCTTATTCACTTTTAATCTTTCTTTCCCGTATCCACTGCGCGGGATTTCCCTGATAAATTCCGTAGGCTTCCAAGTCTTTTACCGCTACTGAATTAACCGCCAATACTGCGTGTGAATGACAGGTTACGTTGGGACAAACCACTGATTTTGCACCAATCCATACTCCTTCTTCCAAGACAATTTTACCCACTCGCAAATCAAACGTACTGCTGGTATAATCATGATTGCCCGTCAACAGCATTACTCCTTGCGACAGACATGCATTATTACCTATAAAAACCTCAGCCAGACTGTCAATCCAAACTTCTTCTCCTATCCAGACGTAATCACCAATAGTAAGTAACCAAGGGTACTTAATATTTACTTTTGGCTTTATCATTACTTTCACTCCTACTTTTGCTCCAAAAACCCTCAATATAAAGCACTTAACAGAGGTAGTAATCGGAAAATAAGAATTAAAAAAAATAGCATTTACAACAAACCACAACACATTTTTCCAAAATGGTGGGTGCTTGTACCAACTATTGTCGTACCGAGATAGATCGGTTTTGAACCGATGCGAGGTCTTTCCCGTATTCATTTCGGAAAAATTCGATGATAGCTTGTTTATCTTGTCCAACCCGAAATTCTACTTCGTAAATTTTAGCATCTACCAGAAACCGATACCAAAGCCCTTGCAAAAAGTGCCACATCAAGCCTTTCTTTCCATCCAAAAAGCCTAATTTCACGAAATACCTATACAAAAAATACGCAAACGGACGAGTAAAGAGGGGTAAAGAAGCATATTTCAGCTTAAGGAAACGTTTTCGCTGCTCCTGCGTACCAAACAGTTTCGGTATAACGCGCTCGGTATCTGCAAAATTATATTTAATATCTAATAAATCAATTACTTCACGAATAGCATAATTATTATGTTTTTGTGTCCACCAAGTTAGGTTGTTGAGATTATGGTCCACAATATCGTTTTTGAACTCAACCGTTTGGCCTTCTGAAAGTTTGATGTGCTCGTCCATCCAAAGTTCTTCACAAATCCCTTTGTTTCTCTGCCACAGTCTTAACAACCAAATCGGGTAATAGCCGCCGCGTCGAATCCATTGATTCATGAACATTACCCTGCGTTTTACATATACGCCCGTTGTACCTTCTGCCAATGTTGGAAGAGTCTGAGTAATTTCTGCTGCCAGTTCAGGCATGACGTACTCATCGGCGTCCATACGCATGAGCCACTTCGTCTGAAAAGGATTATTATCAATGCCGAAATTGAACTGAACGGCATACGTAATCCAAGGATTATAGACCACTTTGGCTCCCAGAGATTCCGCGATTTCGACCGTACAATCTGTAGAACCGGAGTCTACAATAAAGATTTTGTCCGTAAAAGTCAAAAGGCTTTTGACACACCTTTCGATGTGTTTCTCTTCATTGTTTGTTAAGATGATTACGGAAATATCTGTCTTCACTCTACTGGTATTTCAGAGCGCAAATTGTACTTTTTTAGGTTGAAAAGCAAAAAAATGCCCTTAACTTTGTAAAATTATCAGATTATTGACTTTCAATGCAAGCCCTTACAGTTTACCCACCGCAACAAATCATTCGAGCCACCATCCAATTGGCAGCCTCCAAAAGTGAAAGCAACCGTGCTTTGATTATTAATGCTTTAACCCATTTTAAAGGCGAATTAGAAAACGTTTCTGCTGCCCGCGATACACAAACCATGCTTCGATTACTGCAATCGTCTGATTCTGTCGCTGATGTATTGGATGCCGGGACAACGATGCGCTTTTTGACGGCTTATTTTGCCGTGACAGGCCAACTCAAAACCATGACGGGGACTCCCCGCATGTGTGAGCGGCCTATTGGAATTTTGGTAGATGCCTTACGCACTTTGGGAGTTGATATCACCTATAAAGGCAAAGAAGGGTATCCTCCTTTAGCACTGAATGGCTTTTCTTATTCGGGTCAAAATCACGTCAAAATTCGGGGCGATGTAAGCAGTCAATATATTTCAGCATTGTTAATGATTGCTCCCACTTTGCCCGAAGGCATTACCCTTGAACTGACGGGCGAAATCGGCTCGCGGCCCTACATTGAAATGACCTTGCAACAAATGGTGGCTTTCGGGGCTACTTTCGAAGCTAATTGGGACGACAAGACCATTCACGTTCCTACCCAAAAATACATTCCTACCCATTACCAAGTCGAGTCCGATTGGTCGGGGGCAAGTTATTGGTACAGCGTAGTGGCTTTGGCCGAAAATGCTGAAGTAGAATTGTTGGGTTTGAAAGAAAACTCTTTGCAGGGCGATAGTGCCATTGTCCAAATCATGGAAAACATGGGCGTCAAAAGTACTTTTACGAAGGGGGGAGTTCTTTTGAGCAAAATTACCGCCAAAGAAGCTTTTGAATGGGACTTTACAGATTGTCCTGATTTAGCTCAAACGGTAGCAGCCTGTGCAGTGGCCAAAGGAATTACGGTTACCATGACGGGCGTTGAAAGCCTTAAAATTAAAGAAACCGACCGTATCGCTGCGCTCCAGGCAGAGTTGCCTAAAATAGGAGGAGAGTTGGTGGAAGTGATAGAAAGTGTAAAGTATGTTGTAAGGAGTTTACAGTCTACAGTTCACAGTTCACGGTTTAAAACGGGCGGCGTTCAACTCGACACTCTGCACCCTACCTTCGACACTCACAATTTACCTCTTATTGACACCTATGATGATCACCGAATGGCGATGGCGTTTGCTCCCGTAGGCATGATTCACCCAATTATAATTTCCGAACCTCACGTAGTAGCTAAGTCCTATCCAAGCTTTTGGGAGGATTTGAAGAAAGTGACAACCGTTGAATGAACAATCCTTATTTCACCCTTCTTCGCACCGCTTGGCGATATGCACGTCAGCAAAAAGGACGCTATCTGTTAGTGTATAGCCTTTTTGTATTGGCGAATGTCGTTTTTGCGCTTAATCCACTTTTATACGGATGGTTTGTGGAGGCCATTCAGAAAGAAGGAACGGGCGTTATCAAACACGTGTGGATGTATGCGGGAGGATATTTATTTTTGATGTTGCTCGAATGGGCTTTTCACGGCCCCGCCCGAATTATGGAGCGTGAATTAGCCTTCAATCTCAGTCGCAATTTTTTGGATGAGATGTACCATCAAGCCTTGCATTTGCCCGTTCGTTGGCATCAAGACCACCACAGCGGAGCTACCATAAATCGCATCAGGAAGGCCTACGAAGCGCTTAAAGATTTCTTTCAAAACGGCTTTATGTTTCTTCATGCCTTTTCGAAATTTGTTTTTTCGTTTTTGGCAATCCTCTATTTTTCACCCTTCTATGGAACAATTGGGGTATTGATTGGGGTGTTTACAGTTTGGATTATTTTCAAATTTGACAAACCCTTCATTAAAGCGTTGGACGAAACCAATGAGAAAGAACACATCGTCTCCTCCACGCTTTTTGACAGTCTTTCCAACATCATTACGGTGATTACACTTCGGCTCGAAAAGCGCATGGAACACAGCTTAATGGGAAAGGTTTCGGCCATTTTTCCTCCTTTTCGCCGTACTGTCGTTATCAATGAATGGAAATGGTTTGTGGCCAGTGTCCTTATCGGAGTGATTTATGTGGTCGTTGCGATTGGGTATGTATATGAGCATTATATTCCCAATGCCGTATTTTTGGTGGGAGGATTGGTGACACTTCTGGGTTATGTAAATCAGTTTACAAGTGTATTTCAGGATGTGGCTTGGCAATACACTGAAATCATCCGCTACAATACCGATGTTCAGACAGCGCGAACGATTAGCGAAGCATATACCCAACAACATCGGCCTGAAACCGTTGAAACTCTGCCCAACCATTGGCAAACCATTCAGATACAGAACCTTAGTTTTTCTCACCGGGAAACGTACGATGAAAAGAAAACGGCTCACAGCCTCCATAACCTGAATTTGAGAATTGAGCGCGGTCAACGGATTGCATTTATCGGCGAAAGCGGAAGTGGTAAGAGCACGTTGTTGGCATTGCTCCGGGGACTTTATGAAGCCGAGAATGGCCTTCAACTTACGGTTGATGGAAAACTATACAATGGACTTTCCCTTATTACCGATAGCGTCACGCTATTTCCGCAAGAGCCGGAAATTTTTGAAAATACAATTGCTTATAACATTACCCTCGGGCTTCCCTTTCCCGAAACTGACATTTGGCAAGTATGCGATACAGCACAATTTGCCGAAGTGGCAAAGCAACTTCCGAACGGGTTAGAATCCAATATTCAGGAAAAAGGGGTGAATCTTTCGGGTGGACAAAAACAACGTTTAGCTTTGGCACGAGGAGTTTTGGCCGCTCGAAGCAGCGACATTGTGCTTTTAGATGAACCCACCAGCAGCGTTGACCCCAAGACAGAAGCACAGATTTACGACAGCCTGTTTGAAGAATTCAGCAATAAAGCGGTACTGTCTTCGCTTCACCGCTTACACCTGCTGACTAAATTTGACTACGTGTACGTACTTCAAAATGGACGAATAGTGGACGAAGGCACCTTTGAATCTCTCCGTCAAAATAGCTCCATTTTCAAGGAATTATGGAAGCATCAAGAGAAAGCAATGCAGTAGCATTGACTATTATTTGCCAAAACAACTATTGCTTTAGCATTTATATTTTGTAATTTAGCGCATACTTTTTTGTATCTCACTCAGAAAAAGTCATGCCTATTTATCATAAACTCGGTAAAATCCCCTCTAAACGGCACACGCAGTTTGAAAAACCCAATGGAGGATTGTATTACGAACAGTTGTTTGGCACGATTGGCTTCGACGGAATGTCATCGTTGATGTACCACCAGCATCGGCCTACGATGGTGAAAGAAATTTTGTCGGAGACGGATGTTTCACCAAAAATCGCCGTTGAAAAAGGCATCAAAGCACGGTTGTTGAAAGGGTTTGAAGTTCCCCCAAAGGATGATTATTTAGAAAGCCGAACAAGGCTTTTAGTCAATAGCGACGTACATATCAGTTTAGCGGCACCGCGCCAATCCCTGACTTCTTATTTCTACAAAAATGCGGATGCTGATGAGTTGCTGTTTATTCATCGAGGTTCTGGCAAATTGCGTACTCAATTAGGAAATATTCCTTTTGAATACGGTGATTATCTGATTATTCCGCGGGGGATGATTTACCAAATTGAATTTGATACGAAAGACAATCGCCTACTCATTGCTGAGTTCTTTCATCCGATTTATACCCCCAAACGCTATCGGAATTGGTTTGGGCAATTGCTCGAACACTCGCCTTATTGCGAACGCGATTACAAACTCCCCGAAGAATTGGAAACCCACGATGAAAAAGGAGATTTTGTCATGAAAATCAAAAAGCAGGGCAAAATCTATGAAATGCTTTACCCTACCCACCCTTTTGACGTAATCGGTTGGGATGGCTACAATTTTCCTTATGGTTTTTCAATTCATAATTTTGAACCCATTACAGGGCGAATTCATCAACCGCCGCCCGTGCATCAAACTTTTGAAACAACGACTTTTGTCGTGTGCTCGTTTTGTCCGCGGCTGTATGACTACCATCCCAAAGCCATTCCTGCGCCCTATAATCACTCCAACATTGATTCTGACGAAGTGATTTACTATGTGGATGGCGATTTTATGAGTCGCAACAACATTGAACAAGGCCATATTACACTCCATCCGGGAGGCATTCCGCACGGGCCTGCTCCGGGAGCTTATGAGCGCAGCATTGGTAAAAAAGAAACCATCGAACTCGCCGTTATGATTGATACGTTCCGACCGTTGATGTTGACCGAGGAAGCTCTGAAAATTGACGATGAGAAGTACTATCAGAGTTGGTTAAGCCCCTAGCCCCCCAATGGGGGATTTTAGTTTAAAACAATACGCATAAAATGATTGATAAAAACACTTGGCTTGCTCCCCCTTCGGGGGGCGTCAGACTTCTCCATTCATAATTTACCCTACGGTATTTTATCAACTCCAAACATCTCCAAAAGAGTCGGTGTAGCCATCGGTGATTGGGTGATAGATATGCCCCGATTAGCCGATTTAGGTGCTTTTGGCGGAATTGATTTTGATAAAAATGTCTTTCGGCAATCTTATATCAATGATTTTATGGCTGTAGGCAAAGCCGTCCGGGTAGCCGTAAGACACGTTTTACAACAAATTTTTGAAGACCCATGCAGTCCTTTTAAAGTACACGCAACCGATTTTTTGATTCTGCAAAAAGACGTTGTGATGCATATCCCCGTCAAAGTGGGCGACTACACCGATTTTTATTCGAGTGAACAACACGCGTTCAATGTTGGTGCGATGTTCCGTGACCCTAAAAACGCACTTTTACCCAATTGGAAACACTTACCCGTTGCTTATCACGGTCGAGCGTCTTCCATTTTTGTGTCAGGCACCAATTTCCACCGCCCCAAAGGGCAGATGTGTCCCGACGAAACTCAACCGCCGTTTTTTGGCCCCACCAAACGCCTTGATATTGAACTCGAAATAGCAACCATCATTGGCAAAGGCAACGAAATTGGGGACGCTATTTCAGTAGATGAAGCCGAAGACCATGTGTTTGGTTTCGTGTTGTTTAACGATTGGTCGGCACGAGACATTCAGAAATGGGAATATGTGCCTTTGGGGCCCTTTTTGGCAAAAAACTTCTTCTCTTCCGTTTCGCCTTGGGTAGTCACGATAGAAGCTTTAGAACCCTTTCGAGCACCCGCCAACGAACAAATTCCGGAAGTACTACCTTATTTAAAGGAGCAAAATCGCCAAAACTTTGATATAACCTTAGAAGTTTATCTTACTCCTCATTCGTCATTCAACACTCGAAATTCGTTATTCAAACTATGCAGTTCAAATTTTAAAAATATGTATTGGACTGTTAATCAGCAAATTGCACATCACACCATCAATGGCTGTAATCTCAACATAGGGGATATGCTGGCTTCGGGCACCATTTCAGGAAAAGAACCCGACAGCTTTGGGTCGTTGTTGGAGCTGACTTGGGGAGGCAAAAATCCGATTACGCTTCCAGATGGTTCAGTACGGAAATTTATTGAAGATTACGATACAATTACCATAAAAGGATTTGCTCAAAAAGGAGACGTAAGAGTTGGATTTGGAGAAGTAAAAACAACTTTACTGAACTAAATTAGGTTTGCAATAAAGTGGGAGTATGATTTCGTTAGTATGGTATGGAATTAATCTTAGAAAAAGAACAATTAATGTTGTTAAAGGAGCTACAACAGAACACCTCTGATAGAGACACTTATCAGCGACTAACAACGCTATTAATGTTGCACAACAAATTTTCTGCACAACAAATTTCTGAGAACTTGGGTATTGCCCCATCAACGGTAAATCGCCACTATCATCAATACATTGCTTCCAAAAACTTTGACACTTATTTGGAGCATCATTACAAGCCATGCGTGGGTAAACTAACGGAGCTAGAACTGCAAGCAGTAAAATCTTACCTTGAAGCCAATAGTTGTCATAGCTCACTTCAAGTTTTGTCTTACATCATTACCACATTTGGCGTGGTATATAAGCCTGATAGTGTGATAGCTTTACTGCATCGTTTAGGCTTTGTTTACAAAAAGACTAAACTTGTTTCCTCAAAGGCTAATTTAGCTAAACAGGAGGAATTTATCGTTAATTTCAGAGAAATAGAGCGTAATTTAGCTGAAAATGAAGTTATTCTTTTTGGCCATGGGGTACACCCACATCATAATACAGAATCTACCTATGCTTGGATAGCAAAAGGAAAAGAGAAAGAAATGCTCTCTAATACAGGCCGAGTTAGAATCAATATTAATGGGGCTATTAACCCGGCAAACCCTACTGAAATCGTTTATCATGAGTGCCATACTATTGATGCTATCACTACAATAGTATGGTTAAAATTGATAGAAGCAGCCTATCCCCAAAAGAAAACTATCCATCCGCTTCGGCGGTCCGATTTACGTTGATAATGCACGGTATTATCGGTCTAAATTAGTGAGCGAATTTTTACTAAATTCACCTATTGAGATGCATTTCTTACCCCCATATTCGCCCAATTTAAATCCCATAGAACGGCTATGGAAATTTACTAAAAAAGAAGTGATTAAATCCAATTACACGCCTGATGCCAACATATTCAAAGAACGAATTAGAAACTTTTTTGCCAATATTGGCAACTACAAAGACAAATTAGAGTCTTTGATAAATACAAATTTCCAAAAACTCAATCCAGCCCCTACTGGATTGCAAACCTCTTTAGTTTGAGTATACAACCTGTGTCGTAACATTTGCTCAATCACTTAAAATTGACTGTGGACTGCTTATGATTCCTTCCATAACTTTGAACAACGGCATTGAAATGCCCCAACTTGGCCTTGGTATTTATGACCCCGAACCCGGTCATGACATTCGTCAGGCGGTCTTGTGGGCGTTTGAATTGAGCTACCGCCTCATTGATACGGCGGCCGCTTACCGAAACGAACGCGAAGTAGGCCAAGCCATGCGCGACAGCGGCTTGGCCCGCGAAGAAATATTCTTAACCACCAAAGTTTGGAATACCGACCAAGGTTACGAGCCGACTCTCCGCGCGTTTGAAGAAAGTCTGCGCCAACTCAATACCGACTACGTGGATTTGTATCTGATTCACTGGCCTGTTCGCGAGCATCGGATTCAAACGTGGAAAGCATTGGAGAAGATTTATGCCGAGGGAAAAGCGCGGGCGATTGGGGTTTCCAACTACTACATTCCCCATTTTGAAGAATTGTGGTCACATACCGATATGGTTCCTGCCGTCAATCAGTTGGAACTCAGCCCCTACTGTTATTTACCTGAACAATTGGACTATTGCCGCCAACGCGGTATTCAGGTAGAAGGATATGCCCCGTTGGTGAGAGGATTAAAATCAGAAGATCTGCGCTTGGTGAAAATCGCCGAAAAACACGGCAAAAGCACCTTTCAAGTGTTAATTCGGTGGTCATTACAGCAGAAAGCAATTACGATACCGAAATCGGTCAGCAAAAGCCGTTTGGCGGCTAATTTGGACGTATTTGATTTTGATTTATCGCCCGAAGATATGGCTGAAATGAATACGTGGCACGATAATACCCGCGTTGCTGAAGATCCGATGGATTATTTATAGTGATTCAATTCGTGGAGTTTTAACTTTCGCTTCAACGTCGGCGAGGACTGGGCCGCGGCGGCGTACCGTGTCCCCGTTCTAAACCTCGCCGACGTTAATCTTCAAAAACAACTTTTGATAGCAGTTACCACTCTTCCCAACTCCTCCTTCGTCAGATTAGAACCCGACGGCAGACAAAGCCCATCTTGGAAAAGTTTTTCGGCCACATTGCCTCCGTAATAAGACGTCCCGGCGAAAACAGGTTGCAAGTGCATTGGTTTCCACAAAGGACGCGCTTCGATATTTTGAGCCGCTAATTTCAATCGAATATCTTCTCGGGTTACGCCCCCCGTTTTCTCGGTATCCATCACCAAACAACTTAACCACCGATTAGAAAAACTGCCCTCGGGTTCAGGTTGAAAGGTAATGCCTTCTATATTAGATAATTCACGTTGATAAAAGGCAAAATTACTTCGTCGTTGAGCTACTCGTTCGTCAATCACTTCCATTTGTCCGCGGCCGATACCTGCGCAAATATTGCTTAAACGATAGTTGTACCCAATTTCGGAATGTTGGTAATGAGGCGCATCGTCGCGGGCTTGGGTGGCCAAAAACCGTGATTTTTTGATAAAATATTCGTCATTGGAAAGTAACGCTCCGCCCCCTGACGTGGTAATGATTTTGTTGCCGTTGAAAGACAATACGTTGAGCAAACCAAAACTTCCCAATTTTTTACCCAAATAAGTAGAACCCAACGCTTCGGCAGTGTCTTCAATCAGCGGTACTTCATAACGTTGACAGACCTCGGCGATTTCCTGCATTTTGGCAGGCATTCCATACAGGTGCACTGCAATTACCGCCTTGATAAGCTTGCCTTTTGCCTCTTGATTTTTGATGGCTGTTTCCAACGCATCGGGACAGATGTTCCAAGTATCCGGTTCAGAGTCCACAAAAACGGGTGTAGCGCCCTGATACACAATGGGATTGGCCGAGGCCGAAAATGTAAACGACTGACACAAGACCACATCATCGCGGCCAACTCCCAGCATTACCAATGCCAAGTGCAACGCTGCCGTACCCGATGACAGCGCTGCCGCGTGACCTACACCTACATAATTACACAAGTCCTGTTCAAAACCATCTACGTTGGGTCCGAGGGGAGCAATCCAATTGGTCGCAAATGCCTCTTGGACGTATTTTTGTTCGTGACCGCTCAAATGCGGCGAAGAAAGCCAAATTTTATTCATAATTCGTTCTAAAACTTCCCGAAAGTTCTACATCTTTCGGGAAGTTCCAAAAAAAATAAAAAACAGATGCGCGCCCTTACCCATTGCACTATCTACACCGGTAAAGCCATTTTGACCCATCACGCCGTATTGATTGACAATGAAATCATCAAAGACGTTGTTCCTCAAGACCTTGTGCCGGCTGATGTACCCACAACCGATTTGCAGGGCCATGACCTAACAGCGGGTTTTGTTGATTTGCAATTGTACGGTGGAAAAACGGGCTTTTTTGTCCGCGATTTGTCAGAAGAATCATTGACCGATATGGTTGAAACCCATCGTCAGGACGGTACAGTCGCTATCGTTCCAACGCTGTATTCGACCTCTCTCCAACGAATTTTAAAAGCCATTGAGGTAACCAAAGCCTACATCGCTTCGGGCAAAACGGGCGTTTTGGGACTACACATTGAAGGGCCGTTTATCAATTTTGTCAAACGAGGCGCTCACAGTGCCAAAGAAGTCAGGGTTCCAACACAAAGGGAGATTCAGCAAATCATTAATAAGAGCGAAGGATTGTTGACCGTGATGACGATTGCGCCCGAAATTTGGCCCGAAGAACTGTTACAACTCATTCAAAACAGTTCGATTATCCTGTCACTTGGGCACACCAACGCTACGTACCAACAGGCGAAAAGCTACTTTGCCAACGGCATTCATTTGGCAACGCACCTCTACAACGCCATGCGTCCTTTTGAAAGCCGCGAACCGGGCGTAGTAACCGCCATTTGGGACAGCCCTACGGCCAATGCCAGTATCATTGTGGACGGTTATCACTGCGATTTTGCCACGGTACGCATTGCCAAGCAACTCATGGGCGAGCGCCTTTTCCTGATTTCGGATGCGACGTTGGCCAAAATTGAACCCATGCGGTTTGTGTTTAAGGATTTCACTGCCAATTACGACGGACAACGCCTGCTCAACGACACAAGCCTGTTGGCGGGTTCTGCCATTACGCTCTTGGATGCAGTACGTAACTGCATCCAACACGTCGGTATTCCGAAAGACGAAGTGTTTCGAATGGCCTCTACCTATCCCGCACAGCACATTGGTGTGAGTGACCGATATGGCAAAATAAAGGCCGGTCATTCGGCAAATTTAGTGGTGTTGGATGAAGGACAAAAAGTGGTAAATCAAGTTAAAAACGGTAAATTTATTGCTTAAAAACAGAACCATGAAATCAATCTTCAAAAACGTTTGGCCGTATCAAAAAGACGCCAAGAACCTGCCCGTAGCAGATGTGGAAACCGCGATTCCTTTTTACGAAACCGTCCTGGGTTTTCAGTTGGTTTCCCGCAGTGAAACTCCGTTTAAATCGGCACTGCTTGAGCGCGACGGTATCCAAATCGGCTTGGCTGAAAATGGCGGCGACCCTACCCAAGACGGCTGTTTTTTTGAGGTGGATAATGCCGAAACGGCTTTCGCCGAACTGAAATCCAACGGGCTTGAACAGGACAAACCTAATTTTACATTCCAAAATTATTCACGCCCCTTCAAAGTCTTTTTTGTGATAGCACCCGATGGGCTGTGTTATTGTCTGGGTGAACCGCAATAGACTTCAATTGGATAAAAAAGGATTGAAAACTTCGATTAAAGCCACTATTTGCTAAAGCCAACTATACCGCATATCTCTATGAATTTCGGGCAAATTTATGGTTTGCTTTTTCAGAAACATCCCTAAGAAACGTGTCGCAATCACCCCCTTACTTTGGCATTTTTACACCTTTTGAGTGTGGGTTATTTTGTGCAATTTTGTTTTATCAAAAACGCACAATCCTACAGCTATTTTACTGCAACAATCTCTCAAACCACGTAAAACAAACTCAAAATGAAAAAGGACAAAATGATTTATTGGGCGGCTACAGGCATTATTTTTCTATTTGATACCGTTATGCCGGCCCTTACTTCTCACACCGAATTGGCCAAACAAGGCATCGCCCATCTTGGCTATCCTGACTATTTCAGAATTCAACTGACGGTTTTCAAAATAATCGGTGGTTTGCTTTTGGTGTTACCATTTGTGCCGAGTCGTTACAAAGAGTGGGCTTACGTAGGTTTCGGTATTTCGTTTATTTCAGCGTTTATCGGACATTGGGTAGTGGACGGTTTCAACAACGGACAAACGCTTTTCCCGTTGGGGATATTTGGAATTCTGACCGTTTCGTACGTGTACTACCACAAGCTTTTGAAATACAACGGAGCTGGTGTTTACCCCGTAAACGTCTGAAAATAGCTGCTTTATTTGCAAAACGAGTGGAATTTATCAGCAGCTGCTGCCGATAAATTTTGCAGAGAAAAGAGATTGTTCTTACTTTGCGGCTATGAACAATCCTCAGGCAAATAATCCTCTCCATGGCATTACGCTCGAAATGATGCTGAATCACTTGGTAGACCACTATGGGTGGGAAACCATGAGCGAGTACGTAAATATTCGCTGTTTTCAATACGACCCCAGCATTAAATCAAGTTTGACCTTTCTGCGAAAAACTCCCTGGGCTCGTACGAAGGTGGAGCAGTTGTATTTGATGAGTTTAAATGATTAAAGGCGAGCAATTAACTCGCCTTTAACGTTTGAATTTTATCTTCTAATTAACTCCGGTACAGCATCATTTCTACCTTCGCCATCAGGTCAATCTTACTGTTTCCTGGAGCGCTGCAAAATGCTACCGCCTGCCTGAGTTCACGTTCAATCGTCTTTATTTTATTCTCCGACGCTTTTATATCTTCCTCACTTTGAGCTTCGTTGAGAATTCGCTCTTGGTGGTAATTGATTTTAACAGCCGCCAAAGCTTCCAGTAATTTTACGGCAGATTCCCCTTCAAAACGGCCGTTAATAAGAGTCATTTCCATCTGTTTTGTGCATTTATTGTCCTTGTCCTAATGAAAAAGCAGCCTTTCCTTCAAAGGTGTACAGGTTTTCCGTTTTAATTACCTCGATGTTTTTTTCAACGGCTTTCTCCAAGAGCATGATGATTTGTTTTGAAGAAATACCCGTCTGATTCACTGCCATAAAGCGGCAACGCCAGTGATCGGTACAGAAAGTCTCCTTAAATCCGGCGGGCCACACTTTAATCCCCCGGTTAGAAATCATGGACAATTGCAGCGATTCTGAAGAAAGCTCCGACACCAATTCACCAAGCACCTCGGGGTTCTCCCCAGGCCAATGGACAAAAATATCCGTGCCGATCAGTTCTTTTTTACGTGGCGGTTTTCTTACGTACGGCTTGAGTTGAAGAGCAGCCCCCTGTTCGTACTTGACGGGCGTCAATTGTTGGGGAAGTTGGCCTAAACGTTCAATCACGGCCTGCGCAAACTCTTTCGTACCTACTTTTTGTTTACTGAATCCTTCTTTGTAAATATCGTAGGTATGTACTCCATCTTCCAGCGTTTTGAGCCAGGCATTCTGTATTTTTTCGGCGACATCCGACTGTCCGATATGATTAAGCATTAAAACAGCCCCCTGCAATAGCCCCGAAGGATTGGCCATATTTTGTCCCGCCCGGCGCGGAGCCGAACCATGAATGGCCTCAAACATCGCGGCATGCTCTCCAATGTTGGCTGACCCTGCCAAACCTACGGAGCCTGCAATTTGTGCCGCAATGTCAGAGATGACATCTCCGTACAAATTCAGGGTTACAATCACGTCAAACGCTTCGGGAGTATCCGCCATTTTAGCGGCTCCTATGTCAATGATCCAGTGTTCTTTCTCAATGTCGGGATATTCCTGACCAATCTCATCGAAAACCGCGTGAAAAAGGCCATCAGTTTGCTTCATGATGTTGTCTTTGGTGAAGCAGGTGACTTTTTTTCGTTTGTACTGTTTGGCATATTCAAAGGCGTAGCGAATGATTTTTTCACAGCCCGGACGACTAATCAGTTTCAGGCATTGAATAACCTCGTCGGTTTGCTGATGTTCAATTCCTGCGTACAAATCTTCTTCATTTTCCCGAATAATCACCAAGTCCATGTGGGTATGTTT
>NZ_JAIXST010000341.1 GCF_027484545.1 Runella sp. | reverse complement strand
CCGATAGGACGTGATAACAGCTTCCGTCCCGGCGAGGGTCGTCCAACTCAAAGAAAAATTCAGCTACATTCATTTCCCAAAGGTCGGGCTAACTTACCACTTCATGCAATTGCCCTAAAAGCGATTTGGAATTGTTGATTAAACAAAAATTTCGACGTAAAATCCGCGAGGGCTCGTATGAGTTTTACTTTGCACACAACGGCGCAGAAGCCATTCAGGTGTTGCAACAGGAGTCCAATATTGACTTGGTCCTGAGCGACATTAATATGCCCATTATGGACGGGCTTACTCTTTTGAGTAAAATCAGCGAATTAAGTCCAATTATCAAAGTAGTGATGGTATCGGCTTACGGTGATATGGACAATATCCGGATAGCCATGAATCGCGGCGCGTTTGATTTTGTTTGTAAACCCGTCAATTTTGAAGATTTGGAAGTGACGGTAGAAAAAACAATCCAACACGTTCAACAACTGCGCGATACGCTGCAAGCCATCAAAGAGAACAACATTCTGCGGATGTACGTGGATGAAAACGTGCTCAGTTTCATGAACCGTCGGGAATTTGAATCTTCACTGATGGCCAATGAAGTGGTGGAAGCAACCGTTGTTTTCATGGATATTTGCGGTTTTACGGCGATTACCGAAAACGTGGATGCCGATACCGTCGTACAACTGATCAATAAATACTTTGACGTGATGGTCAAAGAAATCATTGCCCAAAATGGCCACGTGGATAAATTCATGGGCGACGCCGTCATGGCTGTTTTTCGGGGAGAATATCACTTGGACCACGCCATTGAAGCCGCTTTGGCGGTCAGAAGCCACATTCAGTCCATCGAAGAAAATCTGCTCAATCATACGACTTACATGCCGCGCGTGGCAATTGGCATCAATTCGGGCGAGATGATTTCGGGCAATATCGGCTCAGTCTCACTAAGGCGTTTGGATTATACAGTTATTGGCGATACGGTCAACGTAGCACAACGGTTTCAATCGGTAGCCAAGCCGAACCAGATTGTGATTGGACATGAAGCCTATCTAAAAGTCAAAGAATCGTTTAATTGCCAACCTATCGGCGAGGTAAATTTAAAAAACAAGGCGCTTCCTCTGATGGTCTACGAGGTATTGGAATAGTAAAACTCTCTATGTCACGTTATAATAAAATTGCAGGCCAAAGAGTACAGCGAATTGAAGCACTGAGCGACGGTGTTTTTTCGATCGCCATGACTTTGTTGGTTTTCAACCTAAAAGATCCCGTGGGTGGGTTAGTACAATCTGACACGCAACTTCTTCATGCCCTTTATGATACCCTTCCAGAATTGCTCACTTATTTTCTGAGTTTTATGACGTTGGGAATCTTTTGGACAGGGCAATCAACCCAATTTGCCTATATCGAAAAGTACGACCGAAATCTCAATTGGATTTCACTTTTCTTTTTATTATTTGTAGCCATATTACCCTTTACTACGGGAATTTTGCGCAGCCATATTACCAACAAAGTATCTATAGGAATCTATTGGCTCAATATTTTAGCCCTTGGCTGTTTGTTGCTGATTCATTGGCAATATGCTTATAAGCATCACTGCCTCACTTTTCGAGAAAACAACGGTGAAACCATCCACAAAGCAGTAGTACACCGAATTTTCACGGCCCAAACCCTATACACTTGTGGAGCAGCGGAAAAAGAAACCATCGGAACAACGCGCAAAACTCAGCCCAAACCCTATACACTTGTGGAGCAGCCCTTTGTTTTGTGAATACTTATTTAAGCATAATTGTCATTATTTTGATTCAGTTAAATTATGCGCTTGCCCTTTTCAGCTCCAAAACACTTAAATGATTTATAGCAACTTGCTCAGCAATTGGATACGACTGTTGCCTGTCCCGAAATGTTAGCTACGGGAAGCGCCAGTACTGTTTATTTGTGCCACCCTTTTCTTGTTTATGTAGCTCAAGCGCATCACGGTACGTATCCAAAGTTTATGGCCCAACCACCGCTTTTACCCGCCAAAGAGTTCAATCTTCAACGCCCTGATGGACATTATACTCCGGTAGAAATAGCGATTTTGAAAGGAATTGGCAAGATGTAATCCATTGATTTTAAGTACTATTTCGCTAAAAAACATCTTTTTTTACCAAGATCGCCCAATTACCCATTGACCGGCATTATTGTTTAGAGATAAACGCAGGGGTCTGTAACCACCACAGAACCAGTAAAAGCCGTTTAAATCTTACAAAAACAATGGAAACCTATAAATTCAATATCAACATCAACGCTCCCAAACAAAAAGTATGGGATGTGCTGTGGGAAGAAGCTATGTATTCTCAATGGTCGAGTGTATTTAACGAAGGTGCCGATGGCGTTCCGGACCTGAAAGAAGGCAGTAAATTATTGTTTCTTGACGCTGACAATCACGACCTAATGAGTAAAGTGGGTACCCGCATTGAAAACAGCCAGATGACCTTCAAATATTTGGGCGAAGCCGTCTCAGGAGTTGAATATACTGCTAATCAGGAGATTGAACAATGGAAAGGAACCACTGAAAGTTTTACACTGAATGAAAACAATGGGGTAACGGAACTGAAAGTGGAGGTAAGCGCCACGGATGAATACAAAGACTATTTTCATACCGTTTTTCCTAAGGCTTTAAAAATGGTAAAACAGCTCGCCGAGGAATCCTAAATGGAAAGGTGCAATGGGTAAAAAAAGCCATTGATACTCGTTGATTTTTTTAATTGCTCTCCGATTTTAGATAGTTTGCCATATCTGGTACCTTTTTTCTTGTCGTTGGTGTTTTACCAACGACACCTTTTTTTTGATATTCTGCCCCTCCATTGATATCAATGTCGGGTTGTTTGCTCATGCTTCCTCGATGGTTTTTTATTACATTTGCTGAAATGATACGCTTTTTAGCATGGAAATTCAATTTTTAGGACAAGGGTACGAACCAATATCCGAACTTTCAGTAGGCAATTTTCTTCTTAAATTTTTTACAGACAAAGATTTTCACACATTTACGGGTATTACAGCATTCACCAGTCAAACAGCTGTAAAAGGTTTTGAAGACCTTATTAAAATGGTCAAAGAGCAAAAGTTCCTTCTAAGAGTACTTGGATATATAGCTAAATAATATGCTTAAACTTTATTCGACAGACAATAAGAAATTTCTCAAAACAGTTCATAAATCAGAAGCCGAACTGAATAAATTTCTATGTGAGAATTGGGGAATTTTTTTTTCTCAATATACTTTTATAAAAAGTGAGTTTACCCTTGATGGTAACGTCAGAGGTAAGGGCAGTTCGGGAAGAGTAGATATTCTTGCTTTTAATCCGAAATCAAACAAGTTCGTAATTTTTGAACTAAAGAAAGATTTTGATAAAAATATTCGAAATCAAGTAAGTGATTACAAAGATTTCATTGAAGATAACTTTGCAAGAATATACCTGCTTGCTACTCAGAAATACGGAGCTGTGATGCCAAAGTATGAGATTGTTTTAGAAGATAGTATAGAAGTTGTAATGATTGCTCAATCTTTTTCAATCAACGATATTGAAAAAGCAAAGAAAAGTAAAAATGAAATTACACTTATTAAATATTTATGGTTTGAAAATTAACTTTTATTAATCGACTACCTAAACAATGACCCCGATGACTTGATTGAGAAAGAAAATGCAGAAAAAATTAGAAGAATCAAGTCAATTATTGACAATAAACCTGAATTGGCTGATGTTGATTCTTTTTTATTTGGCAAAGAAGAGGCACAAAGTTTATTTAGGATTTTTTATGAATCTTTGAAAAAAATTAGCGATGTAGGATTGGAAGTTCAATCTTCGAAAATTAAGGTAATATTTAATAAAGAAACGTTTTCCATTATTGGATATGCAGGTAAAACTGGAAGAAAATGTTTTTTAGTTATTAATACAAATATTCATGCGATAGTTGAATTAGGGGATATAGTTGATGATCGCGTACGACCTGGAAAAAAGAGAAAAGGAAGTATTGGTGGTGAACGTTATGAGGTTTTTATTACTTCAGAAGATGACCTCTTAAAAATGCTTTCTGTAATTGACATTAATTATAAAAATATGGCATAGATTTTACAAAAATATACTAAATTAATAGGCGATTTACTTTTAGAGTTAATGCCCAATGAAACAGAAAAAATTTTATTACCCTATAACACAGATAATGCTGCTTTACTTTTACAAATTGATGCATTAATTCGTGATAAAACTGATATTGAGGAAGTTCTAAAAATTACAAACAAAATAATTTTGGAAGACCATTATGGCTTGACACTCAGAGAAATTGAGCTTGCCCATAACATTTGGAAAAAACTTTCTCAAAGACGATTGAATAGAGGTAAATAGAAAAACAATCATGTTTTCTAACTCACTGTGACTCATACATCATTCATGAGAGAGCATCCCAACGAGTACATTCTTGAGAATACATCCATTGCAGTCCTGACCTATTCTGATTTGCTTAAACACAGTTCCGACTTTATTGATACCGGAACAAGGGGCTTTTTTGATATTCAGCCCACCTCCATTGATATCAACGTCGGGCTGTTTGCTCATGCTTCCTCAACAATTGCTTTTCCTACCGTATCCGTTTCTCAAATCGAAAATTCCGTCATTCTTTCCTGCCCCTGCAAAGCCCCGAAAAAGAAAATGTGTGAGCATCAGGTGCAGGTTTTGTATAACATCATCGACCGCCCTTATCTGCGTATTTTCTTTGATGCTGCGTTGCGACAAGCCAAAATGCGACAGGTGGTGAAAGATTACGGTTTGGAAGATGAAACCAACTTGGATGATTTCTTTTACGTAGAATACCTCCAAAAATCAGTCGAAATAAAGCCCAAGCTCAAAGACTTATTTCCCCTGAATAAAGCCACCAATGACTATTTTCGGGAACATTTATTGCCCCAAAAACAGGCTTTATTGGCGGGAAGGGCCAATGAATTATCGAACACCAAAATGGCTGTTGTCTTCAGAAAACATAAATACTACGAACGGTTTGGGGCGGAGCTTTTTGAGGGACAGGTGAGCCGGGACGGGAAGCTTAAAAACCCCGTCACCCCCGTAGACCCGTTGAATTTAATTTGGAAAACGGAACATTTGGAAGAGGCAAAATTCTATACAGCTATCTCCAAATTTCAGCAACATTTTACGACCGATAAAACGGCATCAGTTCTCGAAGCCTTAAAAGTGATTGTTAAAAATCCGTTGAATTTGGACGTGTATTATCACGACGGCAGCGTGTCGGACAATGTCACTGCTAACTCCATTGTGCCGGTTCAATTGCGAAAAAACGCCATCGAAATTACCCTTACTGTTGACCAACGAAAACAGTTTTACGAAATCACGGGCGAATTGATGCTGAACGACAAAGCTCATCCGTTAAAAACCCTGAATATCAAGTACGATTACTTTATTCACCTCGGTACTACGCTGTATTTGGTCACCAATCCGAACCTACTTCGCGTCATTCAATTTTTCAAAAAGAGCAATCCGATTCTATTGATTCATGCGTCCAAATACGACGAGTTTCGGGAGACGATTTTGGCAGAATTGGAGCACCAAATCAGTATTCGTTACGCCTACCTGCGACCGGCCAACAAGACGCAACAGATTCAGTATGAGATAGACCGAACGATTGAGAAAATCATCTATCTGTCCGAACGTAACAACTATGTCATTCTCACGCCCGTCGTGAAATACGGCGCCATTGAAGTGCCCGTTTATTCCAAAAAACAACTGTTTGATACCGACCAAAACGGCAACGTATTTCAGGTTGAGCGCGACGAAGAAATGGAAATTCGTTTCACTTCGCTTGTCATCCAACAGCATCCCGATTTTGAGGAACAACTCTACGAAATGGACTATTTTTACCTGCACAAAGATCGGTTTCTGGACGAAGGTTGGTTTTTGGGAGCGTTTGAGGCGTGGCAAAAAGAGGGAATTGCCATTTTGGGCTTCAACGAACTGACCAACAACCGATTGAACGCCCACAAAGCACGCGTTTCTATCAGTGTCAGGAGCGGAATGGACTGGTTTGATACGTCGGTGGAAATCAAATACGGCAAACAAAAAGCCTCGCTGAAACAATTGCACAAGTCCATTAAGAATAAAAGCAAATACGTACAGTTGGGCGATGGCACAATGGGCATTTTGCCCGACGAATGGATGAAGAAAATCGCGGCCTTTTTTCAGGCAGGGGAAGTAGCCGAAGAAGTACTAAAAATCCCTAAAACCAACTTTACCGACATTGACACACTCTTTAACCAAGAAGCTCTCAGTCAGGAAGTAAAGGAAGAAATCGCTTTCTATTCTACCCAATTTGCATCCGTCGGAAAACTCAAAAAAGTACCCGTTCCGAAGGAGTTGAACGGCACCTTACGCGATTATCAAAAACAGGGACTCAACTGGCTGAATTTTCTGGACGAGCATAATTTTGGGGCCTGTCTTGCCGATGACATGGGCTTGGGAAAAACCATTCAAATCATTGCCTTTATCCTTTCGCAACGAGCCAAACACCCCAATACCACGAATTTGGTGGTGGTGCCCACTTCACTTCTTTTCAATTGGCAGGATGAATTGGCAAAATTTGCCCCGTCCATCCAATTGTTCACGCATTATGGTCAAACCCGCTTGAAAACCATCCGAGACTTTGAGTCGCATGAAGTGATTTTGACGACTTACGGTACGCTGCTTTCCGATATTTATTTCCTGAAAACTTTCCGGTTCAATTACGTTTTTCTGGACGAATCGCAGGCCATCAAAAACCCTGAATCACAGCGTTATAAAGCTGCTCGGCTTCTACAATCCAGAAACAAAGTGGTGTTGACGGGTACACCGATTGAAAACAACACCTTCGATATTTACGGGCAACTCTCCTTTGCCTGCCCAGGATTGTTGGGCAGCCGGCAGTTTTTCAAAGCCATTTACTCCTCCCCCATCGACAAATTTGAAGACAGTAAAAGAACCGCTCAGCTGCAAAAAAAGATTCAGCCTTTTATCCTGAGAAGAACAAAAAAACAAGTCGCCAAAGAGCTGCCTGACAAAACTGAAATGGTGATTTACTGCGAAATGGGCGACGAGCAGCGAAAAATATACGACATCTACGAGAAAGAATTGCGCGATTTTATCAACGGAAAATCCGAAGATGAAATTAAACGCAGCGGCATACACGTCCTGACGGGACTTACCAAATTACGACAGATATGCAACTCGCCGGCACTCCTGAAAGAAGAAGCCTATCAGGGGGATTTTTCGTCAAAAGTGGAGGTGTTGATGGAGCACATCGAAAACAAATCGGCCCAACACAAAATTCTGGTCTTTTCTCAGTTTGTGGGGATGCTCGACGTCATCAAGAAAGAATTGGAAACCAAGAATATCGCTTTTGAATACCTAACGGGCCAAACCAAAAACCGAGCGTCCAAAGTCAATGAGTTTCAAAACAACGACAGCGTACGCGTGTTTCTCATCAGTTTGAAAGCAGGCGGAATAGGATTAAATTTGACCGAAGCCGATTATGTCTATCTGGTTGACCCTTGGTGGAACCCTGCCGTTGAGAATCAGGCCATTGACCGCAGTCACCGCATTGGGCAAATCAAAAATGTGGTGGCCGTACGGTTGATTTGCCCCAATACCATCGAAGAAAAAGTAGTAAAATTGCAGCAATCCAAAACCAAATTGATAGGAGACCTCCTGAAATCAGACGAATCGATCCTAACCTCTTTTTCCAAAGATGATTTGCTGGGGTTGCTGGGTTAGGAGTGCACGGGTGAAAAAGCAAAGTACTATTCTTCATCAAAAAACATGTCGTAAACACCCCGTTACTTTGTCGTTTTTACACAACTGAAAAGAGCGTAAGCAGTGGTAAATTTGTAATGTCAAGAGACAGCAAATGAAAACCTTTTAAAACTGCAAACCATGGAAAAATTAGATTTCAGCATCGACATCAATGCCCCCAAAGAAAAAGTATGGGACGTACTTTGGAATGACGCCACCTATCCCCAATGGACCGCCGTATTTACGGAAGGCTCCCACGCCGAATCCGACTGGAAAGAAGGCAGCCAAATTCTGTTTTTAGATGGAAAAGGTGATGGCTTGTTCAGCAAGATTGAAACGCTTGAGGAAAACAATAAAATGGTCTTCAAGCATTTGGGCGAAATGTCCAAAAGGGTTCAAAAACCTTCCGACGAACAATCAATTCAATGGGAAGGCGCTACCGAAAGCTACTTCCTGAACGAAAACGACGGGGTAACAGAACTGGAAGTGGAGTTGTTTGGCATGGAGGAACACAAAGCGTATTTTGAATCAATGTTTCCCAAAGCATTGGAAGTGGTAAAACAATTGGCTGAGAACTCGTAACGCCTAAAAATGCAAAGGGGTCGCTCATACTGGCAACTCCTTTGCATTTTTAGGAATACCTATTTAGTCCACTCCAACATCAATTTCTTAAACTCACGTGCCCAAAAAGCCTCATTATGTCGGCCTTTGTCGCGCACAATCACCCTAAGATTGGTATCCGGTACCGCCGATTTTTTAAACGACCAATATACATTTTTCAAATCTCCTTCCATGGCTCGGCTTTCGGTTCGGCTGCCTACTACATAAAAGGAGTTATTCGTTAACGGCTTAGGCGGCTCGTAGTAGGTTATCTCAGGATTGAACCAGATGGAAGGCGAAAAAATACCCACTTTTCCAAAAACATCGGGGTAATTCATTCCTGCATAATGAGTTATCAATCCCCCCATCGAACTGCCCACCATCCAAGTGTGCTCCGGGGTAGTGTGAGTTCGGTAGTTTTGGTCAATAAAAGGTTTTAAATTTTCCGTAATAAACTTCAAATAAGCGCTTCCTTCAGCTACGTGGTTTTTGCGCGAAAAAGCCGAATACTCTTTCAGTCGCTCCATTTCGCCATTATCAATCCCAACCACAACTACCTGACGCTTAGCGGGCATTTTATCAATAATCTTATCCACGTACCAAGGCCGTCCGTACGCAGACTGAGTATCAAACAGATTTTGCCCATCGTGCATATAAATAACGGGGTATTTTCGCTCTTTGCGGTGATAGCTCGGTGGCAAATAGACCCTTACCTTCCGGTCTCTCCCCAGCTGTGAGATATGAAAATTATGATTAACAATCATTTTTTTGGTCTTTTCTTATGAACTGTGCCGTGAAAATGTATTTTTGTGGATTTTTATACATGACATAAGTTTACAATAGGCTGAAAGTCAAGGCTATTGAGGAGGCTATTTTGAATATGGTCTACCCCCCATCGAAAAACACTTTTAAGTTTTTGCCGGGTCTTATTTTTACATGTTTTAAGGGGGATGAGTTTATCGTTTTTAATAAGCCATTGCCCTGTTTTGACAGCCTAAATAAGTGCCATTGCTAAGACATAGAGTAATGTTTTGATTCTTTTCGAGTGATTGACAGGACAGTTTTCGATATTAAACCCTCTGGATTTTAGCATAGCAAACAAGCTCTCTATAGGCCACCTCTTACGATACACACTTGCCAAATCTTTTCGATAACTTTCAGAGGCAAGAATAAAGTACTCCTCCTTGTCGTTAGCTTGCTTTTTTTTGAGCTTGTGTCCAGACAAATAAAGCGATAATGCCCGCATCGGCGGTCCGAATCACTTTCAAGGGCTTCAAATAGGATGTTCTCAAATTATTACGGTTCGCCGCTGCGATCGAAAAGTGTATGTACTTTTTTGCCCTCTTTACCCCCTCTGACTAAGGTGTTTTTTTTCAAGCGAACACAAGCATTGACACCTGCTTTTTTACAATCCTCGAAAAAGTCTTTACTACCGCATCGGCGGTCCGACGAATTCCCTATCAGCGCAAAGCCACACCTGTTGGCCTGTTTTGAAACTAATCCACCTTTGAAAGCAATGAAACAAGGCTTTCTTGGTAATGTGACTGCTATGTCCATGACGAGTGCTACATTGCCACAATAAGGGAATACTAACCCCATCATACAGAATGCTTAACATCAAAACCTGTACCCACACCCCACGCATTTTCCACCGCTTCGGCGGTCCACTCGGTACGGTCTAAACTCAAATACACCTCTGATTCACAACCGCATAAGCCCCATACTACTTCAAAATAAATTTGTCCACTAAATCGAAATACACTTAAAAATCGCTGTAAGCAACGATATTTTGAGGAAAGTTGAGCTTCTCCGCTCATGCCTTTACTCCAATTACTGACGGGGCCGCCCGTGCGGTTTGCTATCGGATAGCTTCAATAATGCTATAATTAGTCTGCTAATCAACTTTAGGTGACGCTTATCACACTGAAAATGGCTCTCTATTTGCTTTTTTAACTCCATTTCAACCGCTTCGGCGGTCCGATTCTTGCATCGGGTGTATCTTTTTGGGAACTCGGAAGCCCAAAAATAAGCTCTTGAGCTTTGATACACCCACTTATGTCATGTATTAAGTTTTGTGAATATAAATGTAGCAGAAAATTTACGTTTCGAGCGCAGGTAAATAACTGAAAATGCGATAAGAAATTAAAAAAACATAATTATTATATCCCACTCCGTTCCAACCCATCAATTACCCTTTAAGATTTTTCTAATTTTTGAACAGTACTTAAAATTTTTCGGTTAATGACGAAAACACCCTATTGAAGTTCTGACCCTCTCCTTTTATAAAAACACACCCTAAACTCGCATGGTACTAAGAAAAAATTTCGACCTGAGAATTGTATTCTGGAACATTCGCCATGAAACAGGTATTACTTTAACAGTAGCCACCATTACTTGGCTCTTACACAAATTCGATGCCATAGAAATTGCACTGCCCTATAACATAGCCGGTATTTTGGGATCGGCATTGGCTATTTTTATTGCCTTCCGTAACCAAACCGCTTATGGACGTTGGTGGGAAGCGCGTACGATTTGGGGTGGCATTATTAACAACAGTCGAATTTTTGCTCGACAAATCATCGTCAATGCCGATAATGCATTGGGCACTGGAAAGGCAGGCAGCGAAGTGGTAGAAGCCTATAAAAAGGAAATGGTGTATCGCCAAATTGCCTTTGCGCACGCATTACGATTGCATTTAAGAAGGCAAAACAACTGGGAAGAGTTACAGCACTTACTTAGTGAGGAAGAGTACAACGCCCTACAGAAGGCACAAAACAAGCCTAATATGTTACTTCATAGGCAAGGCGTTCGTATCAAAGAAGCCATGAGAAATCAGATACTGGAAGTAAACGACAACCTCACGATGGAGCCCAATCTGGCCACCTTTAATAACTGGCAAGGGGCTTGTGAACGAATAAAAAATACGCCTCTGCCACGCAACTATCACTATTTTACTCGACTGTTTTTGTTTACATTTATTTTTATTTTACCTTTTAGTTTGATAAGTGATTTTAACAAAATGAATATTGATTACTTAGTAGTTCCTGTTAGTTTTATCATTTGCTTTGTGTTTTCAATCATGAATCGGGTGGGTGAAATTAACGAAGACCCCTTCGAAAACAAGTTACAGGATATTCCCATGACAGCTCTTTGTAACACCATTGAACGTGACTTAAAAGAACAATTGGGTGAGACAGATTTGCCAGAAAAATTAGAACCCGTAAAAGGCTTCTTGTTCTGATGATAATGAACAAACATGCACCCAGTAGTCAGTATTTGCCTTACAGATTTTACAAACAACCCCGTAACTAACTAATACACGAATGAAAATCGCAATCATCGGAGCAGGAGATGTAGGTGGAGCTTTGGCTACCCTACCCAATGGCAGAAAGCAGGACATACCATCGTAATTGGCGTACGAGATAGCCAAAGTCCCAAAGTTCAACAATTACTGAAAACAGCGCCTGAAATCATTTCCGCTTCTATTACAGACGCGGTAAGCCAATCGGATGAATCGGATGTGGTCCTGATTTCAACACCATCCAATGCTGTTTTTGACATTATTTCGCAACTGGGCGACGTTACCGGCAAAGTCATCATCGATGCCACTAACACTATGAGGGGAAAACCGGCTCCGTACGAATCGGTATATCAGGCCCTCACTGACAAAACCAACGCCGACGTTGTAAAATGCTTTAAATCAACGGGTTTTGTAAATCTTCAAAATCCGGTGTATGGGAGCGAAGGCATTGATATGTTTATGGCAGGCGATAGCCCCAAAGCCAAAGAAGTAGCCGTCCAATTGGCCAAAGACGCAGGTTTTGGTTCTTGTTTGGATTTTGGGACAGGTGATAAAGTAGCCTTATTGGAACAGATTGCAGTCATCTGGGTCAACCTTTGTATGGCCCAAGGAGAATGGAATTTGGCGTTTAAGGTTCTTAAAAGATAATTTCTCAGCAGTTCTGCCCCTTACAATCACAGATTTTTCGATACTTCTGTGATTGTATTTTAGGGATAACGACCTGCCTGCATTAACAATTGGCGAAGAATCAATAAATCAGGCTGATTGAAGCGAAAAATTTTAACACTGGCTTGGCCTATACGGGTTTTAGGCAGTATTTCACCTTCCCGGACTTCGAAATGCACTGTCCACTGATGAATTCGCGGGTTAAATAATATTACTATATCTTCAAAATTATCTAATAAAGTGGCAAAATCGGAGCCTTTATGCTGATTGCAATGGGGGCAGGCAAAAGCTAAATTATCAATAGCATTGTTTCCACCGTGCTTTAGGGGTATAACATGGTCAATTTCAAAAGACAGAAACATATTATCGGCATGAATCCGGCAATATTCACAGCGATAGTTTGCTCGCTCAGCTACTAAACGGCGTACTTTTTCGGAGATACCCCGCCTCATTTGACAAGCAAGATATGTGCACGCGCTTTAGCAAGGCTGATAAATAAATCAAGTGCCAAAAAACGCTCTAAATCAGCCGCTTCGTCAACGCTGATTGTTCCCTGTTTTTTAAGCATAACCAATTTTTCAACTTCCTCCGACATTTGTCGAGATGCTTTTAAAGCAACAACCTTCTCTGGATTCATTTGCGCAACCATAGTTGCCACATCTCCAAATGCTTCTGTTATGCTCATTTTTTTAATTTTTTAGCGTTTAACCACCTTAACAAAGATAAAAGAAATGGGTTAATTTTTGCAGTACTTCCTTTTTATCTACTTCATAGACAGCGCTCTTAGTTTTGTATTCTGATTACGAATGCGTTGGCAAAGAATCCGAATGATATTGCGCAATACCTCGCCGCGCTCGTCCATGAGGTCATAAAAATCACCTTGGTCAATGCGGAAAAGCTGCACATCGCTGAGGGTAGTTACAGCAGCCGAACGCGGCTCGGCATCCAGTAACGCCAACTCACCGAAAACATCACCGCGGCCAAATGTTGCCAATTGTACTCCGCCATCATAGATTCCCACTCTGCCGTCGTAAATCACGAACATACTCGTTCCCAAATCCCCCTTTTCAAATATAGTTTGACCTTCGAGATAGCTCACTTCTTTCATGATAGGAGCAATGCTGCTCAACACATTTTCGGGAGTTTCGGCAAATAAATCCGTGTTTTTCAATACCATTACCCGTTCCGTAATCGAAACCGTAGCGGTGGCAGAAGAATGACTCATGAGTTGTAAATCAGGATATTGAAATAATTTTTCGGGTGCCATACCTCGCAGGGCCAAGCGAATGGTCCAGTCGGTAAAATGTCGTGACCCTTTTTGAAGGATATATTCTTTGACAGATTCCTTTACGGTTAAAGCCCCTATTTGAAGGTCCATCAGGCGAATTTTGTCAGCATCCGATACATCATCAAGCAAAGCGTGGAGGCCTCCGTACACCTGACGCGGCACCAGATTTTCCAGCAATTCGAGAGAGTTGGCTCGCCGCTCGCGTGAACTGTGCAACACACTCGTTTGAGTGCTCAGGATAATGTCTTGGTCATACTGTTGCATCAATAAGCCAAAAATGCGTTGCACCACTACCTCCTGCTCGTAGTTCAGGCTATTTTTCAGATCCTGCTCAATGGTTTCGGTATGGCCATGCACCAATCGCTGCGCCAACTGAAACTCATCTTGAAGGAGTCGTTTGAAGACAGCCGCATTGCGTTTTGAATTAGGGTAATTTTTCAGGGCCTGCAACGCCGCCGTCCGTACCGAAACATCAGGACGCTGTACCAATTCCACCAACAATTCATGCGCCTCCTCCGATTGCATTTGGCCGCTAACCGCAATGATACGGCGGTCTAAAGTGGTTGATTTTCCATTCGCAATCTGTTTTCGTAACAATGGAATGGCCGTAGCTTCTGCTTGGGCTAAACTCCGGGCCGCATCGCGCCAATAGGGTTTATCGTTCAGTAAATCAACCAGTTTCTCGGTCAAAGTCGGGTGAAGCAAAGCCCCTGCGGTTTGAATCGCCGCCAACATAACTTCTTTGTTCGGATTGTCCAACGTTGTTTTTACAAAATCAGCGTATTGAACCAATTTCAGGGAACGAATAATATCCAACACGGCCAATTGGCTGTTGGTATGCGCATTTTTGGACATGGCTTCCAACGAAGTTTTTGCCGAAATATGCTGTAAATTTGTCTTCAGTAACCCTCTGACTGCCCCTTTCCGAACCATTAAATCTTCGTTATACAACAGTTCTTTACCCGCCTGTTCCGATTGCTGACTCACCAACCAAGCGGCCGTTTCGCGAAAAGGAGGGTACAAATCCTGCGTAGCTAGCGTTCGTAATTGGGCAGGTTTCAATTGAATCGCCAATTTTTCGGCCGTTTCAAGTGCTCTCAGCCGCACCTGATCATCGGGGTGAGCGACCAAATCAGTAATGTAACGATAGAGTTGATTGGAAGAGACGCTGCTTGGTCGGTTGGCAACCAACCATTCAATGGCATTGATGATTTCTTTGGGTTTGTCGCTGCGCAGGTTTTTCAACACAGCATGAACCGCTTCATCGGGAATTGCTAAATCTTCCACGGCCATAAACCGACGACTCAGGGCATCCTGAAGCGTATGCACATATTGACGATAGGTACGTCCCAAAAACCACAAGGCAAAGATGGCTCCCACGATAATTTCTTCCACCAAAAACCACTCACCGCCCTGCCATAAATGATGGCTCAAGTACAACATCAAGCCTCCGATACCCAATCCAAGCGGCTCGTAAAAACCTTTGGCAAGGGTATGTCCCCGCAAACGTTGATGCGTGGAAAGCGGTTGAAACAGCACCAAAAACACAGGATCAAACAAAGCACGACGTACCACCTCAAACCCTAAATACACCAAACAATACGCCACCAATTGGATGGATTCGTCGGATTGTAAAAAGAAGACTCCGCTTAAAAACAGAGCCGCGCCCAAACCGCCCACCGGCAACAGCGCCAATACCCGATTGATTCCAAAATATTCAATGGTTTGGCGAGAAACGACGAGTTTGACAAAAGTCGCCAACAAATAAGTAAGCGTCAAAACACCTCCCAGATAGGTCATTACTTCGGCCTGACTGTGAAGCTTGTATTTTACGTTGATAAAAAACGCGTATTCTACCCCCGTTGCCATGATAGCTACGGCGGTGAGGCTCAGGCACATCGCAAAAATCAATTGACTTCCTCCAAATAATTGGGTAATCAACCGAGGCATGGGCCGGCGTTGAAGCGGCGCAGGGGCGTGGGCTGTGGATACATGATGGGAACGAAAGGTCAATACGGCAGTATACATAGCCGCCCAAAAGAACCCAAAAGCCAGAAAAAGTAAAAGAAGCAATTCTGTATGCCCGTGAATCAGTACGGCCAACATCCCTCCCAAGGCTTTGGCAGGCATATCGCCCGCACTGATAACCCCAAAAAGACGCTTGCTTTGTCGGACATCGAACACCACCGCCGATACGCCCCAAAACTCTAAGTTAGTAAGCAGGTAAATGGACCGAAATCCTACCATGATGGCCACTGCCGACGCCACGGAATGTCCAAAATTGACCAATACCAAGATAACCGCCGTCAGTGCAATAACCGTCCAAAGCACTCGTATCACCAAACGATCCAGTAAAAGATGGTGCTCAAAGTAGCTGTAAATCTTTCCGACGAGCATCATTCCTGCCGCCGAAGCCATGTAGGCTAAAGGCAAACTGGTTTCCGGGTGATTTTCGAGAAGAATGACATTAGAAGATACATAAATCAACATAATGCCGAATCCCAGAAAAAAATGATGCAAAAAAAACAGCCCGACAGTTCGAACTTCTTCGACCCTGATTCCTAACGAACGATAAAGTGGGTGAAAAGACATAGAAAGTAAGCAATATTGGGCAAAAATACGGATATTGGACAAAAAACAATGTTAAGTATCTTTGATTAAAAGTATTCTTCCCAAAACCTTATCACTTTACGGCTATGAGCTTTATCATACCCTTCCTGGTTGCATTTTTTTTGCTTCCTTTTACTCAAAAATTTCTGCAAACTGCGGAGCGCCTTCCCGAGTGGGACAATCGGATTAAATACGCCCGATTTATTGCTTTTGGGTTATTGGGTGTTCAGGTAGTCACAAGTTTTGACTACATTTCTCCGCCTGTTTTCTTCTTTTTGCTCCTGTTGGTTGCCATTCCTTCCTATTTACTGAAGGATAAAGTCGCAAACGCCCGTTTGATGTTCTGGATGATTGTGCCTTTGGGAATCATTTTTTTAATAGACAATCTGTTTGAGTTCTGGACGCCCAAATTTCACAATACCCACGACGGCTTTTTTGAGGCATCCAAAGGAATCGCTTTAACAGCGAGTTTTGTACTGGCACTCATGGCTCGCAATCAGCAAAAAGAACTCAATAAACAACGCCTCAAACTCGCTAAGGAAGAAGAAAACAACCGAATTTTGGAAGCGAAAAAGCTGGATTTGGAATACCAGGTGGCCGAACGTACGGCCGAACTTACCCAACAAAAAGAAGAACTTCAACACGCTCTTGAACACTTAAAGGAAACCCAGGAGCAATTGATTCAATCTGAAAAGCTAGCGTCTTTGGGAGAACTGACGGCGGGAATCGCCCACGAAATTCAGAATCCGCTGAATTTCGTCAACAACTTTTCGGAGGTTTCGGTCGAATTGATTGGAAGAGTTGAAAGAAGAAAGAGGGAAAGCCAAAGAAAAACGCGACGAGGAATTGGAAGAAGAAATATTGGGCGATATTATTCAAAACCTCCAAAAAATCAACCACCACGGGAAGCGTGCGGCGAGCATCGTGACGGGTATGCTGCAACACTCACGCGTCAGTTCAGGCAAAAAAGAATTGGCTGACCTCAACTCCCTTACCGATGAATACCTGCGACTGAGCTACCACGGCTTACGAGCCAAAGACAAATCATTTAACGCCCAGATTGTCACTGATTTTGACCCTAACGTACCCAAACTCGAAGTAATTCCGCAGGATTTGGGACGGGTTTTGTTGAATTTGATTAATAATGCGTTTTATGCCGTTCACAAGAAAAAACAGGAGATTTCAGAATCCGCGCAATCTGACCTGCCGACCGCCACGAACTACGAACCAACGGTTTGGGTAACCACAAAAAAAGTGGATAGCGAAATCCATATCTCCGTTAGAGATAACGGTACAGGTATTCCGGAAGAAGTGCAATCCAAAATCTTCCAACCTTTTTTCACCACCAAACCCACCGGTCAGGGTACAGGGCTTGGGTTGAGTTTGGCGTATGATATTGTGACCAAAGGCCATGGAGGGGAGATTGAAGTAGAAAGTGTGGAGGGAGGAGGGACGACGTTTGTGGTGAAGTTACCCATCTAAAATAACTAAAAGCCCGTTGATTATGAGATATTTGTTCCTTTTTATACTGTTTATTTCCTCCTGCTCTTTCGCTCAAAGAAGTGGGGTATCGTCCGATACTATATTTCATATCGACAGCTTACCGGCAAACGGCCTTTTGTTGAATAAAGGCTGGAAATGGCACGCGGGCGATAATCCCGAGTGGGCAAAGCCTGAATTTAATGATTCGAAGTGGGAGAATATTGACCCTATGAAAGACATCTTTGACCTACCAAAAGTCTCCAAGCAAGGTGATATCTTTTGGCTTCGCCTACCTCTCTTGGTGTCCGAAAGTGCCTCAAAAGAGGCATTGATTATGACTATCCGACAATCCGGCGCTTCTGAAGTATTCTTAAACGGCAAATTAATCCAACGTATCGGAGTTTTAAGTAAGGATAAAAGTCAAATCAAGGCATTTTCACCGGGTAGAGACCCTTTCAGTTTGCAAATGCAACCCAATCATCCACAAATTTTGGCGGTTCGATATGCCTTTCAGCCCAATATATTTCCCGCTGTAATATTTTGTGTGTTAACCCTTTTGTCCTGTTATTTTTGTTTTCAAAATCACAATTATGGCAAAAGTAAAAATTGAAATCACAACTGATATAGGCGAAACTGTTTT
>NZ_JAIXST010000268.1 GCF_027484545.1 Runella sp. | reverse complement strand
TGTTTTATGATTCGACACCACAAAACTATGGTTTATTATTCACAACAGTTGGCTCTTTCATCAGCAGTCACTAACAAGTAACGGCTGGATAATTGCACTTCAAATCTGAATCTGCGAGATAAAGACGGCAAAGCAGTTGAATATAAGCGTGAATGGACAATTGAAAATATCGACAATGATAGTTTTGAATATTGGCTTGACACAACCGTATATTTTCCATACGGAGCCTGTGGCTTAAAGCTATATGCAAAAGGAGATGTTACTTTCGAGTTCAATACAGACGATTGCGTAAACTATTTTGACTATATAACAAACCCAAATAGACAAGACACATTTTGGGGCTACCTAAAAGACAAATCATTAACGACAAACTCTTATAGCTATGAAGACCTTGATTTCAGAAAAACAAACCCCTTCTAAATCATTGATTAATAATACATTATCCCACTCTTTATATTGAGCTAATTTAATACTCTAAAACTTAATAGCCATTCCCTTCAAAGTTTCTCTATCGGGCTGCATGTCACAGTTATTGCCCATATCCACCAAGAGGGTTTCGGAATACGGCATTTGTTTATTGACTTCACGCCCCTTCTCACATATCAATCCATAAATAGCACAATCAATTACCGATAAAATCAAATTATTTTTACATTTGTAGTTACAAAATAGTATGCTTGCATAAGACCCGCTGAAATCACCCAATGGAAACCTACGGAAAAATTCTCCTGATTGCGATGCCCATCTTTTTGGGGTTAGTGCTACTTGAAAAATTATACGGTTGGGCCGTCAAAAAACAGCCTTTCCGCACCATGGACATGCTTTCGAGCATGAGTTCGGGCTATACCAATACAATTAAAGACGTGCTTGGTCTGAGTGTTTCTATTCTTACGTATGGCTATATGGTGGAGCATTGGGCGGTTTATACCATCAAATCTACCGTTTGGACGTACGTCGTCGCTTTTATCGCGCTAGATATTTCGGGCTATTGGGTACATCGCATGAGCCATGAAATCAACTTTTTTTGGAACAAACACGCCATTCACCACAGCAGCGAAGAGTTTGATTTGGCTTGTGCCCTTCGGCAGAGCATTTCTTCGTTTGTCAGCCTGTTCACCATTTTTCTGCTTCCGGCAGCGCTGTTAGGAGTTTCACCCACGGTCATTGCCATCGTTGCCCCTTTGCATCTTTTTGCCCAATTCTGGTATCACACCGTTTATATCGGTAAAATGGGCATTTTAGAATACATCATTGTGACGCCTTCGCACCACCGCGTTCATCATGCCATTAATCCCGAATACCTGGACAAAAACCACGGGCAGATTTTCATCATTTGGGACAAACTCTTCGGTACTTTTCAGGAAGAACTGCCCGACGTACCACCCGTCTATGGCATTACTCGCCCCGTACAAACGTGGAATCCAATCAAAATTAATTTTCAACACCTATGGCTGCTCATTCAGGATGCGTATCGTACCAATAGTTGGCGCGATAAAGCTCGGATTTGGTTTATGCCCACGGGTTGGCGTCCAGCCGATGTAGAGGCCAACTATCCGTTACATAAAATTGATGACCCCTACAACTTTCAAAAATACGCCACCAAAGCCTCTACTCTTTTTTTGGTATGGACGTGGATTCAGTTTTTGTTCACGTTTGCCCTCATCAATTATTACTTTTTGAACATCGGCAAAATCGGCGCTCCCAATATTTTTGTCTACGGAGGTTTTATCTTCCTGTCTGTTTTTGCCTATACCGAACTCATGGACCGCAATCCATACGCGTGGGTATGGGAAGGGGTTAAAAATGCGTTAGGGCTTTTTCTGATTTACCAAAACGATTGGTTTGGCATCAGTGCGTCGTTGCCTTGGGCTACGGTAGCACTTGGAAGTTATTTTGTTCTTTCTACCGTTGTGGTTGCGCTTTTTGTGCGCTTCGACATCCTGAAGAAAGCAGAAGAGCCTACCCAAGTCTTGGTCCATGGATAGGCTTTAAAGAGGATCTTTTATTCGTCCCAAAGGTTTTCCAAAGTATAATCACTGCCCGGCAAACACCAAAAATTTCCTTTGATGTAGCGATAATGCAGGTCCAAACCTTGCATAACTTCCATTTCCTGCGCACTTAATTCAATATCGGCAGCGGCTAAATTTTCTGTCAGTCGGTGAGCATGTACTGATTTGGGAATAACGGAAGTTCCCCGATTGACGGCCCAAGCCAACATGAGTTGAGCAGGTGTGCATTCTTTGGCAAGTGCCAGTTCCTGAATAGTTTGATTTTCCAAAAGTTTAGGTTCCCCTTCCACAATACGGTTGGCAGGTCTGTCTGCCGACCCCAACGGACAAAAGCCGGTCAGATAAATTCCTTTGGTTTGACAGAAATCAAGCATTCCCTGCTGTTGCAAAAACAGGTGCAGTTCCAACTGATTCACTTCGGGAACGACTCCCGTTTTTTCGATAATGTCCGTTATTTTCTTAGTACTGAAGTTGGAAACGCCGATGTGGCGGGCCAAGCCCATTTCTTTTAAATGAATCATTTCGGTCCACGTTTCCGAAAGAGGCACCTCCGTCAGGCTAAGCATTTCTTCTCCTTTTTGCGGAAACGAAACTCCGTGTTTCAGCGCTATCGGCCAGTGAATCAGGTATAAATCCAAATAATCCAATTGTAAATCGGCTAAACTCGTTTGGATAGAAGGCAAAACGTACTGCTTTTCGTGGCTGTTGTTTCAAAGTTTGGACGTAATCCAAAGCTCTTCTCTCTTCACAATTCGCTCTTTCAACGCATCCGCAAATGCCTGTCCAATTTCTTTTTCGTTGCCATAGAGTAAGGCACAGTCAAAATGCCGATAGCCGATTTCAAGGGCTGACCGAACTGCAGCGTACACTCCCCCTTCTGTTGATTTCCACGTACCCAAGCCAAGGGCAGGCATTTTATCTCCGTTCTCAAATTCTAAGTATTTCATCCTAAAGTTCAGTTATCTCAAAACCATCCATCTATACAATGAGTTAAAAAAAACAAACACAGTTTTCTAATGTCATTTCACAAAAAAAACATTTTAATTATTGGCGCAAGCTCAGGTATCGGACTGGCCATTGCCGAATCACTTCAAGCAGAAGGAGCTAATTTATTTACAGCTTCCCGTCGAATTCCGCAGGGAATCAAAAGCCACCACATTACGTGGGATGTAACCCAACCAATCACAGGAATTTTTGATACGTTACCCGATACATTACACGGAATTGTTTATACGCCCGGTACCATCAATCTGAAACCGTTTCAACGATTTTCATTGGATGATTTTCGAAATGATTTTGAAATCAACGTGTTAGGCGCAGTAGCAGCCATTCAGGCCAATTTGGGACGATTGCGCAAAGCTAACGGTGCTTCCATCCTATTGTTCAGCACGGTGGCCGTTCAAACAGGAATGGGTTTTCACGCGTCCATTGCCACAGCCAAAGGGGCGGTGGAAGGATTGACGCGTTCGCTGGCCGCCGAATTGGCCGCCGCCAAAATTCGCTGCAATGCCCTTGCTCCTTCCTTGACTGATACGCCTTTAGCAGGAATGTTACTCTCTACCGAAGAAAAACGGGACTCGTCCAATAAGCGCCATCCCATCGGACGCGTAGGAACGCCGCAAGATTTTACCGCCGCGGCAAAACTTCTTCTTTCAGACGAGGGAAGTTGGATTACAGGGCAAGTAATTGGAATAGACGGTGGAATGGGGCAATTAAAGTAGGCGGTTTTCTTATTTCAGCGTAAATTTATTGGTATACGATAGATTATTGCGGTGCGCTGCACCTTTTTGGCAGTGTTTCGAGTGAGCATTTTTCTACCAATATTACGCTGCGATGCAGCTTTGAAAATACAATTTTCTTTTCTCAACTTTCAGTTTTTGATTTTTACTCAAAACGAATCACTAAACGAACTTTCCCTACTTCCGGTTGCCCATTTTTTAAGGGAGGATTCCATGCGTCTCCACTTTTCACCATACGCATTGCTTCTTCAAAAAGCACCAGATTTGCTTTATTCTTATTTTCAAAGTCGCTCAACTCGCCCGAAGGATTTACCAAAAATTGCAGCACAACCCGCCCTTGTGGTGTCTGCGGATTCTGAGCTATAAACGCCGCTGCCAAAGTTTTAAGGTAATTTTCGTATGATTTTTGGCCATTTTTGGGGATTGCTTCACGGTTTGTTGGCTTGTTTTTACCGTAACCCGTTATTACAACTTCGCTCAATTCCCTATTGTCTTGCTGCAATAAAATGGGGGCAACCAAAGAATCTTTTACGGTCATTTGCACCGTTTGAAAACCGATAAAGGAGACGCTGATTTGATCATTTTTTTGCACATTGGACAATACAAACTTCCCTTCTACATCGGTAGTCGCGCCCTGCGAACGCCCCTGGGGAGTAAGCGTAACCCCAGGTAAAGGCTCCTTGGTAACGGCATCAAGTACTTTTCCCTTCAACACAAACACGTTCTCTTTTTTGGCCCGTCCTTGAGGTAAGGCAGCGACCGCCCCATTTATTACTTGGGTAGCCTGTTTAGTTTTAGTACTTACAAGGCGTACCGTGTCCAAATCCTGCGTAGACTGCACGGGTGCAGGAGCAGCTACCCTGCTTTGAATGAACATTTTAGGTTTAGCGGCCACTAATTGTTGCGCATCTTGCGTTTGGGCTGCTTCGGGAACAGTGGGAGGAACTACAATTTCGTTTTCCTTTTCTTCCAAAGCCAAGTTCGGTACGGGAGGTTCGGCTTGTTGAACCTTTTCAGCATCAGTACTTTCACGAATTTGAGACGCAGCCGAAGGTTTACTCAATGAAGGTTTCCGAGAGGCGGTCATTGGCGCATTAAGGCGCGGTGGCTGACTCACAATGGGCACGGGAGCTGATTCGGGTTTAAGCGCGGGCCTTTCTTTTTCAACCGCAATCGCAGAAGTGACGGAATCCGCCTCGGGCACTCCTTCTTTCTGAATCAGCCACCAACTCAAACCGACTGTAAGCACCACGGCCGCAGCGGACGCATAATAATAAGGAAGGAACTTTCTTTCGCTTTTTCTTACGCGTTGCCGAAGTCGCTGATTCAAGTCTTCCAATGCCGCATTTTCGTCGAGGTTTGCGGCTTTCAATGCTTGCAAGCCTTCGAGTGTATCGTCAATCTGCTGATTTTGAAGCGCTGCTTTCTCCAGTTGGTGTTGCTCCATGGGCGACAACGTCCCCGCCACATAACGGCGCAGCAAATCAGTAGAAGGGGGTGTATGTTTTTTGTTTTTAGCCATTTTGTTTACCCTCCATGCATAGTTTCAAATTTCGCTTCCCATTTTGGAGATAACTCTTGACTTTATTGATTGCAAAACCCGTTTGTTCCGCTATTTGTTGATAACACAATTGTTGAAAATAAAACAACTCTACGCTTCGACGTTGCTCTTGAGCAAGTATTTGAAGGCAATCGCCCAAATCAGAAAGTTGATTGTCCAATTCCCAATCTTCTTTTTCAGGCGGCTCTGCGACAAAGTTTTCGTAGGCTTCATTTTCAAAAATACCTTCATCGCCCACAGTCACCCGTTTTTGACGAAGTTGCATCAGGCAATAATTGCGAGCCACGCTGTGCAGCCAACTTTTAAAATTTTGGACTTCATGCGTCTTTAAATCGCTAATCAATTGCTCAAAAACCTGCATGACCGCATCTTTGGCTTCTTCGTCGTCGCGCAGATACTTAAAGCACACCGCAAAAACCATGTCCATGTGCCGCTCATACAACTCTCCCAAACTGGTCAAATCGCCCGTACGTCGGTATTCCGAAAGATATTCGGTATCTGTTAGGGTCGTTTTACGGCGAAACAGTTTTAGAAACAAGTGATTGTGCGTGTTTTAAGTTGTTCTTCAGGTAATAGATGCAGTGAATGTATTTTTTCCACAAAAAAATTTCAAAAATTTTATGGAATCTATAATGCCTTTGCATCCAATGGTTGAAACTAAATGATTACAACCATGAAAACAAAACTTTTTTGCTTGATTTTTAATGCATTGACGCTTTATGCCTGCGCTCAATCCACTCCCGTCACTGTCACTGGAACCGTTACCGAAAAAGGTACAAAAACACCGCTTCCGGGAATAAATATCCTAATCAAAAATACGAAGAAAGGCACTACTACCGATGCCAAAGGTCATTATTCCATCAAAGCTTACACCGAAGATAAACTCATTTTTTCGTTTGTAGGCTATCAAAATTTTGAACGAAAAATCGGCAGGGATTCGATTATAAATGTGTCGTTAAAAGTAGCAACCGAAGCATTGCAGGAATCAATTGTAGCAACAACGGTTTTTTCAAAAAAGGGTAAGTGTTTGATTGCAAGCGGGATAATGTATTTTCAATAAAATAGTAAGGTAAGTCTCACAATTTTGCAGTGACCAAACGACAAAATAGAGATGAAACAAACCCTTACTACGAATGAAATTATTGTACAAACGTCATGAATTATCATTGGTCTTAACGACGATGCTCTTAGCGATATTTCGTTCGGTAGAAACTTTAAATTTATCAGTGATTCATCGCCAGATGGTTCGCGAGCATGAGTTTTTAGTAAGTTCTTTGGGTCAGTAGTTTCCTACGCTCAATTCCGTCGAATTCTCAATGAGGTAGATTATGAATCCTACAATCGTATGAATGATGTATATTTTGGGGTTTGCCTTGTGGAATCATCAGGAGAATGGAAAGGAAAGAAGTAAAAGGAAACATAGACGGCCTGAGTGGGCAAAAACGAGGTGAGAACATCGTTAGGATGGTATCTTATGAAGATAAAGTAAGTCATATTATTGGTTTTTATAATGGTCATAAGGAGTCTGAGAAGAAAGTGGTTAGTCAATATTTTCAAAATCAAGAGCACTTGGATTATTCTTACAGTTTTGATGCTTTGCATACGAGTGTTACTCTCTTGGAAACCATCCATTAAAAATCGGGTATTTATTTGGCTCAAGTCAAAGCTAATTAGGCAGATTTGTTGAAAGAATGTATTCATCTGTGCCAACATTTGCCCTATGCAGACAAAGTAGAAAGTCTTAATAAGTCTCATGGTAGAGAAGAGCATCGAATCGGTTATTTCGTGCTAATGCACCTTAAAGCATTAGACCCTGTATGGCATAAGAGTAACATGCAAACACTTTTAGTGATGGAAAGAAAAGTAAGGCGTTCTAAAAATGCCCATTTTAGTCACGAAATAGCCTTTTTTGTATCTAATAAAGTACTCGAAAAAAACGTAGGGCTTGAATTGTTTTCCTCTGCCCGAGGCCATTGGAATGTCGAAGCAGACCGCGGCGGCGGACCGCAATTATGTCAGAGACGTAACTTGGGGAGAAGACAAAATCAAGTGTAAAGAAACTAATCGAATTAGGATGATTACTTCTGCTATCAATCATGTACTCAATAGGGTAAGAAAATTTGACATTAACAACAATATCAGAGCTTTTAGGGAGAACCTAATATTTAACAGAGACTTGGCTATAATATGTATATCAAATACTTAGGCTAAAATGAAAAAACCGTTTTTGAGCTTATTACAAACAAAAAGCCGCTAAATCATGCGATTTAACGGCCGTTTCGACGGTTCGATTTTGTGAGTATTTAGACTCTTCGTTGTCGGGATAGCGGGATTTGAACTATCTGTATAACTATCTGACAATCAAGACTCTATTAGCTATTAAAAACTCAGGTAACCGAATAAGTAACCGAGTTAAAATCATCAAATTTATTGATACTTATCACTTCACAAAAGCTATAACAAAGATAAAATTTATTGCTATTCAACTCACAAAACACACCAAATAAAATCAAATTTTATGGTGTTGAAGTAAAGTGATTGGATTAAAAATCCTCATTTACATTGCACAAACCTAAAGTCCGACGCAATTATTGAACGCATGGAAGACGATTTGACAGGAGAAGAAGTTTTGGCTATCTTTCGTCAAATTTCACCGCAAACCGAAGAAATTGTCATGAGTGCTTACGAAAGAACGGTCGAGGAAATCAATTTTGAAACTGTTAAAAACCTTATAAAAGAAGGGTTAGTAACTGATTTAGAGCGTCTTCGAAAAGCTCTTAAACTGTCTGAAAAGAAAATGGAGGAATTTTTGAAGCGGATTGAAACAGAGAAGTAACGTTGATTTTCAAGTTATATGCAAGTAAAAGAAGCTGCCTTTTTGAGGTGGCTTCTTTTGCTTTATTCAGAACCATCTTTTAGTGTTCAAGGGTTTCATTGAATGGCGAGTTAACATAGCAGTGGCTATAGAGGCAGTTATGACAAGTTGCTCGTCTTACTCAACCTCAATAGCGACTGCGACTTTTCGACGAATTTTTTCATAGTCTTTGTCTGCCAGTACTCCTCGGCTGGCTTCTAAAAAGCGTTGAAATTCCTTTGGGTCACCAGCTACCAATATCAAACGTCCGTTAGTTACACTTGGAACTTCGCCTTGTTCGTAGTTGCAATAGCAGTTGGCTTCCATTCCCAAAATTTCTGACATCTTAGCGGCGTTGATGCCATACTTTTCTCGAATCTTAGTGATTTGATTAGGAAACGGGATTGTGTATTTTTCTCGGTATTGATTGTAACATTGGCTAATATTCACTTCATCTAATTCGGTAGTTGTAAATTGTTCTTGGGTGTCTTCGCATAAAAAAAAATGATACTCGACCTCGAAATTTTCCTTACGGAACGTGAGGATTCTAATTTCCGTCTGAAGGCTCATTTCTTCATCGGTGAACGGGCTTTTCATTGTATTTTGGTTGTTTTTGCTTAGATAGAGTGGTTTGAACGTGTTTTAGAGAGCAAGTTATTCAGTTACGCACAAGTCAGGTCTATGTGATGTCTCCTCTTCCGACAAACTTACCCAAATTATTGTTTTCTTCACCTCATTGGGAAATGTTTGTAAAACGTAGCCGAATGGGTTATGGTATTTCGGTTATCCCTTCCCTTACCGTATTATTCAAATGGAACTTATGCCATTGCACTTTGATATTTTACTCAAAAATGATAGAAAACAGAATAATTGAGGTCGAATATGTAGAGTTTGACCAAGCCTCGAAGAATGATTTATTCTAACGGTAAATTTTAGAGAAGATTTATTTATTCCTACTGAAATGGTGTCTTTGGAGGTACAAAGGCCGCTTGGAGGCTGAACAGTAGCCAACTCATTGAAATCAGCCAAGCCACCGATAAAAAGGATAGTTAGCTTGCCAAAAAGCTAAAGAAATTATCATACAATATGGGTTTTTGTTGAATCAAATAAAATAGCATCGTTACAAAGGTGCACAATTTTGTTACGTTAATCTCTAAATCTGAACGAATTTTTACAAATAAATAACGAAATTGTAAATTTTTGTTACGAAAATTTGTTTTTTGCTACAGAATCCATTTGCTTTGTAACAGCAAACACTAAAACTGAAGCCTATGTACAGCGAAATCATTAAGATAATAGAGGGAGGTCTCAAAAAAGACCTTAAAAAGGTTCACAGTTATTCCAAGCTCCTTGCTGATAAGTTTAAGGAAGAAGGTGACGAAAAAATGGCGGCCCTTATTTTGAACCTCCTGAACCAAAAAATGACCAACTCGATCACACTTGATGAATTGATTTCTCAGGTACCCGTTGATCAGGATAGCCGAATGAATATTTTGGATGTTTACATTCCGGAGAGTAACCCTACCCCTTTGGTCTTATCATCAATAGTGCAAGGCAAAATAGAATCCTTTATTAACTCAATCAGTCATCGTCAAGAACTTTTAAAGCATGGTGTTATTTCTACCTCAACCTTACTATTATATGGTGCTCCCGGTGTCGGAAAAACCAGTATTGCAAAATATATTTCTGAGCAAACAGGCTTACCGTTAGTTGTAGCCAGATTAGATGCTATAGTCTCTTCTTTGCTGGGAAATACGGCAAAGAATATCAGAAAAATATTTGAATACGCTGATAGCAAACCCTGCATCTTATTTTTAGATGAATTTGACGCTATTGCTAAATCAAGGGATGATAAATTTGAATTAGGTGAGCTTAAGCGAGTGATTAATAGTCTATTACAAAATATTGACGCTTTCTCACAAAATAATATTTTGATTGCGGCCACTAATCATGCCGAACTGCTTGATAAGGCTATTTGGCGGAGATTCAATACGGTAATTGAAGTTGCAATACCCTCTCAGGAAGATACTGCCAGCCTTATCAAATTGTTTTTGAAAGGCTTTGATACAGATTTCTTAGATGATAAGAAAAAATTGGATAAGATAGCGGAATTAGTGTCAGGAAAGTCGCCTTCTGATATAAAAGCTATTCTGCATCGTGCAATCACCCAATCAATTATTGAAAAGGAAAAACTGATCACCTTCCAGGAAGTACTCATTGAGGTATATGACTTTGAACACCACAGCAAATATTCAGTTGATGAACTGGTTAAATATCTTGATGACAATGGCGTAGCCAAAACTCAGATTGCAGAGAAATTAGATATTTCTATTCGGCAGGTAAGAAACAAATTACACGAAAATTAGCAATGGCAAAGAAAAATCTTCCCGTCAAAATGGTCAGGAAGCGAGAGAATGACCAACTATCAAACGAAGGGCACGGTGGTAAAACGACACCGCCCAAATGGGTATTAAAAGGAGATGAACTCACCGGTCGAGCAGATGAATTCAGACAAGTCTTTCGCCAAGTGGGTTCTCGACTTCGTGAGAAAGTCAATCAGGAAGGTTTTCAGCCTGCCATTATTCGGGTAAAATTAATGTCTGAAGCTACTGCTAAAAATCATCGCAGAGAAATTTCCAAATTATTCAATGTGCAAAAGAAGTTGAATATTATTGGGTTGGTAGGAGAAGATGAATTGATTTTAAAAATCGATAGTCCGGAAGATTTGGAAGCCATTGAAAAGAGATTGAAGGACACTGCCAAATATGCAACAGCCTTATCAGCTATTGAAGAACCTGATTTGTTTAAACCCTCTATTGAAGTTGAGGAAATAAATGGATCTACCTTATTAAAGGTAAAACTTTTCCATTTGCATGAATATGAGCAAAATCAGGTGCTGATTCGGAGTTTCGAACGTTTTTGTGAAAATAACGGCATCAATTGCCGACGTCTCAACTATAGCAGAGAGCTTAATATATTTGAGGTAAGTGGGGTTACAAAGGACCAATTAGAGGATTTTGATTCGTTTGACGGCCTTTACTCCATTACTGAAATGCCTATGCTTTCATTAAGTTTAGATGAAATTGAAAGCACAGTTGAGGTAGAATTTCCTAAACCGATTGAGGGTACTGAATATACAGTTGTAGGAGTTTTGGATACAGGGATTGCGTCTCATGAGCATTTACAGCCTTGGAAACACCCTAAAAGACATACTAATTTCCCTGATGAAGATATTGATCCCCGTCACGGTTCGATGGTAACGGGAGTATTGCTTTTTGGGGATTATTTAGAAGAAGCCGAATATACCGGAACCAATGGATGCAAAGTGTTAGAGGCGGTAGTTTATCCTGCGACCACCTCCGGTTTTTCCGAGGAATTATTGATCAGAAACATTCGGGAAGCGATTCGGAAGCACCATGATACCGTAAAAATTTGGAATTTATCGTTGGGAACAAACCTACAGGCGGATATCCATGATTTTTCCGATTTCGCTCAGGCACTTGACAGTATTCAGGACGAATATGGCGTTTTGATTATCAAATCTGCAGGAAATTGTAAAAACTACCAACTTGGAAAACCCAAAAGCCGAATTTCTAAATCAGCAGACAGTGTGCGTTCGTTGGTGGTAGGTTCTATTGCACAGTCGAAAACCGAATCCGATTTAGCAGAAGCATTTTATCCATCCCCCTTCACTCGTATCGGTCCTGGGCCCGGTGGGATCATAAAGCCCGATATTGTCCATTTTGGAGGAAACACCGGCTTTATAAACCATAAAGAAAAAGTAAATGGCGTCAAAACAATTGGCGCCGACGGCAAAATTATGACGGCCGCAGGAACAAGCTTTGCTACTCCAAGGGTATCAGCCTTAGCTGCCGGTGTTTCAGCAAAAATTGGTGAGGAGTTTAATCCGTTATTGATCAAAGCGCTCATTATTCACAACTCGAAGCATCCTGAACTGGAAATGAGTATCGATGAAAAAATAAACCAGACAGGATACGGCCTGCCGCCTGCCATCGGTGGGTTGCTCTATAATGATGAGGATGAAATCACTCTTATTTTTCAAGATGTAATCACAAAAGGCGGCTATATCAAGATAATGGACTTCCCCTTCCCTGAAAGTCTAATTGACAATGGTTATTTCTACGGACAAATTTCAATTACTTTGGTTACCTCTCCCCTTTTAGACAGTGGTCAGGGCTCAGAATATTGCCAATCCAATGTAGATGTGCTTTTTGGAAGTTATGACGAGAAAAAACAGCGCGATTTATCGAAAAAGGGGATTAAAAACCCAGTTGGAGTAGAAGGTAATCAAAACTTACTCGTACAGAGTGTGTACAGCCAACGTCAGTTAAAGCAGGTTGATAATCCGTTCAACCGGGAACGTATCTTAATCAATCATGGAAAATTTCAACCAACTAAGAAATGGGTAATAAATTTGGAAGAGCTTACCGATGGAAATCGTGAAAAGTTTTTGTTAGCTCCCAAAAACTGGTTTTTAGAATTAAAAGCCTCATTTAGAGACAATACAGAATTGATCTATGACCAAAAACGTGAAGAAGTAAATCTTGAATTTGCTTTAATTATTACCATTCAGGACCCTAAAAAAAAGGGAAAGGTTTATAATGAAGTCACTCAACTACTCGAAAAGTACAACTTTATTCCTAATGAAATTCGTTTACGGGAAGAGGTAAAAATTCGTTTAAACGGCTAAAAAATGGTTCAACCTAACAAAGAAGGAGGTATAAGACGATAATAAATAAAAAAGCCCTTCGCTGTTGGCATCAGCAAAAGGGCTATGGAATGATTTGTGGGGACAAATACTTGGGCTGGTTTACCCAAGGAGCATTCCGCTTTGTATTTCGGATTCAAAGGTAAAGTGTTTTTGGTAAAATGCAATACCCTTCCGAAAAATGCCTGGTCGCTGAATTAGCTCCTATGCGTCTTAAAGAATGGGGTATAAACAATTGATTTTAAACACTTAATACAATGGATCCTATTATGGAAAATTTGTTGGAATTTGTAAATGTCCACGATTATGGTCGCCAAGGGCAAAAACCGCCAAAGGCAAAAAAATATCACATTCAGATTGACCGAACTGAATATGTTGTGCAAAAAGAGCACATAACAGGGAAAGAACTGCTGGTATTGGCAGGTAAAACTCCACCCGAACGGTTTCAATTGAATCAGCGCCTTCACAAGGGGAAAGTGGAAAAGATTGATTTAGATGAAGTAGTATGTCTGACGGCTCCGGGAATTGAAAAATTCATGACGGTTCCATTAGATCAAACCGAGGGAGAACTGCTGCGCAAGCAGTTCGCCTTAACCGAAGAGGATTTAGAATACCTTGAAACACTTGGGTTGCGCTGGGAAACGATCAATGATTCGAACGGTCAATGGATTTTAATTCATGATTTCCCGGTTATAGAGGGATATAATGTACCAACTACTACTGTTGCGGTTAAGCTGGAGTGCGGTTACCCGCGTACACAGTTAGACATGGCCTACTTTTTTCCTGCATTAATTCGTAAAGATGGGCAATCAATCGGAGCCATTGAAAATCAAGTGATTGATGGAAAAAACTTCCAAAGATGGTCGCGCCATCGAACCGGTGAAAACCCATGGCGAGAAGGTATAGATAATCTATCAACACACCTGTTACTGGTTAGTGTTTGGTTTTCGCAGGAATTTCAAAAACATCCCAAAATCAATGAGATATCAGCTTAGTATTTCGGGAGTCCATTTTGAGCAATTACAACAACACCTCTTTCCCGGCGACGGGAAGGAGGCTGTTGCCGTAGCATTATGCGGTAGATATAATTCAGGCGAATTAACCAAATTAATGGTCCACCAACTTGAATTGATACCACATAATGAATGTGAACGAGGCGGAGACTTTATTCATTGGAAAACCCAAAGAATTATTCCCTTGCTGGAAAAGGCAGGAAAATATGGAATGGGGATATTGAAGATACACAGCCATCCCAACGGTTATTATGACCGATTTTCTGAAGTAGATGATGAATCAGACGCCCTTTTGTTTCCTTCTGTATTTGGCTGGACAGAGGATAATGAACCTCACCTGAGTGCTATTATGCTTCCTGATGGGAAAATTATAAGTCGAGCATTCTTTGCCGATCATTCTTTTCAAATGGTAGATAAAGTTGTCATTGCAGGAGATGTCATTTCCATTTGGGAGCCATCTATTGACCCTATTTTAATAGATGATTTTGGTAAAAGAACGGCCCAGGCTTTTGGAGAAGGGACGTATAATATATTGCGTAATTTAACGATTGGCGTTGTAGGCTGTTCAGGTACAGGAAGCATTGTAGTCGAACAATTAGCCCGGTACGGGATTAAAAAGTTAATCTTGGTGGATAATGATACCGTTGAATTCAAAAACCTCAACCGGATTATAAATGCCACTTCATCTGACGCCCAAAATAATCGTTTAAAAGTAGATGTCTTGGCACAAGCAATTGACGAAATGGGTTTAGGCACAAGCATAGAACCATACCCCTACAATTTGTACGACAGTAATGAAACACTGTTAAAATTAGCAGGCTGTGATGTTGTGTTCGGGTGTATGGACAGTGTGGATGGTCGTCATGTTCTTAATCAACTTGCAACCTTTTTTCTGCTACCTTATATTGATGTGGGTGTCCGATTGGTTTCTGATGGCAAAGGCAACATAAGTTCAATCATTGGATCGGTTAATTATCTTCAACCGGGAAAATCTTCACTTTTGAGTCGCGGCCTATATGATCTTGAAGATTTAAAATCAGCAGGGGCATACCGAAAGAATCCTTTAGAATTTTCGGAACTGGTCAAACACGCCTATTTTAAGGATGTGGCCGTTAATAGGCCGGCAGTAATCAGCGTAAATATGGGATATGCAAGTTTAGCGGTGAATGAGCTTTTGAACCGTCTTCATCCTTATCGTGGGGACACTCCTAAGCACTATGCTCAAGTTATGATGAATCTCTCGGAAATGTATTTACAAAACTTTCCCGAGACTGATTTTAAAGTAGATCATTTCCTGGGCAAAGACGTGGGGAAAGGTTCTTCAACAAGCGTATTTTTGAACTTGCCTGAATTATCAGCTACTAATCAATGAAAAAGATTTGGTCTTTTTTCAAAACCATCTGGGATACGTTTTTAAAGAGGTCATCACAGGTTGTTTACTGTGATGACCTTCCGGAGAAAACCAAAGCTCATACTTTTTATATTGTCGGGCTCAAAAATCTTCCATGGCTGTTAGCTTTTGAGTGTCCTTGTGGGTGTGGAGAATTGATTCAGTTAAATTTGCTAAGAGAAAGTCGCCCGCAATGGTCTATTAAACTGAATAAATCAAAATCTATTACTGTTTATCCTTCAGTTTGGAGAAAAGTAGGGTGTAAAAGTCATTTTTGGATTCAGGAAAGTAAGATAAAATGGGTTTGATATAGCTAATAAATAGTTAGTGTCGTTACCCAAAAATGGGTATCACTGCTATATCAGCATTATTTACACTTGCTAACCGGAAATAATCTTTTATGGGAAACGGGGCTTGCTCACCATGAATCACAGCACAATGACCATCTACCAACAACTTGCCGAAATTATAGTATTGGAGAAGACGGATAGGCTTCCCGTTAATTACTATGGTAATAACCTCGAACTGTTAGCTGAAACTACGCAGGATATGAGTATTGCCGGAGTTTGGCATGCAAGGATCCTGCCTTCGCCAAACTTACTCTCTGCCTTATCGGAGCAATTAGCGCAAAAACTATCTCCCCAATGGACATCTGACTGGGTGACTGTTTATGAATTTATAGAATCCATTGAACAATTCTTCAAAAGAGGTCAAATCTCTTATTTTCTTGGTAAAGAACTTATACCATACATCCTAAAGGAAGAAAGGCTTAAACAATTAACCGATTTTCATCATGTGTTGGAAAGGTTCGGGCAAGATGAAACGCAAAAAGCCTTTACTGAAGGACTAACTAAGATTTTCTTTGAACTTCCTTTGAAAAATGAGGAAAGAGAAGCTCTGCTTGCTCCCTACATATCAGATATGAAGCAACGGTTTTGGTGGCAGGGCATAGCGGAACAAGCCGGCAACTATCCCGCGAAAGCACAATCTTTTATTGATTACCTTACTAAAACAGAAGGGGAAGATCAAAATGAATTGATCAGATGTTTATTATGCGGAATATGCAGCACTTCGGCCCAAGACCATTTTGAATGGATAAAATTATTGTTTGAAAGATATATGCCGGAGGTAGTTTATGCTCTTTCCTGTACTAAAAACCAAGACGAAGATTTTATTCTGTCAGTTGTTGATTTTTTGGAGTCGGTCACTGCGAATCAGGTAGAATGTGAGCGTCAAATGGCTCAGCTATATGCCAATTTTATTTCTAACTTCCCTGAATATACCAACACTTTTAAGCGTTGCGAAGCAGGCTTACTAAAACTGGCTGAGAATCTAAATCCGATAGTTTTGGATGCTTTATTGGAACAACTTTATTTTTTGGACAACCAAAGTGAGCTAAAACACCAATGTCTGGTTTGTATTTTAGAAAACCCGCACCACCGTAAAGAATACTATCAGCGCATTTTGCATGAGGCTAATTTCTTTGACAAAGTATTAGCTTCTCAGTTTGACAACAGTCATTATTACTGGGCATTTTTAAAAAAGTTTGCGGTTACAATTGATCCTTTTTTCAATGATAAGTGCTTCGAACAGTCATTAGATACCCACATTTCTAATGACAGGAAACTTGTCGAAAAGTTTATTGTTGAATGCCTGACAGAAATGAGCGGTAAGATACGGTATTTGGGGAATATTATTTTAAACAAAGCTTTGGAGGTATTTCCACATTTACAGTTATATGAGGAAGGAGGGGAATTGTCGTCTACCCAAGAACTGATTTTGATTCTTTCTATTCAAAAATTTTATCAGGTGCAATTTATTGAACGTTTTAGGTTAGTTATGCCTCTGTTTAAAAGTAAACATGGAAATACCCTAAGATTACTTTTGAAGTTTATACAGCAGTCCTTTGATAGCCATGCCGGATTGCTTGAAATTATTAAAGAAGAGCTAAATGGAGATGAAGATTGGCAAAAACAACTGATCAGCATATTGGAACAGCAGGAACTATTCTTCAAAGAAACACAGGAAAAGAAATTTTCTTTGAAGGAATTGTCGCCTTTATATACTCAGGCTAAATGGTTCAATATTCATCAAATTAAGTACCAAAAACGAATGAGTGATTTACTTCAGAAATCTATGGAAGAAGAGTCGGCGATTTTTGCTTTAGCGCAGCATGTAGCTATTGTAAAAGGAAGCGGCTGGACAATAGAAGGACAAGAAGATATCAGTCTATTGAACCGTTATCAACATTCTGTGACAGTTCCTGCGAGTTTATACCAAGCTCCTGAAACAGATCAGATTCAATTATATATGTATTTTACAACAAATTGGGAAAATGAAAACGAATGCCAAAAATGGTTGAAAAAGTATTTGTAAGGGAATATCTGGAAAGCCTTAAGGAAGATGCTGAACTGGATTACATTTTTGTTTTTCTACTGGAAGCAATGGGGTTCAAGATTGTAAGAACTACAAAAGGTTCACGGGGCCAATCTCAGTATGGTAAAGATATTGTGGCAGTTAAAAATGACGAAAAAGGCATTACTCATAGATGGTTTTTTGAGCTCAAAGGCTATGATGACCGTGACATTGACCAACGAACCTATATGAAGCCCGATGGCATTAGAGATTCTTTAATCGAAGCCAAAGACGCCGATTTTACCTATAATGGGATTCCCAATTTTAATCAGCTACCTAAAAAGGTGGTTCTCGTTCATAATGGAATTATTAAAACAAACATTGAAAAAACATTTAATGGTTTCATAGAGCAAAATTTCGGTGAAGAAGAATTTGAGCGTTGGGATATTTATCGCTTAACCGACCTGTTTGGCCAATATCTTTTTGGCGAATATCTGCTGACGGACCAAGACAATATAAAGCTGCTTAAGAGAACACTCATTTTTTTAACAGAGCCGGAATATGAGTTTAATGATCTGCATATTTTGATTCATAGGGTTATTAATCGATATAAGCAAAAACCTAACCAAAGGGAATTGGTTAAGCTACTGGCAACGTCGAATTTATTAGCGGTGTTAATATGGCACTATAGCAAAGAAACCAATAATTTACATCCTGCAAAATACGCTATTTACCTCTTAGTTCTTCAAACCTGGTCTTTTATACTGTCAGAAAAAGCTCAAAAAAAGAAAAAGTACCTTGAAGCTTTTAACAAATTATTGGACAATCAATTACGTTTTCTTAATGAATATTTTCAGAAAACATTACCTGTCGCACGTACCTCGAAAGGACTTTTTACAACTGTTGGCTTTTCCTTTGAACCGATTGGGTATCGGCTTAGGGCTTTTCAGTATCTTGATGATTTGATTTATTTCTTTTCAATGTCAAATGCATCTTTACATGATTTAAATGAACTTAGAGTCTATGAAAACAGGCAAAAAGAAGAAATAAAGTTATTGGTTGAAAACAATTGGGAGGCGCTTACCTGTCCTATTATGGATAATCAGCTTATTCCGATTGTTCATCTTTTTTCTTTTTTTTCTGCATGTCAGGAAATATCAGACTATGATGGACAGTTTCTAATGCGCTATTTAGTTAAATGTTTAGATCAAATTTGTATTAGGCATAAAACAAAAAATGTTCTCCCATTGCTCGGCACTGAAATTGAGCCGTTAATTAATCTGGAAATCAACGGAGAACGACCATCTGATTACTCTGATGGGTCATCTCTACTCATCAATGTATTACTTGAATTGACAGCCATTTTTAATCTGGAGTGGTTATATGTACATTGTCGAGAAGTATTCAAAGATTTAGTAAACCTTCAAGTACTGTATCCTTTAGCCGACTTAGAACAATTAGAAATAAGTTTGTTTTCTAAGTCATTGGATCATGAGTACTACGCCGAAACTTCAATTTTATTACCGGTTAGCTTTGAGGATTTTAAGGTCAAAACGAGAAATAAAGATAGAAATCCGGTAGTTCTCAAGACGAACGATACCGGTTATGGCTTTTTGAAGATTTTAGCACAGTCATTTTATCGAAGTGAACCTTTTCCTTTTGAATGGAGGCAGCTTTTTGATAGAATTAATGTCCAAATAATTAACCATTGATTTTTATCTAAAAAATGTGCGGCTGGCAAAACAGGCTCTCTGACGCTGAAAGGTAGAATGTGCGTTGGGCAGTGTTCAGCGGCAGTGTGCCTGTGCGGGAGCGATGGGGCGGCTGAACCAACTGACAAACGGAGTGAGGAATTGGTGAAGCGGCTCCATCGCGCCGGTTGCACTCAGGCATTGATGGGTTGGTATTTAGTACTATGCCGTTTCATGTGTCCGCTTAGAGCCTTGGGAGAATCTGTCGTAAAATCACAGTAAGGGCATTCATACGATTTTGATTTTTTCGCATTTATGGTCGCTTTTACGCGTGGACTTTGCAAAAGCACCGCTGCTTTTGCTTTCGTTTCTGCTTTTACGGTCGCTTTTAGTTCGTTTTTTACTTTTGAGTTGCTTTTTTCAGGTGCTTCTTCTAACAGAAACTCAATTAGGTCTTTGCCACAAGCGTTGGCAAAAAGTACCATTCGAGTCATTTTCAAGTTTCGTAAAGAGGGGCTTTCAGTTTGCCAGTATTCCGTCCGTAAACGGAATAACTGGCGTAGGTAGGTCTCGTACATCGTTTGTTAGGCAGCCATTGGTAAACCCCAAGAGATAGGAACGTAATCGTATTCTCTCCATTTGCGAAGCAGGGCTTGGTATTTCTTGCGACCTGCGGCAATAAAATCATGGTCAGCCTCAAAGAAGTACAACCCATGCGGTGCTTTTTTTGCAATGCCGATGAATATAAACCGTTTGGCTTTTACTGAATCCAAATAAAAAGCTGCCTGTCGGTCATAGTCGTAATCCAGACATGATTTCATAAATCGCTCGTAACTGGTTTGACTGGTGGTTTTTAAGTCCACAATCAAGCGGTTTTGAAAGTTGAGGTCGAGTTTGGTTTTGCAAGGGAGTTCTGTTTTAGAGTCGGTAAATAAGTGAACTTGTTCTTTAGAGGCAAATTGCAGGATCCATTGGCAAAATTTGTCAGCTCGGACTTGTTGGCTAAGGTGTTGTACTAAGTCTATATCCACGTGTGCTGGGGCTTGAGTACGTTTTTTGGGTTCTAAAATCATTTCGTGTAAAGCGGTTCCGAAATCGAAGGCTTTTTGGGGTTTGAAGTTGGAACGGCCAAAAAGATGGTTTTTAAATTCTGTTAGGTCGCTGTTGGAGATGGCGGGGATTTGGCGGTAATTGGTAGTAATGATTGGCATATCGGCTTAAAATTTAGTTCTTGGGAGTTTAATGTCGCTCTTTGGGCGTCCCCGCCGCTGGGCCTCGCCTTTACATTCGACACTTCGGCCTTTCGGGTTGCTGGCGCAACTTTTCCGACATTCCTGATGTGTCAAATGTAAAAGCTGGAAATGAAGGGCTGGCGCCTATTTGGGTTTAAGGCGTTTACAGATACGATCCGCAGAACTGAAAAGCGTCTTGGTTGATGCGGGCGAGTGTACCTAATGCATTGCCGAAAGTAGTTTCTTTGGCTTTTTTGACGTGGGTCGTGTAGTGGGTGATACCGTTGAACAATCCGAAAAGATTATCCCCTAAAGCCAAACATTCTTTGTCAATTGACTTCCACATATCATTGACAATGTTGAGCTTTCTTGTGGACATTTCAGCTGTTCCCAAACGCTCTTCCTCGCTCATACGTGCCAATCGCTGTACCAGTGCCTCTGACAAACTCGCATCAATCTTTATTTCTGACATGCGCTGCATCTGATTGAAAAGGGATTTACGCTCTTTTTGATATGTTTCAAAGTAGCGCAATAACTGGTCAATCTTACTGTCGTGGTTTTTTGTATGACTGACCTGCAACTGTCGGAACATCTTACTAAAGCGATTACTGCAGCGAATCATTTTATTGGAATTACCAATAAAAAAGCCCGTGCTGCTGTCGTGACTGTTACCAATGAGCATAAAGTCTTGGAAATCGTAACCCTGTACTTTTATCGGTTCGTTACACTCCAAAAACGCCAATACTTTTTTTCCTCCTTCAAATTCGTCGTGGCATTTAACGGGGAATCCAGTAATGGTACTCATGTGGTCTACAACTTCCAAAAATCGTTCATTTTTAGTGGGGGTGTAACTGGATTTGGTGACATTGAGCAAACCGCCGTTATCACTCCGAAAAAGGGCTTTGTAGCCGTGTACGGGCTGATTATTGGAAAAAATGGGTTTCTCAACAATGTCCCACGAGAGGGGGTTTTCTGTTTGGTTTTCTGCGAAATTTTGCATAGCTTTGTTCCTTAAATTTATATGAATTTTATTCGATAGAGGCGGGTCGCTTGACCTGCCTCTATTTTTTTTGATTATCTCAAATTAGACCGCGAGTGGCGCTTCGCCTTCGGAAAGTTGGAGTGCCGACTCTTCCCAAGGCAGATAAAAGGTATCCGATTTGACCAAATAAACCGCTGTGGCTGTCAGGGTATCGCGGCGATAAATGGGAAAATCCTGCGCAAATTCTCTTAACTCCTTTACTTTGTCAGGCTCGGCCGATTGGTAGGAAAACCGTCCGATGTACCACGTTTGCTTTTCCCCGTTTTTCTCCCGCTCCTTTTTCTCAGCTTTGACCGTCAGGATAATATCAGACAATTGAATATCATCATAACACAGGTCTTCGGACAATCGCCGCAGTTCTTCCAGAGTGCTGCCGTTGAACATAATACCTGCGGCCCGGTTGCGGTCATCAATAAAAAATACCTCTGCCCAGGTTTCTTTTCGACCTCTGGCAAAGAGGTTTTCTTCAAAAATGCGCCAGGCGATGGGTTGCAAACTGAACTCGCTGATGGGCTTGTTCTTGCTGTCTAAAAGAATTTGTTCGCCGTTCATGTTGAATTGTCCGTTTTGGCCATTGAAGCGGTACTGTTTGGGCGCACCGACGATGTATTTGTACTTAGGTTCGAGGGTAATTTCACCCGTTTCGGGGTTGATTTTTTCCGCCAAATAGGCAGGACGCGGCAAAACGACGGCAGAGACGAAAGATATTGCCTCAGAAGTACCTGCTGGAGCAGGGGTAATTGATTTGTTTGACATAAGAAAACAAGGAGGTTAGCCCCTTGCCCGAAATGAGCAAGGGAAGTGAAACAAAAGAGAAAATGAAAAATAGAACTACGAATGAATCAAAAGGGCTCGCCGTTTGCGATACCGTTGAGGGCTTGGGCTACCACGACATTTTTCTGAATTGAGCCATTGGGAGTAGGAGTAGTCAGAAACGCAGGTATATCGTCAACCGCAGCAGGAGTAGCAGGTACGGGGGCAGGGGGTGTTTGCAAACCTGCTTTCTGCGAAAAGGTCAGTTTGGCCTGCTCGAACTGTTCGGCAGTTACTTCCTTAACGGTCCAAATACCTGATTTGATGGCCAGCCAGCGGATGTCGAGGGGGTATTGCTCCATACAGATTTTGGAGGCAAAAAGGCAGATTTCGGTCACGGTGTTGCCTTGCACACTGAGGTAAACCTCCCCCGTTCCATTGTTGGAACGGAGGAAGAAAGAAGGAGAAAAAGACATAAAAGTGTAACGTTTTAAATTTATATGAATTAGTTCTCAAAAACTGCCTCTTACCGGCTGATTTGATACTATAAATATAGCGAATTTTTCAATAACCGCCAAATCTAAATCAAGGAAAAATACAAATATTTTCAATAAAAATAGCCTTTTGTATTTGAAAAAGACAATTATTTTAATTAACTTTAAGTAAAGAAATCAAGTAAAATCCGAATGAAAATCGCAATTATAGGCAGCCGAAACATCACTGACTACGACCTCAAACAAGCCCTCGAAGGACTAAGAGTAACGGAAGTTATCAGCGGCGGGGCTATGGGAGTGGATAGGCTGGCCGAAGAATTCGCCAAAAAACATAAATTACCCCTGATCATTTTTTCTGCCAACTGGAAAAAGTACGGGACAAAGGCGGGGCCGCTGCGCAACAAACAAATCGTCGAAGCCTGTGAACAATTGGTGGCGGTCTGGGACGGTAGCAGTAAGGGAACGGCCACAACTATACGCATGGCGCAACAGGTGGGCAAGCCCGTGAGAGTGGTAAAAGTAAATGACCCGAAGCAGGTAAGCCTTTTTTAGCCCCCTACCCGCGCCGGAGTGGCACACCACCCGCTCCAAAAAAAGAAGGGTACACTCCCCTATATAGCCCTAAATAATCCCAACCCCCAATCAACTAACGCCCGCAACCCGTGCCGCCCTGCCCCGCAGCAACCCAACCCAGAGGATATACAGCCGACGTTTTTGTAGGATGCAAGGCCGACCGTAGGGAGTTTATTATAGCCTTGTCAGCCTGCAAAAACGCCGGCTAACTTGGGTGATGCGCGGGGCGGCACACCTTAGTCAGGCCGCTCCGACGTGACGGGCGGACACTAACGCAGGAAATCCGATTTAGTGCGGTGGGCGCAGGGGAAAAAGTGGCTGGGGGAAGTGGAGATAGTGTGGCTGGCCCCTGCCGCTGTGCGAATGGAAGCGTTCGGTACGCCGGTGCGGCCGACTGAGCGACGAAGGAGCGAACGAAGGGCGGATCGCCGCACCGTTGGCTGTAACGATGGTTGGTGCGCAGGGATTTTGCTCGTGGTTTTAACGTGTAGTTGTGCGGGTTGGAATGATGGGTTTTTATTCAGGTCGAATAGACATCAACCACTCTATGTATTCTTCTAATTTACTCGCCAAATAATAGGGTAAGTTCAGTAAATAAAAAGTCTTTCCTTTGGGGGTTTTGAGTTCGTTGACAGTAATTCTACCGGCATACAGCCGAATTGCCCAAGGGTGTTTTACTTCGTCCATGAAATTGAGCAATGACCTCAGTCTGCCTGTTGCACCTGCTTTGATTTCAATAGGTATGACATAGTTATTTTTCAGAATAATGTAATCAATCTCAGCTTCGGCGTCTTTTTTCTCACGTGTCCAGAAATTCAACTCACTCATCACATTGTACTTAGAGGATAAAATTTCCTGTCCTACAAGATGCTCAATGACTTTCCCCTTATACACTTCGCTTAAATCATTGATTCGGAAATAATCGTTTTGGATTTTGGCACTATAATTCAGGAGTCCTGTATCCAACATTTGAAGTCGTGGTGATTTTTTTCTGTCATTAAAAATAGGGATTTCTGACGAGATAGTAGGATAAATCAATGATACCAAAAATGCCTTTTCCAACATCAGGAATGCTTCACCCACCTCTCTGCTTCGGTAGTTGGAGTGACCAAAATTTTGAAATTTGATTCTACTCCCCGCTTCGCCTCCCAAATTTCTAATGATGTGCCTAAGTACTTGGGTCATGGTCTGGTTTTTAGCATATTTGTCCACATCGTCCATGTATGAGTTTAGGATTTCTTCATAGATAGGGTTGAGTTGAACCAAATCGCTTTGATTCAAATAATGATCAACTACTTCGGGCATACCACCTATCCGAGCATATTCATGAAAAGTTTCGAGTAATGACTCAAATGCAAAGTCGTCTTGTGGAATTTTGTTGAACTGAGCAACTGCTTGCTCATTACCTTTAGCAATCAGAAACTCTTCAAATGAAATGGGGCGAATGACCATGTAGGAGACCCGTCCAACGGGGATGGTCACTTTTTCAGCCAAAATGGTTTCAAGCAATGAGCCTGCAGCGATGACGGCATACTGTGGATATTCTTCATAAAAATACCTAAGCAAGTTGATTGCTTCTGGGACTTGTTGAATTTCATCAATAAAAATGAGGGTATCCTGTTCGTGAATACTTTGATTAGTTCTAAAAAATAGCTCTTCGATGAGGTAGTTCATGGAACGAAACCCGCGAAAAATTTGCGCATCTGTGGGTTTTTCCAAGTTCAAAGAAATAAACTGCTTGAATTCTTTGGAAAATTCCGTCACGACAGTGGTTTTGCCCACTTGTCTCGCTCCTCTGACAATCAGCGGTTTACGTCTATTGCTTGTGCGCCATTTTTTAAGTTCTTCCAGTGCTTTTCGGTAAATCATTTATGCTCTTTTTCTTACAAAGATAGTCGTCAGGTATCATTTTTGTAACAAAGCGATACTATTATTTTTCATTATGTGTAACAAAGCGATACCATTTTGCGGTTTTTTGAATAACTTGAGTGATGCGCGGGGCGGCACACCTTAGTCAAGCCGCTCCGACGTCACGGGCGGACACTAACGCAGAAAATCCGATTTAGTGCGGTGTGCGCAGGGAAAAAAGTGGCTGGGGGAAGTGTAGATAGTGCGGCTGGCCCCTGCCGCTGTGCGAATGGAAGCGGTGGTGACTGAGCGACGGAGGAGCGAACGGAGCCACGGCTGGAATGGTGATGGCGTGTTGGCCATTTTGCTCGTTATATTCTGACCATGCTATTCTATTGGATAACGGATATTACTCACAAGTTACGAATTAGGGCGTTGGGGTGAGTTGGAAAGGCAGGCGGCTTTTTGACCGAACGGGACGGGAGGGCATGGAGCGGCCTGCGAGGGTTTGCAAAGACGCTGACCAACGGGAGAGGGTCTTTGCAAAATGGATTGCGAGTTGGCCAAATCACCATAAACGCACTTCCACGGGGGTATTTTTTCACTCCCGTGACCACTTTTGGCTTAGGGATACGGAGGGCTTGGTGCGAAACGGCGCTTGCATAGTGTAGCACGGAACCCCGTAGTAGCCCGACCGCTCGGCTGACTGAGGAGTGACGATAGGAACGACGAAGGAAGCGGTGCGGGAAGCCCCTGAAATAAATTACCGGTATCGGGATAGCCACTGAGGGCAAATCTCCTATATCTTTATATGTCGTCCGCATTTCTTAATTTTGTTCAGATCACCTGTTATAGGCATCATTAGTAAATAAAAAAGGGACTTACCAGTCCCCTGTCTATTTAACTGTTGCTAATGTTTACATCTCCGAATACTACAGTTGGGCTATTAATTTTGGCAATTATAGGATAGGCTTCGCCCGGACTGCCATCGGCAGTGGCTAAGTTGCCGTCAGCATCATAATATTCGACTGTCCATGATTGGGTGGCGTTTCCGAGGCGATAACTCACAAACGGATCGAAGTTTTCGTAGTCCACTGTTACAGTATTGGGTGCGGGTGATGTGCCACCAAACCATAACGCATTGAAACTGGTTCATCGTCACATTTGGTGAAAGTCGAGGTTTGGGTTGTAATTTTGAAGAATGGACTCTGCCTTCCTTTTGCCTTCCGAGCTCGACTTAGAACTACTTGATTACGAACTTTACCC
>NZ_JAIXST010000165.1 GCF_027484545.1 Runella sp. | reverse complement strand
CACCAAATCAAGTTTTCAATGAACGACTGCCAATAACTAAAAATAGTACAATATTAACTAAACCATAATACACTTATAAAGTATTAACTATTTTGTCCAATTAATGGGGTACACCATACAGTACCGATGCAACTCCAATTGTCAATGTAGCGGGAACTTATACGTTAACCGTCACCGGTCCAAATGGCTGTAAAGCGACTGACGCAGTGGTTGTGACCGAAGACAAAGTACCGCCGACCGTATCTGTGGCAGGAGGAATACTGACGTGTATAAAACCCGGTTTGACCTTGACTGCCAATGCTTCAAGCGGAGTAACTTACGTGTGGAGCGGTACGGACGTCAATGGATTAACTACCCAAAGCGTTTCAGTGGATTCGGCAGGAATTTACACAGTTACTGTCACTAACACTTCCAATGGTTGCGTTGCCTCGGACACGGCCATAGTATCTGAAAATAAAGTGAAGCCTACGATAGATTTGAATACCATTAAATTGACGTGTGCTTCTCCAAGCCAGACCCTAACTGCTACCGTAACTAATGGAGGTACGGCTTCTTATGCGTGGACCGTGCCGGCAGGCGTAACTAATCCCGGCAATGTAGCAAGTTTCGCAGTGACTGTACCGGGTTCTTATTCTGTACTGGTTACCAATGCCATCAACGGTTGTTCTAATTCGGCAAATACAGTCGTCACTCAGGATACCCTTAAACCGGTTGTCAGTTTAAATCCGATTACCTTGACCTGTGCTGCACCAAGCCAAACCTTGACAGTATCAGTGACCAATGGCGGTGCAAGTCCTTCTTATAGCTGGACGGTTCCAAACGGAGTAACTGCTCCGGGCAATGTGGCGAGTTTTGCAGTAACTGCCACGGGTACTTATTCGGTGGAGGTAACTAATACCGTGAATGGTTGTAAAGCTACGGCTACTACTTCAGTAACTGCTGATACTGCGAAAGTAAAAGTATCGCTGAACCCAATCAAATTAACGTGTGCTTCGCCAAGCCAGACATTAACGACTACGGCTGTTAATGCCGGTGCAAATCCTACGTATGTATGGACTGTTCCAAACGGAGTAACTGCTCCGGGCAACGTGGCAAGTTTTGCAGTAACTGCCGCAGGAAACTATTCGGTCGAAGTAACTAATTCATCCAATGGTTGTAAAGGCACTGCTACCATTGCTGTATTGGCCGATACGGCGAAAGTATCGGTAGTATTGAATCCCATTACGTTAACGTGTACGAGTCCAAGTCAGACACTTACCGCGACTGTAACGAATGGCGGTGCCACCCCTGCCTTTGTATGGACTGTACCAAGTGGAGCCGCAAATCCGGGGAATGTATCCAATTTCATTGTAGACAAAGTTGGTTTTTACTCCGTGGAGGTTACCAATCTAACAAATGGCTGTAAAGCTACTGCAACGACTTCGGTAACGGCGGATACTGCAACGGTAACAGCAACGCTTAATCTAATTACATTAACCTGTGCGTCTCCAAGTAAGACATTGAAAGTGACGGTATCCAACGGCGGAGCTAATCCAACGTACGTCTGGAGTGTACCAAACGGTGTTACAAACCCGGGCAATATTGACAGCCTTATAGTAAGTGTAGGGGGCGTGTATTCGGTAGAAGTAACAAACACAACCAGCGGTTGTAAAGATGCCGCTACGGTAACTGTATTGGTTGATACGGCAAAAGTAAATGTAACACTCAATCCAATTACGTTGACTTGCGATTCTCCAATTCAAACCTTGACTGCTACGGTAGTGAATGGAGGCGCAAACCCAACATACGTTTGGACAGTTCCGGTAGGGGCTACCAATCCCGGCAATAATCCGGCGGCAACGGTCAGCATTGCAGGGCTTTATTTAGTGGAAGTTACCAACACGCTTAATGGCTGTAAAGGAATCGCAAGTACGACCGTAAAAAGCGATACCAATCGAGTAACGGTGACTTTGAATACAATCAATTTGTCCTGTGCTTCTCCCGCAGCAACGTTGTTGGCTACCGTAAAAAATGGCGGCGCTAATCCGAAATTTGTGTGGCAGGTACCTCAAGGGGTAGCCAATCCGGGCAATGTTGCCAGCTTTACAATCAGCGTGGCCGGAACGTACTCGGTAGAAGTAACGAATCTGTTGAATGGCTGTAAAGGAACAGCGAATACAACCGTGAGTGCGGATACTTCTAAACCGATTCTTGAAATTTCAGAACGCAGTTGTGCGGTTGATTTCAAATTCTATTCGGTGAAAGTGATTTCAAACGGGTTGATTACCATAACACCGCCTTACAATGTGACAGATAATGGAGGAGGCTCGTTTACTATCAGCGGTATTCCAGCCGGACAAAGTGTATTTATTACGGCCACTTCCCCAACCAGCAATTGTAAAACTACGTTGGAAGTAGCAGCTCCTGATTGTAATTGTCCTTCCATTGAGCCGCCAATCGGTTCAAGTCAGACATTCTGTCAGGGAGATACAACTGCGAAGCTAATCGTAGTGGTAGGAGCAGCAGATCAAACCGCCGATTGGTATGATGCCGAAACAGGGGGTAACGTTTTGGCTACAAATACGCTCTCCTTCAAACCGGCTGCCGCAGGGACGTATTGGGTACAGGCTCGCAAAATTGACGGCACCAATTGTACCAGTTTGCGCGTACCATTGTCATTGACGTACAATCCAAACCCAACATTGATTGTAAGCCAAGAGCCTAAATGTGCCGATAATCGTTTGACATACAATTTCAAAGTCACTTCAAACGGAACCGTGACGAGCGACTTTGGACAAGTTACGGATAATCTTAACGGAACATTTACCGTTTCCGGTGTGCCGGCCAATCAGGATGTGGTACTTACGGCGACTTCCGATAAGACCTGTGTTGCAAAGCTGACGGTTAAAGCGCCAACGTGTGAATGTCCGCCGGCAAAATGCGTACCTTATACTGTTGTAAAGAAAAAGGCAGTGAAGTAGTGCCGCCTCTCATGGGCAGAAAATAGATTAAAATGAAATGGGTTGGTAAATTTTACCAACCCATTTCATTTATAATATCTGAAGCAATTAAGCCGGGTTGAGTACATTTCTGGGCTGCTCTGTCTCCGGCTGCTCCATGTTGATACACGCCAAAAATGGCAGCTTCTGCGGGCGGGAGTCCCTGAGCCAATAAACCCGTCAGAATGCCCGTCAAAACATCGCCGCTTCCTCCGGTTGCCATACCCGGATTCCCCGAGGAGTTAAAATGAATACTGCCATCCGGTAATGCAACGGCTGTATGAGCTCCTTTCAGGCAAACAATCAATTGGTGTTTTTGGGCAAAATCACGAAGAAAATCCAGTTTTTCGTAATCGTCCTTCCAGCCGTTTCCGAGTAATCGTTGAAATTCTTTCGGGTGGGGCGTCAAAATTGCATTTTTAGGGATACTGTGCAATAAATCAGGGTTTTCACTGATTAAGTTCAGCGCATCGGCGTCCAATACAACAGGCTGAGTCAGCGTAGGGAAAAGCTCTTTCAGCATAGCAAGTGTTAATGAATCTTTGCCCAATCCCGGGCCGATTCCCAAAGCCGAATACGAACTGACGTCCGGAACAGTGGTATTGACCATCCAGTGCCAGTCGGGCAGTACCATTGCTTCGGGTAAGCTCGTTTGTAAAATATCATATCCACACCGCGGAATTTGAACCGTCAATAATCCTACCCCTGACCGCAGACAGGCTTTTGCCGAAAGAACAATAGCTCCCATTTTGCCATAACTTCCTCCAATCAGTAAGGCGTGTCCAAACGAGCCTTTGTGGGAATATTTTTTACGGGGATTTGATAAACTGTTAATTTGACCGGGAGCGGTATAGAAGTAGGAAGTAGCGGTTATTCGTTCATAATCAGGATGTAAATCAATGTTGACTACGTGCCATTCTCCCACATTTTCGCCGCATTGAGGTTGAAAAAAAGCTAATTTAGGACATTGAAAGGAAACTGTAAAAGCAGGTTTTACAATTGCGTCCAAAGGAGAATTAGGAGCGTCCGCAAAAAGGCCACTCGCTATATCCACTGAAATAACCATTGAATGACTCCCGTTTATTGCCTGAATGACATCGGCCAAAATCCCCTCGGCAGGTCGGGAAAGTCCCGAGCCCAGAAGCGCATCTATGACATAATCGTTGGATGATAAATCGGGAACAGACGAAGCATTTTCTATCCAATGTACGTGGGTTTGGAGTTGCAGACGAGTTAAGTTTTCTCGAAAATCTGGGGAATCGGTGTCACTGTGTTTGACTATAAATACCTGCACATTGTAGTGTTTTTGAAGTAACAATCTTCCTATCGCCAGACCATCACCTCCATTGTTGCCCATGCCGCAGAAAATTTTAACGCATTGGCGGTCGTCAAAACGTTCGCAAAACCATTTTACAAAAGAGCAGGATGCGCGTTCCATTAAGTCCAACGATTGAATCGGCTCGTTGGCAATGGTAAAAGCATCCCAAGCGCGTATTTGGGAGACGGAGAAGATTTTCATGATGTTCAGTTAAGTTCTAACCCATCCAACTCTTCATACACCGAGTTGTTGCTGATGAATTCAGGTACAATCGACTTTAAGTAAGTTACCATTAAGGCTTTGTCACCTTCTCTCAGCGCTTTTTTAAGGTCTTGAAGGGCTGAGGCTATTTCCCCAAAAGATTGGTCATCTACTTGGGCAATTTGAATCTTAGGATGGTAGGTAGCAAGCGTATGCTCTTTGTCGCTGAGAAGTTCTTCGAAGAGTTTTTCACCGGGGCGCAGTCCCGAAAACGTAATTTGAATGTCTTTATCAATACGTAAGCCAGAAAGTTTAACCATTTTTTGGGCTAAATCAGCGATTTTAACGGGGTCGCCCATATCAAACACAAAAATTTCGCCTCCTTTTCCCATGCTTCCCGCTTCCAATACCAATTGGCAGGCTTCCGGAATGGTCATAAAGTAACGAATTACGTCGGGGTGCGTAACCGTAATCGGACCGCCCGCTCGAATCTGTTTTTGAAATAGGGGCACTACTGAACCGTTGGAACCCAGCACATTGCCAAAGCGGGTTGTAATGAAACGGGTATTTTTAGGGAAACGGTAATTGAGACTTTGCACGTACATTTCGGCCAGCCGCTTGGTAGCTCCCATTACATTGGTAGGGTTGACTGCTTTGTCGGTCGAAATCATTACAAACTTCTTTACGTTCATTTCCACCGCCAAATCGGCCACAATTTTGCTGCCGAATACGTTGATTTTTATGGCCTCATACGGATGCTCCTCCATGAGCGGAACGTGCTTATAGGCGGCGGCGTGAAAAACAAATTGAGGCCGATACTGATTAAAAATGTGCCGCATCCGAATCTCATCAGTGACGTCCGCCACCTGCACGATCACTTGGGTGGTGTCGTTCAAATACCGTCGAAACTGCTGTTTCAATTCGTTGTCTAAATCATATAAACCCGATTCCGACTGGTCTAATAATAACAGCGTTTGTGGCTGAAAACGAATCAATTGGCGTACAATTTCGCTTCCGATAGAACCTGCTGCGCCCGTAATGAGAGCTACTTTCCCCGCCAGCTGTCGGCTAATATTGTGATTATCTATTTGGATGGGTTCTCGCTCCAATAAATCTTCAATACGAATATTCCGAATTTCTTCTGTTCTTAATTGGTCGCTGCTAATTCGTTCATACATTGAAGGAACAACTTTGACGATGATGTCCTTTTTGAGAAAACTGTCAATGATCTGATTTTTACGGTGCGGTTTGATTTGGTGAATCGCTAATACTACTTCAATGTCTTCTATTTCACGGTCATCAATGAAGCGTTTGATGGCTTCGTTTTCGGGATAGACTTGAACTCCTTCTACTGTTTTAAAACTCAGGGAAGGATTATCATCTATAAAACCAAGAATGTTATATTTTTTGTGCCGATTGCGAAGCAGCGTATTTTTTGTCAATATTCCCAAAGTTCCCGCTCCGTAGATAAGCACATCTACTTTTTCGCCCGGGGCGTTGACAATGAGGGTTTTGTAGATATTTTTGACTAAAAAACGGCTCGCTATCATCAAAGATAACGAGATAAAATATTCGATAATCAGAATAGAAATGGGGATATAAAACAGATTATTGTCGGTCGTATGCGAAAGAAAAGTGGACACGACCAACGTCATGAGACTACTCGTAGAAATGGCTTTGAAAATAAGGGAGGCATCTTCTACGCTCGTGTGTCGGACAATGCCCGTGTAAGAACGAAAGTAGAGAAAACAAAGGAAACGGTTGACCAACAGAGCAAATAAATAGTATTTGTAAAGCGCCCAATTGATGCCGGAAACGTTGAGGTTGAAGCGGAGAATACAGGCAATGACGAAAGATACGATAACGACTGTCCCGTCAATAGCCAAAATTAAATGACGTGATACGAAGCGATTAGAGTAATTGGTCAGGAAACGTTCAATCATAATAGATTAGGACATCAAATACTACTTGTACTTATGAAACACCTACTACTTGTACTTATGAAACACCGGAGTTTTGTAAAGTAAGGTGTTTTTTTCAGTCTAAAAAAGAGTACTTGTCAAAGTTAAAAAATCATTTCTAAATCGCACCAATTCGAGAGTAGAATTTACTTTTCGGCAATATCCGCCAAGGCTTGATGAATGGTGTCGAATTGATATTGAAAGTCGGTTTCATTCTTAATGCGTTGATTGACAACATAATTCCCTCCCAAAACTACGTTAGCCATTTCACCATACAAAAGCCGTAATGCCAAACCGGGTATATTAGGCATCCAAAGTGGGCGATGTAATACGTCAGCTATTTGACGGGTTAACTCTTCGTTAGTCACCGGTGAGGGCGCTACGGCATTATAAACGCCATGCCATTTCTCGTTTTCAAGGGCAGTAATGAACAGCCTACACAGGTCATCTAAATGAATCCATGACACCCACTGTGTACCGCTTGCAAGCGGGGCACCAATTCCCCAACGAATGGGCAGCATAATTTGGGGAAGTGCTCCGCCTGTACTGCTCAAAACAACTCCTATGCGTAATTTCGTAGTACGAGTGCCCACGTGACTTATGAGTTCAGACGAATTTTCCCAATGACGGGTGACGTGGGCCAGAAAATCACTTCCTGAGGAGTTTTGCTCGGTAAGGCGTTTGTCGCCGGTATCTGCCCCATAAAATCCAATGGCTGAAGCAGATACAAACGCTTTTACTTTATAAGGGCGACCCTGTAACTCTCTGGCAATGAGCTCTATGGTTGAAGTGCGACTGTGTATGATTTCCTGTTTCCGTTTATCGGTCCAGCGACCATCAGCGATTCCTGCTCCGGCCAAGTGGATAATGTAGTCGGCGTTTACGAGTGCTTTTTCATCAATCCAATTTTTTTCAACGTCCCATCTGTACACTTTTACGTTGGGAATCGATTCCTGTTTTCGACTTAAATAGGCCACTTCGTACCCTTTCTCCTGTAAGAGTTGAGTAAGGCGTTTTCCTATCATGCCTGTACCACCCGTGATTAATACCGTCTGTGTCATCTTTTTACGTTGAATTAATGGATTGTTATGTACTATTAACTACTGATTTGGGGTAAACGTTGTTAAACAACATGATTTTTTTAATGACCCTGTATTTTATCAAAGTGACCCTCTGTTTGTTTTTAGTAAATACATTTTTTTGATTTTTTTTCCTGTAACCATTTTATTTGGCATAATAGTTGTAACTGAGAAAAGTATAATATAATAGAGTAGGGTAATCTGGCATTAGCCTCACCTCTTTGGGGTGAGGCCATGTTTTATATAGGGGTCCGCAGCTTCACAATCGAACTTTTAAAGACGTATTTTACGTTATCTAAGTTACGTCTATTCCCCTGTTAATTATGCCATTTGAACTCATTTCCGACTATCAGCCTACCGGTGATCAACCCCAAGCCATTGTTCAACTTGTAGAAGGAATTCGCAACGGAGAGCCTGCCCAAACGCTTTTGGGGGTAACCGGCTCCGGAAAAACTTTTACGGTAGCCAACGTCGTAGCTCAACTCGACCGACCGACCTTGGTATTGAGTCACAACAAAACGTTGGCGGCTCAGTTGTACGGAGAATTTAAACAGTTTTTCCCTAACAATGCGGTTGAGTATTTCATTAGTTATTACGACTACTATCAACCGGAAGCTTATATCGCTACTACCAATACCTACATTGAAAAGGATTTACAAATCAATCAGGAAATTGAGAAACTAAGGCTGGCCACCGTATCTTCGCTGATGTCTGGAAGACGGGATGTGTTGGTAGTGGCCTCGGTTTCCTGTATTTATGGAGCAGGGAATCCCGAAGAATACCGTAAAAGCATTGTACGGATTGGAGTAGGGGAGGTTATGAGTCGAAATCAATTTTTGTTTCGATTGGTTGAGATTTTATATAGTCGCACCGAAGTGGAGTTTACGCGCGGCACTTTCCGGGTCAAAGGCGATACCGTTGATATTTTTCCGGGTTACGCTGATTTTGCCTATCGTATTATTTTCTTTGGCGATGAAATTGAAGAGATTCAACGTATCAATCCCACCAATGGCAAGAAGATTTCTCCTGAAAAAATGATTGCTATTTTCCCCGCCAATTTGTTTGTGACGGGACGCGATGTGTTGCTGAACGCCATCAATGAAATTCAGGATGACTTAGTGGCGCAAATTCGCTATTTTGAAATGGAGGGACGTTTGCTCGAAGCGCAACGGATTCGGGAGCGTACCGAATTTGACTTGGAAATGATGCGCGAATTAGGGTATTGTTCAGGGATTGAAAACTATTCCCGTTACTTCGACCATCGCAATCCGGGCGAACGACCTTTTTGTTTGTTGGATTATTTCCCCGAAGACTATTTGCTGTTTGTGGACGAAAGCCACGCGACAATGCCGCAGATTCGGGCCATGTGGGGCGGAGACCGCTCACGAAAAGAATCGTTGGTAGATTTTGGATTTCGACTTCCCAGTGCCATGGACAATCGTCCGCTTACGTTTCAGGAGTTTGAGGAATTGGCGGGGCAAGCCGTTTTTGTCAGTGCTACTCCGGCTGATTACGAATTGCGCCGTACTGAGGGCGTAGTGGTTGAACAAATTATTCGTCCTACGGGGTTACTCGACCCGGAAATTCAGGTACGGCCTAGTATCAATCAGATTGATGATTTATTGGAAGAAATAGACATTCGGGTAAAGAGAGGCGAACGTGTTTTGGTAACGACGTTGACCAAACGGATGGCCGAAGAATTAAGTAAATACCTGGACCGTGTCGGCGTCAAAGGCCGTTATATTCACTCCGAAGTAAAAACGCTGGACCGCGTGGAAATCCTGCGCGATTTGCGACTGGGGGTATTTGACGTGTTGGTAGGAGTAAACCTGCTGCGCGAAGGACTTGATTTGCCCGAAGTGTCGTTGGTAGCCATCATGGATGCGGATAAAGAGGGTTTTCTGCGTGATATTCGTTCGTTGATTCAGACCATTGGTCGGGCCGCGCGGAATGAAAACGGAAAAGTGCTGATGTATGCCGACCGAATGACGGGCTCTATGCAAAAGGCAATTGAAGAAACCAACCGCCGCCGAGGTATTCAAATGGCTTACAACGAAGAGCATGGTATTACGCCCAAAACCATCTTTAAGAGCCGCGAGGCCATCATGGAGCAAGCTTCCGTGGCTGATAACAAAAACGGGACAAAACGGTATTATGTCGAACCCGAGGACATGCGCATCGCTGCCGACCCTGTTGTACAATACATGGCGAAGCCTCAACTCGAAAAACTCATTGCCGAAACACAACGCAAAATGGAGGCTGCCGCCAAAGACCTCGATTTCCTCGAAGCCGCCCGCTATCGCGATGAATTGTTGCAGTTGCGGGAGAAATTGAAAGGGTAAACCTACTTTTAACAAACATTCAAAGCAATGTCCTCAAATTCCTCCCACATACACACAATTGTAGTTTCAGAAGCTGATATTGACGGAATGAACCACGTCAATAACGTTGTGTATCTGCAATACACCCAAGATACCGCGACGGCGCATTGGCTGAGCAAAGCTTCGGAAGAACTTCAGGAAAATGTAGTTTGGATGGTACGGAGGCACGAAATTGACTACTTGAAGCAGGCCGTTTTGGGAGATACGCTTCATATCAAAACGTGGGTGGGCGAGTACACAGCGGCTACTTGGGAGCGACACTATGAAATTTACCGCGCTTCTGACCAGCAGCTTTTGGTGAAAGCAAAAAGCATTTGGGTTCCGATGGACCGACACACGTTGCGATTGAAACGGATTGAAGGGGCGCTTTTGGAGTGTTTTAGGTAGGGGTTTCCTGTTCGTTTACGCGTTGTTTGATTTCTTCCAACCGGGCACTTTTGTTGGGCTGCCGGTATTTTTTTGCGTAGTTGGTGTGATAATAATGGCCTTCCAAAAATTTGATTTGAATCTTGTCCCAAGTCAGGCGGTCGTGAAGAAGGTTCACGTTTTGTAATTCCTGAAAAAGCGACTCGCTGATGGGGTCAAAATCGTTTCTGCCTAAGTAATCCAAATCAGCGTCGCACAGGATTTTTTCCAATTCAGTTTTTGGTAATTGAGGTACTTTTGTAGCGATAATAAGCCCCGAAATCAGGTCAATTTCGTCTTTGTCAAATGCATATTGGGGAAGAAGTTCACAGGCTATTTTCACTCCTTTTTCTTCGTGGTCGCGGTAGGTGTATAAAAAACCAATATCGTGAATAAGCGCCCCTGTAAGCAATAATTCAGCTTCACGGCCTTTGATTTTCAGGCGTTTAATGTACCGGTTGCACACGTTGACCACATCTTTGACGTGATGCACTCCATGGTAAGTGAGATCCGGTGAAAGATGATTTGTAAGTTTGTGGATGACAAACTTTCTAAGTTCCAAATACCCCTTTGTTTTAGTCATTGATTTATACACAGGCAAACCCGGTTCACCGAAAAAGTACGTTTTTAATTGATGTTTGGAAATACATTTTTTTAAGGGCGACAAATTACTCAAAAGTGATAGTAAACTTACCAGTTAACGACAATTATTTTTATCAATTGTAAAGCAACAATGATGCTAAAATAACAGCCTCATTGTTGCTTTTTCAGGAAAACCCATACCATTTGGGTTCGTTGAAATTATTCGGTACTTATAACCCCCGATTTGGGATATTTGACCGAATATCCAAGCGAAAATTTGCGTTGTTGAGCAGGCTCAAGAGTGACTCTCCACGTTACTTTTCCCGTTTCTCGGTTGATGTCAGCATCAGGGGCAGATTGATTTCCGACCTCAATGTCTTTGGAACGGGAGAGCGGGAATTGATCGACAATTAGTAAGTTGATGGGTTGCTTTTTCAAATTCCGTACCGAAATATCATAGCGTCGGGTTTCGGTTTGGCTGTTACCGAACGTCTGTTTTTTAGTAAACTCTTTTTGCTTCACCCGGCTCACAGAAACGCCTTTATCCCTACCCAAAGCCAGCGAAAGCGTGTCGCCGTTGGGTAAATTCATGGAAGATTTTCCCACAAAAACTCCTTCAAAAAATACGTTTATGTCGCCTCCTAACAGACCGTATTGTTCCCAATTCAACACCTGAGCGGTTAAAAACGCATCTTGGTCAATTTTAGGAGTGCACAAATATTCATAGCGAGCAGGAATTTCTTCATTTTTGATTTCTACGGTATACGTTTTTCCATCGGAAGGAATGGTATATGGCACTTTAATTTCAAATTGCAAACTTGTAATGGCTTCCGTTTCTTCAACAATGGGAATGGTACTTTTGCCTTTTATTTGAACCCCTGCAACTGCTCCTGTAAGTTCGCGCCTCTGCTGATTGCTATACCCTGTTACAACAACCTCTTGCAATTGTTGGGTATCTTCTACTAAATAAACGTCTTGTTGTACCGATACTACATTGATTTCCTGTGTTTTCATGCCTATGAAGCTAAAAATCAACACCTTATTTTTGTACTTCAAGTCGGGTGGAATTGTGAGACGATAATTGCCGTTGGCGTCGGTAGTTGTCCCAAGAGATGTACCTTTCAATAACACAGTTACTCCGGGCAAAGGCGTTTTATCGCTTGCGGAGCGAACGATTCCCGCGATTTCGTTGTCAGCAGCGAGCGTAGTGGTGATGGTGTTAAAGTAATCACTGTAATTGTTGGGAACACCCCAGTACCAAGTTCGAAGCTCAGGCGCTTCGTTGTTTTTGCGCGGATTGGCGGTGGAAAGTGTCAATTTGATGTTGTTCCAATCTTCACCCGTATATTGATAAATCGTGGCTTTGTAACCCATTTCGAGCGGGTGTGTCACGTCTTTTATGCGTAAATCGTAGGTGGGTGTCCAACCAGCGTTAGGTACAAAATAACTGACTGCCAAATCAGCTTGTGGCTGCGAGGTTTGACTTTGTACCGTCACTACGATTTCGGAGGTGGTAGTTTCCTGCGTAGGGGCGAGCAGCGTCAGTTGAGCATTTAGCTTTTTGATTTCCTGCTCCAATTGCCGATTGGTTTTATTAAGTTCCAACTGCTTGGTGGCCAATTCTGTCAGGCGATTACGGTGAAAATCAATGGATTCTCTCAAATCGGTTACTTTCAAAACCGTTGTTCGACCGTTGATTTCCTGATTTTTTGTCAACATGGCTTCCTCGTGTTGGCACACGGTTATCAGTGCTTTGTTGAGAGTGATTTTTTCGTCAAGGTTTTCTTTTTGCACTTCCAATCGACTGCGCTCCTCTGCTTTTTTGGGGTCAGATAAAAAACTCGTTTGAAGAACCACGGACAAAATTGTGAAATCACCGTTTGCCTGAAGACTTTGTTTGTCCAACTGAGGCGAAACGCCCCGCAAAATCAAAGCTGTTTTGCCCGCAACTATATTGGTTTTAGCGGTACGGGTCACCTGAGCCCCATTTTCATAGACGGTGACCGTTTCGATTTTACTTTCCACTTTGGTCATGGGCTCCTTCTGCGCCCAAACCGATAGGCTTATCATGCAGCAAAAAAATAATTTTCTCATCGTATTTGTTGTTTTTGCTATTGGATGCAAAGTAGCGTCATTTTCCATAAAAATACCCCCGCAATCCATTACTTTTGTCGAAAAATAGTCTTGAAGCCATGAATTTTGACCCAATAATTCTCCATCCGGAACTCCAATTTCAAACCGCCCGAAGCGGGGGCAAGGGTGGACAAAACGTCAATAAAGTAGAAACCAAAGTAGAATTGCGTTTTGATGTAGCGAACTCTGTCACGTTGAGTGAAGCCGAGCGGCAGATTTTGCTGGAAAAATTGGCCAATAAACTGACAAACGAAGGCGTATTGGTAATGACGCATCAAACGGAGCGTTCACAGTTGGCCAATAAAGATAAAGTCGTAGCGAAATTTGATGCGCTGATTCGAAAAAGTTTTGAAAAACCCAAACCTCGTAAAGCTTCCAAACCAACGACCCAATCAAAAGAAAAACGCCTTCAAACCAAACAACGTAACGCCGAAATCAAAGCACTCAGGCGGAAAGTAGAAGAATAATTTATGCGCACATTGGAAGTAATACCTATTCGTACCATTCAAAAAATCAATCAATTAGGCTGTCAAACGTATTTGCCGCATTATCCGCACTTATGGTACGAAGGAGGTGTGGAATGGTACTTGAATAAATGCTTTAATGATCGTCAACTTGAACTGGATTTGGCCAATCCTTTGCTTTCGTATTACGCAATAGGTTGGGAAGGGCATGAGGTAGGTCTGCTGAAATTGGTCAGAAATAAAGCCCCGTTTGGGTTGAATCCGGATACATCCCTTTATCTCGAAAAAATCTATTTTTTGAAAGAATTTACGGGGCTGGGACTGGGACAAAAAACCATGAATTGGGTTTTTGAACAAGCACAGAATTCTGCAATAAAGACCGTTTGGCTGATGGCGATGGATACTTCGCACAAAGCCATTTCAAGCTATGAAAAAGCAGGATTTCAGCAAATGGGCACAACGCGGTTGGACGATGAAGAATTTCAACGGATGAAGCCCGAATTTCGAGGAATGGTGATTTTGAAAAAAGACCTTTTCTGAAAAGCCTCCTATCGTTTTGTTATTCTCACCAAAACCCGCACTTTTGCGTCATGGATATTCGTGATTACATTCGTTTAGCGCTCTCCGAAGATGTGGGCGACGGCGATCATACTTCGCTTTCTACTATTCCGCGCGATGCTGAGCGCCGCGCCCGCTTACTTGTCAAAGAAGACGGTATTGTAGCGGGGGTTGAAGTAGCCAAAATCATCTTTGAGGAAGTAGATCCTTTGTTGGAGGTTGAATTATTTATTCAGGACGGTCAACCCATCAAAAAAGGCGACATTGTATTGCACGTAAGCGGCGATGCCCAAGCGATTTTGAAAGCCGAACGTCTCGTGTTGAATACCATGCAGCGCATGAGTGGTATTGCAACCTATACTCATTCGTTGGTGAGTTTACTGGACGGATTGCCCACAAAACTATTGGATACGCGCAAGACTACGCCCAATTTTCGGATTTTTGAAAAAATGGCGGTACGAATCGGCGGAGCAGTCAATCACCGCTATGCGCTGTACGATATGATTCTAATTAAAGACAATCACGTGGATTATGCGGGAGGAATTGAAGCGGCAATCACCCAAGCCAATGCGTATCTTCAACGCACCGGACGTACCCTTCAAATTGAAATTGAAGTTAGAAATTTAGTTGAATTGGAAGAAGCTTTACGCGTAGGAAAGATCCAACGCATCATGCTTGATAACTTCAGTGTAGAAGACCTCCGCACCGCTGTTTTGAGAATAGGAGGAAAATACCCTACCGAAGCATCGGGCGGAATAAGAGAAAATACTATGCGTGCCGTAGCCGAAACAGGCGTAGACTTCATCTCCTGCGGTGCTTTGACGCACCAAATCAAAAGCTTGGATTTGAGCCTGAAAGCGTATTGATTCATCACGCAGAGAGGCGGAGCGGAGATAGAGTAAAACTCACTTTCCCTACCTGCAATTTTACCCGTCAATCGGGAACGTAAGCCCTATATAAATCATCTGTGAGCGAAACCGAAAACGCTGATTATCATCTACTAAAGGCTGGTCGGTTCGGTATTCGTTGGTTGTGAAGAAGTAGCTTACTTTCACCCCTACCCGTTGCATGAAGAGTATTCGTGCGTAGATTTCAGCGTTTAAATTTCCCCTTCTGTCATCACCTAACCATAGGATATTAAGTCGAGCCGGCCGGGCCTGTTGATACGTTTGATGTAAATTGAGTGAATCAACCTTGTTGTAACCTCTTGAACCTAAGTAATAGCCTGCTCGACGATTCCCTAAGGCAAATCCCAAAATATCGGCATTGGCACCAATATCCAAACGACCGAAAAGAGAGATTTGCGCACTTACATTAAAGTTAAAAGAGGTAATTCCAGTTTTCATTTGCAGCGTGTCTATCTGCCGAAGAATGATGGGGGCGTTTAAGGCTGAGAATCCCGTTTTGCCCTTGGTAAGCCGGGAAGGAGCTGTCGTAAAATCCAGTTCTTTTCCCCGTGAGTGAGAACCTCGCACGCCCCAACCTACTTGTAATAACCCGCGCCGATCTACTTTTAAATATTGATGGTACAGTGCACTCACTGTCCATGCTTTGTCTTTCCATCCTGCCCCTGCATCAAAGCCCGAAGTAAGGCGTGAATCGGGTTGAGCCCATGAAGGCGTACTCAATACGTGTATAAATAAGCTAATCAGTAACCAGGCACTCCAATAATTTTTCATTGATTTTTTGTATTCCTATGTAAACTATATAGCCATATTACTGCAAAAAACGTGTTTATTCATGAAAGCCCAATAGAGAGTTTGCTATTTTTTTGATAAAGCATAAAAAAGCCGAAGACGTTTGTCTTCGGCTTTTTCTTCCTAACCTAACCTATGAGAAAAAATCTTGCACCGTTTGGGTGCTGATTCAACCAAACCCGTTACAAATGTCGTGCCTGCGGTTGAAATATTTTAGCGTAGAAATACGTGTTTTTCAAAAATAGTAAATTTACTTACGCCATTGATTGAACGGTTTGGAGATGCGCCAACGCCTTATTAGCTTGCAGGATTTTAAACCTTTTAACCTTTATAAAATGTCAGTAGAAGAAAATGAAGGTAGCCCTCGCGCCGTAAAAGCAGGGAAGTTTTATGTCGAAGACGAAATCAAGACGTTTCGTAAAAACTTTGAACGTCACCACTCAAAAAAGAAAGAGCTCCGCAAAGCGGAATATTTTAGCAAAGAGGTTATAGAGCATTTGCTCAAGGTAGAAGGTTGCGATGGAGTACGTATCTATTACGGCCTTGCGCCCGAAAATACGGAAGGACATATTGACCCCAAAATTGCCGATAACCTACAACCCCGCCTGTTTTTAGTCCCTGTTCACATTGGAGAAGATGGCTTGGGCCGCGATATTAACTTTAAACCCCAACTGGATACTACCGGTGAAAAAGACGGAGGAGGTGAGGATGGCGGCGCTGGTGGAGGATTACCTTGCCCAGGCTTTTGTAACCCTTAGCTCTTATGATTGCTACATTTCTTGCCTATCTTGCTGATTTTAGTATTTTTATTCCGGTTGTTGTTGCGATAATTAGAAAAGAAGGTTTTGCTACTAGTGTTGTAGCAATTTAATTTTGTACATTAATTTCATTATATCTATTTTGCATTTTTGTTCGAGCTTTTTCAGTAGTAAATGACCAATTCACTTTGATAGCTTTCATATTTCTGT
>NZ_JAIXST010000223.1 GCF_027484545.1 Runella sp. | reverse complement strand
TTCTCATGTTATTTAGGATTCGATACCCAAAAATAACACACTCGCTAACTCTTTTTTTATACAATAAATCTACTCAATCAGTAGATTGCATTTGATTCTTGAATCTAAGATTCATAAAATTCTGAGCGAGAATTCCTTCCAACCCGAACTTCGGTAGAAACGGTTTCCTTAGGCTGATTTTTCAAAGAATCTAAAATTATTCTATACCCATTTTTTGGGGGTGCAAATAAGCAAAGTACAGTTGAATGGTGCAAACTATTTTTAAATTTAAAATCTTTTTCGGTATTCTAAATTCAGGTTTTGGTGCTACCTTCGGCATCCACAAAAACATTCTATGTATCTGTATGCATTTAGACATCACCCAACCGCAATTACTGGAAGACTATCTGAAAAGTAAAAATTGGCTTAAAGAACACGAGCCGATTTTGAGCCTCGAAAAGCCCGGCGAAGGCAACATGAATTATACACTGCGGGTTCGTACTCACGACCGTACGTTTATTATAAAACAGGCACGTCCTTATGTGGAAAAGTACCCGCAAATCGCTGCTCCTGAGGAACGGGCCGTCATAGAAGGACAGTTTTACGAAAAAATTCAACCTTTTGAAACACTCAATTCCTTCATGCCCCAATTGATAGGATTGGATGAAGTGAATAAAGTTTTGGTTTTGGAAGATTTGGGAATGTCCAGCGACTATACCTTTTTATACCAACCCAAACAAAGTTTAAGCGTATCCGAAGCGGAAGAATTGGCCAATTATATCTCCATGCTTCACCGAATGACGTGGCAGGAAATCATCGACGGTTCATTTTCCAATCAAAAAATGCGGGCACTGAATCACGAACACATTTTCAATTATCCTTTCATGGAAGACAATGGTTTTGATTTGGATACCATTCAGAAAGGCTTGCAGATGGTGTCGATGGCGTATAAGGTAGACGGCGGTTTAAAGAGAAAAATTACGGAGTTGGGTTATGTGTATCTTGCTGATGGACATAGCCTATTGCACGGTGATTTTTATCCGGGAAGTTGGTTAAAGACTGATAGTGGAATTAAGGTAATTGATCCTGAGTTTTGTTTTTACGGCCTTCCTGAGTTTGACTTGGGTGTGATGACAGCTCACTTGATGATGTCCAAACAAAGCGAGGAAACCATCCGAAAAGTGTACCAAACCTACGGTGAAATAAAAAACCCGCAATTGGTAGACCAATTCACGGGGGTTGAAATCATGCGACGACTCATTGGACTGGCGCAATTGCCTCTGTCGTTGAGTTTGTTGGATAAAGAAGAGTTGCTCGAAACAGCATACGACTTAATCATGAAGTAAAAGAGGTTGGGTATTTCTACCCAACCTCTCAAAACTGTAAACAGTGAACTATCAACTTTAGTTATACCAAATATTCTTCAACGGTGCTTGAAGCATGAATGCGGCTATTGTCCAAGAAATGTTCCATTCGATCCATGGCAATCGTAAGCTCATCGGTAGAAGGTAAGGTCACGATGCGGAAATGGTCATTATGGATATAGTTGAAGCCTGTACCTGCCACTACCAGTACCTTTTGGTCAGAAAGCAGTTCAAATACAAAGTCTTCATCACTTTTAAAGTCAAATTTGCGCAGGTCAATTTTCGGAAAAACGTACAGAGCGCCTTTGGGTTTCACGCAGGTGATACCCGGTATTGCCGTCAAACGGTTATAAATCAAGTTCATTTGTTTGTGCAAACGTCCCGTTGGCGCTACCAAATCATTAATACTTTGGTAGCCTCCTAAAGCCGTTTGGATGGCAAATTGCGTAGGAACATTGGCACATAAGCGTAAGCTTGCCAAAAAGGTCAACCCTTCGATGTACGATTTTGCTTTGTGTTTGGCCCCGCTCAAAATCAACCATCCGCCTCTAAAACCTGCCGAGCGATAATTTTTGGAAAGACCTCCAAAAGTGACGCACAGCGTTTCGTGAACCATCGTGGCCACGGGATAATGCACAGCTTCGTCATAGAGGATTTTGTCGTAAATTTCATCCGAAAACAAAATCAGTTTATGGCGCTCTGCAATTTCGGCAATTCGTTGTACTACTTCTTTTTCATACACTGCTCCCGTAGGATTGTTGGGATTAATCATCACAATACCCTTGGTGCGGGGAGTGATTTTGCTCTCCAAATCGTCCAAATCAGGATTCCAATCGCTTTCTTCATCGCAAACATAATGAACAGGTTTGCCGCCGCTCAACGCCACCGACGTAGTCCAAAGCGGATAGTCCGGTGAAGGAACGAGGATTTCATCTCCTTCATTCAGCAACGCCTGCATCGCCATTACTATCAACTCACTCACTCCGTTTCCGATGTAGACATCATTGATTTCAACGTTTTTAATGCCTTGAGTTTGGGTATAGTGCATTACCGCTTTTCGCGCAGCAAACAACCCTCGCGAATCTATATAGCCTTGCGCATTGCGAATGTTGAGAATAATGTCGTGGATAATTTCATCGGGTGCATCAAATCCAAATGGGGCTGGATTTCCGATGTTCAAATTGATGATTTTATACCCTTGGCTTTCGAGTTCAAGCGCTTTTTCGTAAACGGGTCCTCGTATGTCGTAGCGCAGATGTTCCAGGCGCTTACTTTTCAATATTTGCATAAACTCAGTATTCAGTAGTAAGAATTCAGTAGTGAGTTGTGATGCACACTGCCGAAGCCATACTCAAATTTAACGTCTCCGATTATTCTTGTTACTCCGAAACTTATCACGATCTCTATCGCGATCACGATTGCGGTTATTATTGTTATTATTGTTGTTGTTGTTGCCGGTACTGCTGTTTCCCGGGGTTGGCCCTGCATTCCGGTTATTGTTGTTATTGCGTTCGCGGTTATTGTTTTGGGAATTTCCACGGCCGCTTTGCAGGTTCCGCTGATAACGCTCTACATTGGTGCCTTTGTCGCGCGGGGCAGATTCCACCAATCCGTTTTGACGTAAATAAGCCAATTCTTCTTTCAAACGACCTTGCGACATTTCGTCTAACTGTGTAAAAACAACGTTGTCGTCCGGATTGTCTTTGTTCCAAGTGTTATAAAAGGTTCGCATTTGACGAATCAAATACGAGATAAAAGCTAATTTCTCTTCCCTATCGCTGCAATTCACTGCTTTCTCTACCAGTAAAAGCAAATTTTTTCCGTATTGCTTGAAACGAATTAAGGCTTGTGTGTAAGGTACCTGCAAAGGTTTTTTACCAACGGCTTCGGGCGAAGGAGGCGCAAACGGACTTTCTACATCCAATTTGAAATTGGTCATGATGTAGAGATCGTCCCATAATTTTTGAGAATAATCTTGTCCGTCCCGCATATTGGGGTGAATTTGCCGCATCAACTCGACCAAAATGTGGGCGTAAAGAGTTCTTTTCTCACGATCCGGTAGATTGATAAGGTAATCGGCTAATTTTTGGACGTTGCTTCCGTATTCTTTCAAGGGAGTTAATGTTTAAATAACGTAGGCAAAGTTACGAAAAATCAAGTTACTTTGGCAAACTCACGCACTCGTCGTAATTTTGAAGCTTAATTTTTTTGAGAGCTATTATAAAACAACGGTAGGCCATTACGTGCTTACCCCTAATTTTTGCCGAATGTCTAAAAAAGTGGATGTTAGTATTGCCTTTTACGGTAAGCCCTATCAGGCGATTGTGACAATAAAAACCTTGATGAAGTACAGTGGCCAACACATTGATAAAATCTATCTTTCCCGCGAACGACTTCAACCTCACAACGACTACGCAGGTATTTTTAAAATCATTGACTATTTCCGCAACGACCCGGTCGTAAAATTGGTCATTCAATACCCTCACCATTTTTTGGGACTGGGCGTGAAGGATTATGAACGTGCTAAAAATGATACCCGTTTCCGACAAAGTATCATGTATCAATATCCCTTGGAAATGACCGACAAAAAGTATCTTGTCGTGATGCACAACGATATGCTTTTCTACGGCGATATGATTGGAGAGATGTTGAAAACCTTTGAAAATGGCCCGAAAAATGTAGCAGGTGTAGGTTCTATCGGTCAATGTTGGAGTTGTCCGGCAGGGCCTGATTGGGGTAATAAATGCAATTCTTTGAAGTTTGAGCAGTATGTGCCAACTACAGAGGAAGCCATTGCTCTTACAGAAAGTCACGCTACGCCACGTCGGGAGATACAGTTAAAAGTGCTACGAAATGGTCGCACTCACATTCTCCCCGAATGTCGTCTTAATGAATATTGCGCCATGATTGACGTGGAAAAATACCAAAAAGAAACACTGCCAAAAGGTGACATCGGTTGTTATGGTGGTGGCTGGAATGGAGTCGATACGGCTACGGTTTGGTCGCATGATATGTACAAACGGGGCTATACATTCCGACACCTTACGCTCGAAGACTATACGCGCCACGCTGCTTTTGACACGACCGGGAGCGGTACCAAAGCCAATTCAAGTTCAGATATTTATTGGAATGCGGAAAAAAATGCCGAAAAATACATCGTTGACAATTTTGGACCGCTCAATTTCAGTTCTTACGTAAACCTTGCTACCTCCTACGATGCCATCAAACGCAAGTCGTGGCTGGGATTAATTCATACGTATGGGTTTGCTAAAAAACTGGTAGGAAAGGGATGATTTTTTTATACTTTTAGGCTTCCTAACCTTTATTTCGACACATGGCACTTAATTACATCTGGGCAGCTTTTTTTGTTGTTGCTTTTGTGGTGGCACTTCTCAAACTCATTTTTCTGGGAGATACCGAAATTTTCAAATTGATTGTGGAAGGAATGTTTGACTCGGCTAAAGTATCCGTTATGGATATTGCCTTGCCTTTAGCGGGAGTAATGACGTTTTTTCTGGGCTTGCTCAACGTAGGCGAAAAAGCGGGTGCCATCAATTTTATGGCCCGAATCATTGGCCCTTTCTTCCACAAATTGTTTCCCGAAGTGCCCCAAAATCACCCCGCTAACGGGCAGATGATTATGAATTTTTCGGCCAATATGTTGGGGCTGGACAATGCCGCCACGCCTTTTGGCTTGAAAGCCATGCAGAGTTTGCAGGAACTTAATCCTTCCAAAGACACCGCTTCCAACGCTCAAATCATGTTTTTGGTGCTGCATACTTCAGGATTGACCATTATTCCGCTATCTATTATGGCCCAACGGGCGATTTTGGGAGCAAAAGACCCGTCCGATATTTTTATTCCCTGTTTGATTGGTACGTATGTGACTACTTTGATAAGTATCTTGATTGTGGGTACCTATCAACGCATCAATCTTTTCAATCGCATTGTCATCGGGTGGCTTGGTGGAGTTACGTTGGCAATTGCCCTTTTGCTTTGGTATTTGTCGGGTCTTTCCAAAGAAGGTTTGGAAACGTTTTCCAAGATTACAGGCAGCCTGATTTTGATGCTGATTGTGGTTTCGTTCTTGGTCGGTGCTTTAGTTAGGAAGGTCAATATTTTTGATACGTTTATCGAAGGGGCCAAAGTCGGCTTTGAAACGTCGGTCAAAATCATACCGTATTTGGTAGGGATGCTGGTGGCTATCAGTGCCTTCCGAAATGCGGGAGCCATGGGTTATTTGATTGATGGTTTCAAGTGGATGATCAGTTTGATGGGGGTCAATACTGATTTTACGGATGCCTTACCCGTAGCTTTGATGAGACCCCTCAGCGGTAGCGGCGCACGAGCGTTAATGATTGACAGCATGAAGCAGTTTGGCCCCGATTCGTTCATTGGACGATTGGTGTGTATTTTTCAGGGTTCCACTGATACTACGTTTTACATTGTAGCGCTTTATTTTGGCTCGGTAGGCATAAAAAATACCCGCTACGCGATTGTAGCGGGCCTGATTGCAGATTTTGTCGGCGTGATTGCGGGAATATTATTGGGGTATTTGTTTTTTCATTGATTTATTTTCAATAGAGTTGTCAGTCGGTTTTAAACCGACTGACAACTCTATTGACTTCAACAAGCAATCTTCCCCACACGAATCGCGTGGCGACCGCCTTCAAATTCGGTAGTTAAGAAAATGCGTACGCATTCAAAAGCCGTTTCTTGGGCAATAAATCGGGCGGGAAGGCAGATGATGTTGGCGTCGTTGTGCTGACGGGAGAGGGCGGCCAAAGGAGTGTCCCATACCAGAGCGGCGCGAATTCTCTGGTGTTTGTTGGCGGTGATGGCTACGCCCTGTCCGCTGCCGCATACCAATACGCCTGCGTCAAATTCACCGCTTTCCACCGCTATGGCAACCGGATGAGCAAAATCAGCGTAATCGGCAGAATCGGCAGTGTAGGTTCCAAAATCTTTAACTTCGTATCCTTGTTGTGTAAGCCACTCCACGAGGGGCTGTTTTAATGAGAAACCTGCGTGGTCGCCTCCAATTGCAATTTTTTTAGCCATGA
>NZ_JAIXST010000334.1 GCF_027484545.1 Runella sp. | reverse complement strand
TTTGATGGGAAGGCGGTGTATAGGTTGATCAAGTAAAAAAATTGCTTAAGATAAGTGCCAATGAGCGCAAACCATTACTTACGCCTAAATGTATATTGTGATGACTGCCCTACTTCTTGATAAGCCAATCCATCTTTAATTACATATAGAAGTTTATAGGCAGGTTTATTCGTGTAATGCTAAAATCTGTGTTGTTTTATCATAAGACCAAGTACCCGCATCATATTCTTTTGGATTAGCACGATAAACTGCTTCATAAGTCTTGTCTGCTCTTATGGTGAGAGTAAACGTTTTAACTGGCTTTGTTGGATTTCCTCCAATCCACTCACCAATCAATAGTGAATCTTCTGAATTATTGGTTGGTTTATCAGGGTTACAACCTGCAAAAAAAAACAGACAAAGAATAAAATTTATTTTTTTCATTGGTTTTAAGGTGAATGAATATTTTTTGTGCTCAACCTCTTTGTAAAAAGACAGATTTTAGAAATTGTTACTGTCTAAATTTAGTCATCACTCCAAATTATTTTTCCATCATCTATAACTTCTGCACTTCTTAATACCTGTCTATCTATAACTGATTTACCAGATGTAAGGTCAAAGTGATCGTATCTTGTATTCACAACTATACAGTCTTCCATAAAAACAGGTTTAAGTTTTTTGGCAGATTCTGGATGAATAGCTAAATTATCAGTTAGATGAGTGGCGGCTATACTAGGATAAATAATACAATCGTAATGTGGAGTTGGGTCCCCTACAGCAAATTTATTCTCTAAAACCTTGTCGGCAAAGTAAGCGCTATACAAATATTCAAATTTTTTTGGACTTACAATAGGTGTATCTTTAACAAATTCACTACCAATAAATTGAAAGTATTGATTTAAAATGCTCCTGAGATAATGATTTTCCTGCGACATGGTTTTATCAAATGCTTTGGATGCTCTCACTAATCCCTCATTAATATCCGTGTCTTTTTTGAGTATAGGATAACTATTAAATGGTTTCTCGCTTTCTTTATACCACTCAGTAATTATTATTCTTTGGCCTACTTTTGGCTTTATTTCTAATAAGGCAATATTAGGATGAAAAGAGCAATAAAGTACTGTAGAATTAGGTGTATTCGCTCTATTGTAAACACCAATATCTTTTATTTTGTCTAATGGTGGATGGCCAAGAAAATTCGAATTTCTGACTTTATCATCTTCGAGAAAAATATCATTTACAACTGTTATTCTATACACATATTTAAAATGTATATCATTCCAAATAATACCATGAAAATTAAATATTTTCTCTAAGAATTTTATGATTGCCTCTGCTTCATTTAAGGTTATTTTTGATAAATTGATATTTTTTAAAAATTTATATGATTTCAAATAAAAATCACGGCATTCGCGAAGTATTTTTTCGTTTTTTTTCGATACTTCTACCTTATCTAATGCCTCTTGAAGAGCTAATTGCTCAGGAGTAAAATCATTTTTCCCGTACTCTTTATAGATAGGAATTTGAGGAAATTTCATTAGAAATTATATTTTAATACATGACATAAGTTGGGTGTATCTAATCTTTGCTATCAATATTGTTGCAGACTGGGAGGTTTAATTTCGATATATACTACATGAAGAGAATATACAACAGGGGTTACACTTCTGCAACGGTCGTTCCTGATTTGTAACCCCAACTAAGGCTTTAGACAGCATCCTATAATCTCAAAACCGTACTCGCTCCCTCAACCACAGGATAAAATCAGTAACGGGCAGTGGATGGACAAAATCACTCCCATTCATTTCTTAATCGACGTTGAAAAGTGAGCGAATCTTCTTTGTCTCCTTGAAGTTTGCCAAACTATTTTTTTGCATCCAAACGTTTTGTTCGGCGCATTTTTTGGAGTGCCTCGGCTATCTCGGCCTGAGTTGCTCCTGTTTTGATTTGAATCGTCATAAAAGTTGGCTTTTATTTCCAATGCCAAGATAACGGTTAATTAATAATTCTCTTTCAGACAAGTTAAAAATAAAAGTGAATTTAAGGTGTATCGGCATTGAAAAACACTTATTTACCGTATTCCAATATATCGGCCGGTTGACAGTCCAGTACTTCGCAAATCTTTTCAAGGGTAGAAAAACGAATCGCTTTGGCTTTTCCTGTTTTCAGGATGGACAGGTTAGACAGAGTTATGTCTACCTGCTCTGCCAGCTCAGACAAAGACATTTTACGGCGAGCCAACATAACATCAAGGTTTACAATGATAGGCATGAGTTAGACAGTTAAAGCGTTTTCTTCCTGAATAGAGAGTCCGCGTTGGTAAATGACAGCGATGGCATAGATAATCAGGCCTGTAATAATTCCATTGCCTATCTCAGTAATATACTGAAATTCGGGGATTGAAATACTGCGGTGTAACAGACGGCTGAAAATTAAATAATGGGCAAATTTAAACACATCAGAGACTGCAAATAAAAGTGCCAATATCTTAAGGCGCTTAAAAATACTCGGTTTGAAAGGCTCTGCCAGATTGGCTTCACTGAATATACGTTTGAACAGCCACAGGATGACAATGCCCAGCAGTAGATTTACTACCGTTGAAAAGAAGGAGTAATAGCCTAATACAGAGGCAGGCTCTACCTCCAAATGATAACGGTTGGGAATGGAAGTGTATTGTACCAATTTGTCTGCCGAATAGTGTATTTCAGGGGTGCCATTGTTTGTACCAAAGCCCATAACCTCGTAACTGAATACAGACTTGGCCATACCTATACTATTGCCCGAGAATTTTAAAGCAGAAGTGACAATGACCGCCACGGTGATCACAATCAACGAGTAGAACAGGAAGCCGGTGGCAACCCTTAGAAACGAAAAAATGAATGATGGTTTCATGATATTTTGTTTGTTTTTCGTAACAAAGGTAATAGCTGTTTATTGAAAAACAAGTTTTATTTATTGTTTTTCAATAAAAATTAGTCGATAATAAACAAAAAACTCATTTCTACGTTTTAAAAGGGTATAGAAAGTGGTAAAACAATTGCTGAAAAGAAAATTCAGATAGGAATTATAAGCAGGCAGATAAAAAAAGAGTCGCTTGTTTATAAACAAACGACTCTTAGGTAGTATTGATAGAAATAGTTACTCCCTCAACCACTGAATAAAATCAGTAACGGGAAGAGGATGTACAAGAGGTTTGAGTAAAGTGGCAATTTGACCGCGATGGTAAGCGGCATGGTGACTGAGTTGGGTCAGAATGTCGCCGATGGGAGTTTCGTAGCTAAGCCCTTTGGTATTTTGATAGGTAATGATTTTATTAAAATCAGCTTCATCCATATCTCGGACGTAGCTATCCCATTTTTGAAAACTGTGCTCGGCGGTTTCTTTCAGCCAGGAAACCGGTAATAAATCCCAAACCCCCACTACCAAATGGTCGTTAGTGATTCGGGTAAACCACACCATTTGAGCATTGAGAATGTGACTCATCAGCGAAAGCGCTTTTTCGGGCGGGTTTTCGAGCCTTTCTATGGCATCTATGTATTTGAGATTGGCCCAGTGTTCGTACTGAAGCAGGCGGATGTGGTAGGTTTTCATGGAAAGCAGCGTTAAATTATGACAAGATGGAAAAAATAGTTCAAACTGTCAAGGACTTCACGCCTTCTGTAACACTATTTTTTAACCGTCGGTCGGATTGAGTCGTAATGGCGGACGGTGTTCTCGTTCAACCCGACTGACGGTTAGGCTTTACCTTACTATTACCACTTAATCAGAGCAGAGGCCCAAGTGAATCCACTTCCAAAGGCCGCCAAACAGATAAGGTCACCTTCTTTGACGCGACCTTCTTCCCAAGCTTCGGTCAGGGCGATAGGGATGGAAGCGGCGGTTGTATTGCCGTATTTATGAATATTATTAATGACTTGGTCTTCGCGCAGGCCCATTTGCTGGCGTATGTACTCACTGATGCGGATGTTGGCTTGGTGCGGAACCAGCAATGAAATGTCTTCGGGTTGGTAGCCATTGGCATCCAGCGCTTCTTTGATGGCTTCCGCAAATCGTACGACAGCATGTTTGAAAACGGCATTTCCGTTCATTACTACTTCAAAACCGCCTTCATCCACCATCTCTTTGGTCGCCGATCGTACAGGCCGACTGCTGCCCGGGTCTTTGACGTACAGATCTTCGGCAAAACGCCCATCGGCGTGGAGGTGAGTGGAGAGTACGCGATGCGTGGCATCTTCAGTGGCTTGGACTACAGCTGCGCCTGCACCATCGCCAAAGATGACTGCTACGTTTCGACCTTTGGTGCTTTTGTCAGTCCAAGTCGATTGAATTTCGGCTCCTACCACCAGAATGGTTTTGTGAGCACCCGTTTTAATAAATTGGTCAGCAATAGAAAGCGCATAAACAAAACCCGAACATTGCTCCCGAATGTCGATGACGGGAATGCCAATCAAATCCAACTCACGCTGCATTAAAAAAGCAGAGCCCGGAAAGAAATAATCGGGGGTAATAGTTGCATAAACAATCATCTCTACGTCAGATGGTTGCAAGCCTGCCCGTTCCAATGCCTGTCGGGAAGCGGCCGTGGCCATACTCGCGTTGGTTTCTTTGCCATACGTAAAAAAACGCCGTTCACGAATCCCTGTCCGCTCCTGAATCCATTGGTCGGAAGTTTCCATCACTTTGGAAAGGTCGTCGTTGGTTACTACGTTTTCGGGCACATAATAACCTAAACCTGTAATTTTGGAATAAGGCATTTTGGGGAGTTTTTAGCCTTCTGTTAAGGTAAAACTATAATCTTCCACAATCATGTTAGCCAATAATTTGCTGCAGGCGGTTTCGACTCTTTGCTTTGCATCGGCTTCTGAGTCAGCGTCCAAAGCCAATGTGATGTGTTTGCCAATGCGTACGTCTGATACGTCGTCAATGCCCAAATTATGAAGACCCAATTTGACGGCTTTGCCTTGGGGGTCAAGAATTTCTTTTTGGGGCATGACGTTGATTTCGGCGATAAATTTCATAGAAATAAAGCCCCCCGCCCCCGATGGGGGAGTTTTTAATTGTTAAGCCCCCTTCGGGGACGGTCCGCCATTGCGGTTGGGGGCTATGAATGAAAGCAATATGTAGAGTCCAACAATTAGCGGAACGGCTGCAAATTTCAGCAAAAACAGCAAAAGCACCGATAAACCAAGGAAAATATATTTGATTTGATTTTCTTTCCATCCAAAAGTTTTAAACTTGAATGCCAATAATGGAAACTCCATGACGAGTAAATACGACATGATGAGTGTATAACTAACCAAAACGCTTGGGCTGACAATCCATGACTCATACTCGGGATAGGTGCGCAGTATAAATGGCAATGAAGCTACAAGAATAGCGTTGGCTGGAGTCGGAACCCCGATAAATGAATCTGATTGACGCGTATCAATGTTGAATTTTGCCAAGCGCAATGCAGAAAAAACGGTTAAGATAAAGGCACTGAATGAGATAAGAAGATTGCCTATGTCGATGGAATCGTAAGTACGCTCCAAAAATTGAAAAATAATCATGGAAGGCAACAATCCGAAAGTCACTACATCGGCCAAAGAATCCAATTCTTTGCCAATAGGGGAGGACTGTTTGAGTAATCTTGCCACGAAGCCGTCTAAGAAATCCAGCACTGCCGCCACAAAAATTAAACCTCCGGCCAGTAAAAGGTCGCCTCTAAAACTGAATACAATACCAAGACACCCGCAGAGCAAATTGCCGCAGGTGATTAAATTGGGAATGGTAAAAAGGCGCATAAATGTGGTACGGGCATCTTGCCCGTTCATTATCAGTAAAATTAATTAAGAAAAGGGTTGGAACGGCGCTCGCGGCCAATGGTGGTTGGATCCATGTGGCCTGCATATACCTGATAATCATCCTCCAGAGTCATAAATTTGGTTTCAATACTGCGGATGAGTGTGTCATGGTCGCAGAGGGGAAAGTCAGTTCTGCCGATACTTCCTCTGAAAAGTACGTCGCCGCCAATGACGAAACGTTGAGGATGATTGATAAACGCTACGTGGCCGGGTGCGTGGCCCGGTACAAAAACGATGTCCAAAGCAGAATTTCCAAATTTGATTACATTACCTTCGTCAATAAATACATCCGCTTCTACGGGTTCATATCCTTTTATTCCCCAAAGCCTGCAACGACTTTCAACAGACGCCAATACTGGAAGTTCGTTTTTGTGCATATACATTTTTACCCCATATTTGCGCTTTACAAAAGCACTTCCAAATACATGGTCTAAATGGGCATGAGTTTGGAGCAATGCAGTAACCTTTAACCCTTTTTCTTCAATGAAATCGGCTAATGTTTCTTTTTCCGATTGCATAAGGCAGCCTGGGTCAATGACCACTGCTTCGTTGGTTTCGTCGAAAAGAATATAAGTGTTTTCTGCAAAAGGGGAGAAAACAAACGAATGTATTTGAATCATATACGATACTGAAATCTGCCGCTAAGTTAATAAAGTATTCTGTAACCAACGATAATCCTTCAATCATGCCCGACGAGTCAAGCACTAAAAGACCCTTCATAGACCAGAAAATTGGCGATTACTTTTTGGAAGGCCCCAAGAGTCGTCGTTTTGAGCTTTTATTCTTATTAGAAGTGTTTTGGGAGTTTTTTAAAGGAATTCGAGCCCTGCATTTTGTAGGTCCCTGTGTCACCGTATTTGGATCGGCGCGTTTTAAAGAAGGAAGCGAATATTATGAGCAGGCGCGGGAATTGGGCAAGCATGTTTCGCAGGAGCTGGGATTAACGGTCATGACGGGAGGGGGGCCGGGCATCATGGAAGCGGCCAACCGAGGTGCTTATGAAGCAGGAGGGCGATCTGTAGGTTGTAATATTGTTTTACCGCACGAGCAAAAGGAAAATCCCTACATGCATAAATGGGTTAAAATCAAGTACTTTTTTATTCGTAAAGTATTGTTGATCAAATACTCCTACGCATTTGTAATTATGCCAGGCGGGGTAGGAACGATGGACGAGCTTTTTGAAACCCTCACCCTGATTCAGACAGGAGCAATTCATAATTTCCCGATGGTGCTTATTGGTAAAACGTATTATGAACCGCTGATTATGATGCTGGGCAAAATGGTCGAAAATGGTACTATCTCGCCCCAAGATTTAGATCTTCTGAAAATTACTGACGACTTAGACGAGGCAATTGATCACATTCGTCAATACCTGATGACTAATTTTAAAATTCAAAAACGCCGCAAACCCATTTGGTGGCTTCTGGAGAAGATATAATTTACCAAATATTGTCTAAATCTTTAGGCGCATAGGTATGATTACGCTCCACATACACGCTTTTAGTATCAGGACGCTTCACACCCATTGGGTTTTTGTTGCTCAACCGATACAAGGCTGCAATTGGCCACAGGAATACATAAAACAATACCGTGAGAATAACCCGTGAATTGAACCACCCTAAGCCTTCGGCGATTTTGAACCATATTTTTACCAAATAATCGCCAAAAATGGGAATGAAAATACACAGTATACCCACAATTGCGGCTGCGTATAGAAGATAAGTAGAGGCAGATTTGAAAATATACGAAAATACAACGAGCCCTGTCACAATGACCAATTGGGCTTTACTTCTTTCAGCTTCAGACATTTTAGGGAAAGTTATCCGTTATCCGTTATCTGGTCCAAGATTCGGATAACAGATAACGGATAACGATCAATTAAAATAATGTATAAATAAACGGTGCAACAGCAGATCCACCACCAATGACGATAATTACGCCAATCAACAGCAGAAGAATAATTATAGGTGCCAACCACCACTTTTTCCGCTCGCTTAAAAAGGCAAATAAGTCTTTTAGAAAATCCATTTTCGGGGATGATATGTTATAAGTTAACTGATAACGAATAACGAATATACAATCTATTTAATTACAAAGTTACACATTTTCGCATTACACCAAAGTTAAAATTCAGTGCGTTACTGAGTAGCCTTCATGCTTTCGTACAATTTCTGAGCAATCAACGCATTGACTTTAGCACTGGCATGTCCATCATTTTTGCCGACAATCCGTTCTTTGGCGGGGATGCTTCCAAGGTGGTCGCTGAGGCGCACTACCGGAATTTTTTGATTGGTAAAAAAGTCTTCAATGGGTTTTGTATAGCCGTTGCTTTTCTCCATGTTTTGCAAAAAAGGCACCATTACTACGTACATCGGCGCATTATTTTGACGCGCATAATCTACAATTTTCTGCAAGTCACGTAAATGGGGATTGAGGATGGTTGTATCGGTATACGATTTTTGAACAAAGTCGGTGATAGAGGCAGGCGGCATGTGTGGAAACTGCCAATAGATGTAATTAGGCAAATAAAAGCGCATGACCATGGAGCCTATACCCGGCATTTTAATGTCATTGTAGGGTTGAAATTGGGCTAAAGTCAACTTCGCATCACGAGCTGCTTTTTCAATATCATTGGGAAAATATTCCAGTACTAACGCATCCGGTTTAACGGGAAATTTTTGTAATCGCTGAAACTCATCACGCGTGTCTGAACCTGAAACACCAAGGTTATAAACTGCAAATTTGTCGGCCCCCAATTTTTGCTCTAACTGATCGGAAAAACGGTCTTCTGTATGATTCAGACCGTGACCAGCGGTAAATGAGTCGCCCAATACCAGTACTTTTTTCTTTTTTTCGGCATTGGTTTTAGGAAAGTCGCGATAACCTTCCGAGGTAATGGGCTTCCAATATTTAGCAAACCAAATTTGGGAAGCTTTGCTCAAATCCCCTTCGTGACTTTGGGAAATGAACATAAAGACAATTTCCAATATCCCAAACAACCAAACTACCATAATACCCAAAGTGGCAAGGTTAGCAACAATCTTATTACTTTTTGGGTTTTTGATTACTCCGTAATAGAATATTCTGAGCAGTTCTGCCAAAACGAGTAAAAGCAACATTGCTTTGGCAAGGCGGACGTAAAAGTTGTCTACCAAGCCGGCATAGGGATAATCAAATTTGATGTTCCATTTGTCTGGAAAAAACAAAAAGACAAATGGAACACCAATTATAAGCAGTCTAAAAACGGAGGTGATGAGTTTTGAGGTCATTTTAGTCTAATACAAACTCTTCTTTCCAGTTGTCGGTATCTTGCCATTCGGGCTGTTGGCGCTTATCGAAAACGTAGTTGCCCACTACTAAATAATCCATTTCGGTACGCATAAAACAACGATACGCGTCGTTGGGGGTACTCACAATCGGTTCCCCGCGTACGTTGAAACTGGTATTGACAATGACTCCATAGCCCGTCAATTTTTCAAAATCGCTGATTAACTGATGATAACGCGGATTGGTTTGTTTATGAACCGTTTGGATACGTGCCGAGAAATCAATGTGGGTAATTGAGGGTAGATCCGAACGCAGATAATAGAGTTTATTACGGAGGTCAAAACCGTCAAAATCTTTGGGCAGAGGTTTGCGGCGAGATTCCTTGACGGGATGCACCAACAACATATAAGGAGAAATTCCTTCGTAATCGAAATATTCGCCTACTTTTTCGGCTAATACGGAAGGAGCAAATGGACGGAAAGACTCGCGGTATTTGATTTTTACGTTGAGTTTCTTTTGCATTTCTGCATTACGCGGGTCGCCCAAAATACTGCGGGCACCCAACGCACGCGGACCAAATTCCATGCGGCCCTGCACCCAACCTACCACGTTTCCGTCGGCTAAGATTTGCGCTACTTCTTTGGTGAGTTCTTCAAAGTTATCAAATCGTTTGTAAACGGCTTTGTATTTTTTCGCGGTTAGTTCTACATCCAAATCCGAAATGGTAGGTCCCAAATACGACCCACTCATGGCGTCTTGGGTGTAGTTGATGACGCGTTTTTGGTCAAAATAAATATAATAAGCCGTCAAAGCTGCTCCCAAAGCACCGCCTGCATCGCCGGCAGCGGGCTGGATAAACACTTCTTTGAAAACGTCGGCTTTTTGTAATTTTCCGTTAGATACACAGTTGAGCGCTACACCACCCGCCAAACACAAATAATCGGCTCCCGTGAGGCGTTTGGCTTCTTTGGCCATTTTTACCACCACTTCTTCGGTTACCCGTTGGATAGCTAATCCTAAGTTGCAATGCTGTGCTTCCAAAGGATCTTCAGGGCGACGGGTTTTCATTCCAAACATGCGTTCCCATTTGCCTTCATTCACCATTTTAAGGCCCGTCGCGTAGTCAAAATATTTTTGGTCGAGCCAGATAGAACCATCCTCTTTTACGACAATCAACTCGTTTTTGATAATTTCTACGTATTTGTCCACTTCAGGCGAAGAAGGATTGCCGTAAGGAGCCAAACCCATCAGTTTGTACTCACCTGAGTTTACTTTAAACCCTAAGAAATAAGTAAAAGCAGAATACAAAAGCCCCAACGAGTGCGGAAAACGGAGCTCTTTTAAAATCGTAATTTTGTTTCCTTCGCCCGAGCAAATCGAAGCCGTAGCCCACTCACCTACGCCGTCAATCGTTAAAATGGCAGCCTTTTCGTAAGGAGAAGGATAAAATGCACTGGCAGCGTGAGAAAGGTGATGCTCCGGAAAAAGAATTTTAACTGGCTTCTTTTTGTCATAACCGATTTTTTCTAACTCCTCGTTAATGAGGCGTTTAAGAAACATTTTTTCTTTGATCCACACTGGAATCGCCGTGATAAACGACCGTAATCCTTTGGGAGCGAAGGTATAATAGGTTTCGAGTAAGCGTTCAAATTTGAGGAGAGGCTTATCGTAAAATACGATGGCATCCAATTCATTGAGCGTAGTACCGCCATATTCTAAACAATATTTGACCGCATTGGCAGGAAAATTTGGGTCATGTTTTTTGCGGGTAAAGCGCTCTTCTTGTGCGGCTGCTACTATTTCGCCGTTGTCAATTAATGCGGCAGCGGAATCGTGATAAAATGCAGAAATACCAAGTATCTTCATTCAGAAAGGATTAAATGCAACAGCAAAACTACGCAGTAATGCCTGATTTTTCAAAAATTAAAGAAAAGGTTATTTAAAGGTATGCTGCGAACTTTTACTTTTGTGCAAATTTAACAATTCCATAAAATTGAAAATAGCTGCTATAGATATTGGTTCCAACGCTGCCCGTTTGCAGATTTCATCCGTTTTACACGATGGTGGTTTCACCAGTTTTAAGAAAGTGGAATATGTACGTTTCCCTCTTCGATTAGGTCACGATGTATTTAATTTCGGCAATATTACGTCCGAAAGTGAAGCCCGTACCGTCAAGTTGATGGAATGCTACCGACTTCTTATGGAGTTGCACGAAGTCGAAGGGTACATGGCCTGCGCTACGTCGGCCATGCGCGAATCAGCCAACGGCGAGGAGATAGTGGAACGCATTGCAAAATCCACAGGCATTAGAATCCACGTCATTGATGGAGCCCGAGAGGCACAATTGATTAATAATGTCGTAGTTCAGGCATTGGAAGATGGACAATATCTGCACATTGATGTAGGCGGTGGGAGTACCGAACTGAACCTGTACTTTAACCGTCAGAAAATTGCTTCCAAGTCTTTTAAAATCGGTTCTGTTCGCTTACTCGAAGGTAAAGAAAGCAAAGGGGCGTGGCAAAAAATGGAGAAATGGATTGAAGAAAATATTGACAGTTTAGAGCCAATTGTAGCTGTCGGTACGGGTGGGAATATTTCAAAATTGTTCAATTTGGTTTCCAAAACTTCAGAAAATTCTACTTCGTTGGCGGAATTACAACGGATGCGTGATTACATTGCTTCTTTCAGTCAGGAAGAACGCGTCCATAAATTACGCCTTAATGCCGACCGTGCTGATGTCATTATTCCTGCCGCTGATATTTATACTTCGGTCATGAAATGGGCAGGAGCAGACAGGATTTTAGTTCCGGATTTGGGCCTGAAAGACGGAATCATTCAGTTGGTTTACGAGAAAATAAAAAAAGGGTAGAATAGAGCCGCAAAATGTTGCGGCTCTACAAATAAGAAAGCCATTTGATTTCTTTATGAGCGGATTTATAGTGTGCATACCAACGGCATAGCGGATACAGAGCTACCACTATTCCCAACCACACCCAATAAATAGTGCCCAATTCTACCCCGGAATTTGGTGGACGCCCGAAACTAAAAGTGCCAATTGGTATATTTTTCCAGGTGAATCCCTGCAAAAATAACATTCCAAACATGAGGCTGTGAATCAGGTACCAATGAAGAAGGTAATAAAACATAGGGACTTTGCCGTAAGTAGCCAGAATGTTTAATAACCAAGTCGGCTGAGTATCTGCTAAAGCCAGCAGTGTAAACATAATGCCGAGCATGAGAAGTGTGTAGAGTAGGGAAGGAGGGTATTTGAAAACATTAATAAAAGAAAGAAACGTAAATAACCCCGATTTTTGTGGTGACCATGGAAAAGGATCTCCGTAAAAATTAATAAATCGGATCACTGCAAATAAGCCCAAAGATAGTAAAGCCGACCGCCAAAGTATTTTTTTGCGATTCGGGGCAGATTGTTCAAACACAAGTCCAAAAGAGAATCCTGCTAACATAATTCCCAACCATGGTATAAATGGATACAAAGTTCCTAAGGTGAAATTGGGAGTTAGGGTAAAAACGTTGGTACGAAACAAAAACGACCATCCCACTGCAAGTCCGGGATTTTTGGGGATGGGTACAAGTAATGTCAATCCGTCTAGGAAAATGATACCCACGCCAATGATCCCAATGATTCTTGCGGGGATTTTTAATAAAAAAGATAAGGTCACAAATCCCAATCCTATCGCAAAGATGACTTGCAGAATAATAGTACGGAACTGAAAGTCGAACCAAAAAGCAAAATTGATAACGGTGACTTCCAACAACATCAGCCAAAGCCCTCGTGTCAGGAGAAAGTTTTTGGTTTTAGCTAAGTTGTTTTGACTTTTAAAGGTTAAATAGGCCGAGGTTCCCGACAAAAACACAAAACTCGGCGCACACAGGTGAGTTACCCATCGTGTCATAAACAACGCAGCGGTAGTAGTTCTGAAATCTGTGGGGTCTTGGGTTAATGCGGTAGTATGCATCAAATCCCGAACATGGTCTAAGGCCATGATAATCATCACAATGCCTCGTGTGACATCAATGGTGTGAATTCTTTTCATGCAACTGAAGTATCTATCGGTTTGGCTTATGGAAGCCTAAAGATAATTAAAAACCAAAGGAAAAATCAATGGGCATTGATCCGCTTTTTACTTCCATTGCTCCAAATTTTTTGTGCCGTATAGATGTTTCCTATTTATAACTTAGTTTAGCAACCTATTATTGATACAAATCTCTTATGGCGAAAGTAAAAACGGCGTATTTCTGTCAAAACTGTGGTCACCAATCTCCTAAGTGGTTGGGACGCTGCCCTTCGTGCAGCGAATGGAATACCTTAGTGGAAGAAGTGCTGGAAAAAGAAGACAAAAAAGGACCGCTTGCTCAGTGGAAATCAGTTAGTTTGGCCTCAAAACCGAAGGCCATCAATGAAATCAAGTACGAAGAAGAACCGCGTATAGTAACCATCGATGGTGAACTTAATCGCGTGTTGGGAGGCGGAATTGTGTTAGGCTCACTGGTGCTTATTGGGGGCGAGCCGGGGATAGGTAAATCTACCTTAATGCTCCAAATTGCCCTCACACTTACGCAACGTGTCTTGTACGTATCGGGCGAAGAAAGTGAGCAACAGATAAAAATGCGTGCCGAACGGCTCACCAGTAAAAATCATAATTGTTTTATCCTGACGGAGACGGCCACCGAAAATATCTTTCGACAAATTGAAGAATTTGAGCCTGATGTCGTGATTATTGACTCTATCCAGACCATGCAATCGTCGCTGATTGAATCGGGGGCGGGGAGTGTATCGCAGGTGCGCCAATGTGCTGCGGAACTGATGAAATACGCCAAGGAAAGCGGTGTGCCTGTGTTTATGATTGGGCACATTACCAAAGACGGCAACTTGGCAGGACCCAAAACCCTCGAACACATGGTGGATACAGTACTGCAATTTGAAGGCGATCGCCATACGACCTACCGCATCCTGCGCACCACTAAAAACCGTTTTGGAAGTACTTCAGAATTGGGGATTTATGAAATGCTCGGTACGGGACTCCGACAAGTAACTAACCCGTCGGAAATTTTGATTTCGCAACGCGAAGAGCAATTAAGCGGCATTACGATTGGCTCTATGCTTGAAGGCAACCGTCCGCTGATGATTGAAATTCAGTCGTTGGTAAGCGTAGCCAATTACGGTACACCTCAACGTAGCAGTACGGGTTTTGACAACAAACGCTTACAGATGTTGTTGGCGGTATTGGAAAAACGCGGCGGTTTTCGGTTGGGTACGCAAGACGTATTTTTGAACGTAGCGGGCGGTCTTCGCGTCGAGGACCCTGCCATTGACTTGGCGGTGGTCACTTCCATTGCCTCTTCCTTTGAAGATGCGTTTGTGCCGCCTTCTGTGTGTTTTGCGGGCGAAGTAGGCTTAGGCGGTGAAGTTCGGGCCGTCAGTCGCATTGAAGGGCGTATTGCCGAAGCCGAAAAGTTAGGTTTTAAAAAGGTATTTATTTCCAAATACAACACCAAAGGGTTAATTTTCAAGAATTACAATATTCAGATTGTCCCTGTGGCGAAGTTAGATGAAGTGTTTGGAGAGTTGTTGAGATAAATACTGTCAAAAATATGGACCAACCTTTTTATGAATTTACAATATTGGAAAATGCTTTCAGATTTGAGTTTGAAAGCATTGGAATTCAAAAGATTAGAAAAATAATTCTTTATGACGAAACTGATATACCTAACTTCTATAATCTTTCATTAGGAGATACACTTCCTGATGGAAAAGTTAGTTTTATAAGTATTTCAAATAATGGAGACCGTGACAAAGTAATGGCTACTGTCATACAAACCTTGCTCTATTTTTTTGATATATATCCCGAAGCCTATGTGTTATTTTCAGGCAGTACACCGGAACGTACCAGATTGTATCAAATCATTATTGCTCGTGAACTAACATACGCAGCTGCTACGTTTAGTTTTTGGGGAATGGATGAAGACGGAGTTTTACATCCGTTTGCCAAAAATAAATTGTATATTGGTTTTATTATTTCGCTGAAAACCCAACTTCCAACTCTATGAAAGCCGTTGAAAAAACTCCGAAAAAAAAGAATACAAATTCTAACTCGCAATCTTTCAATTCAATGAAAGAACTGTCAGATTCTAAATACCAAGAGTTGAATGCTAAGCTACGTAAAGCATTAAGCTCTAAGCCTGCAAGCGTATAATTTAAAAATTATTACAAGAGACATATCCTACCAACGCATCCGAAATCCAACGCTGTGGATGCCTTCGATTTTGATGTTGGGGTCATCGCAGAGGTATTTGCGGAGGCGTGACATAAAGACGTCGAGGCTCCGTCCCATGAAATAGTCGTCGTCGCCCCAAATGGCTTTAAGAAGATCTTCACGTTTAATGACTTGATTGGGACGGTCGGCCAAATAACGCAATACTTCAGCTTCACGGTAGGTAAGGTCTTGAGTTTTGCCCTTGATTTGAAGTTGTAGTTTTTCAAAATCAAACGCATATTTGCCCACAACTACTTTTTTGCTTGCCTCCTCAGTTCTGCCCGCAGCGGCGGCCGTTTCCTGTTTCAGACTCCTTCTTAAAAACACCTCAATTTTCAGAATCAACTCTTCCATGCTGAATGGTTTTGTGAGATAATCGTCCCCACCTATCCGAAGGCCGTGAAGTTTGTCTTCCTGAAGTGAACGGGCCGTTAAAAACAAAATAGGTACGTGCCTGTCCTGCTGCCTGATTCTTTGTGCCAATGTAAAACCATCCAATTTCGGGAGCATTACGTCCAAAACGCACATATCGAAGGGCTGTTGTTGATAGAAAGTGTCCAATGCTTCCTGGCCATCAACACAGTGAACAATCTCATAATGATTGAGTTCGAGGTTGTCTTTGGTAACAAAACCCAAGTTAGGGTCGTCTTCTACGTAGAGGATGCGAGGCATTTTTTTTGGTATTAAGTATTCTGTATTAAGTATTGAGCTTAAATTATTTCTAACTACTCACTACTTTCTACTCATTACTTCTTTAAGGGTATCAAAATCTTGAATTCACTTCCTTTCCCTATTTCACTGTTCAGTTGAAGTTTCCAGCCGTGGGCTTTGGCGATTTGTTGGACATAACTCAAACCAATTCCAAATCCTTTAACATTGTGAATGTTGCCCGTAGGCACTCGATAAAATTTGCTGAATACTTTCCGTTGATGTTCGGGAGCAATTCCTATGCCATTGTCTTTAACCGATACGGTTACTATTCCATTTTGGCTTGAAGTCTCCAAATGAATGTCGGGATTGGCAGGGGTGTATTTAAAGGCATTATCAATCAGATTGCTAATGGCATTGGTCAGATGAAACCGATCAACATGAACATAAGGCTCAGGAGCGTTCAGATGAAGCGTAAGATTGTTTTCGTATTTATTGGAAAGGGAAGATGCAATTTGATGTATATCAAGCCATTCAATGGTGAGCGGCAGTTTGTTTTTCTCCGCTTTCGCCATGTTCAGCACCGTTTCAACCTGGTTTTGCAGTCGAAGTGCCTCTTCTTTTACGATGCCCGTATATTTTTTGAGGCGTTCGGGTTGGTCTTTAATGGCAGGGGTATTGAGTACATCGGCCGCAATTCGGATGGTGGCAATGGGCGTTTGTAGCTCATGGGTCATGTTATTGATAAAATCCTGTTGTACTTCGGTCAGTTGTTTCTGACGCAGAATCACAAACAACGCATATCCAAAAAAGCACACCGCCAGCAACACCAACAGCGAAGAACCTATCCAACCGCTGAGATCACTGAATATGGCCGCCGATTGATTGGGGAAACGCACTCCAAAATAATAGGGATACTTATTGGATTTGAGCCAATTGGCGGTTTGGGTAGGTGCTTTTTTTTCACTGCGCGTACTGAGAGCCACGCCGTAAAACATCCGATTGCTGGCACAGTCGTAAATCCCGACTTCAAAATCCGTAATTAAATCGTGTCTCAAAAAACTGGCTTTGATGTAGTGTTCCAAAATTCCGGGGTCGACCATTGAGTTGGTATTGACCAAAAAATAGTTAGAAGAAAGTTGCTCCACGGGATTATTATGAAGCATCACGGAATTAAGTTCAGCCAGATCTTCGGCTACTTCCTGCAATGAAACATGCACCTGCTGATTGAACTGTCGCTCCCTTAACGCCAATGCCTTTCGTACCCAATAAATCTGGGTCACAATGACACCAATAATGGATAGCGTAGACAGGATTACCAGAAGTCGAATTGTGGTTCTTGACATAGTGCTTGTATACCTTTAAAAGGTAAAAGTGGTCAATACGGCAATATTAATCGAAATATACGTACGAATGTAGGGCTTATAACTGATTCTTATCAGGTTATTAACAATCCATTAACAAAAGTTCAGATTTCGTTAACAACGAGTCCCAAATAAGCCCGGTACTTTTGTCCCTGTCAATTGACAACAAAAAAACAGTTAAACCTAAAAAAAGACGTATTAACATGAAAAAAGTAACTTTTCTCTCTCTGGCACTGACGTTTGTTGCAGCGTCGTTTGTTTTTGCAAATGTTTTGGCTGCGGCTTTCATTTGGGTAGAAACTGACCATAATTTTGGACAAATCAAACAGGGAAAACCTGTTACGGCGGAATTCAAATTTACTAACAAAGGTCAGGACCCGCTCGTTATTAGCAAGGCGTATGGTTCTTGCGGATGCACTGGCGTAGAATATCCCAAAGAACCGATTATGCCGGGTGTTTCCGGGGTAATTAAAGCCACTTTCAATGCCGCAGCAGCAGGTTCATTCAATAAAACCGTCACTGTAGAGTCCAATGCGGAAGGCGGTTTAGTGATCCTCAATATTCACGGAGAAGTTGTGCAGTAAGTCGGCAGTTAACAGTAAAATTTTATTTTTTAAACAGCCATGAAGCAAACAGGCGGACTATATAGGTTCGCCTGTTTCATTTTTTAGGAACACCGTTATTCAACATAATCCAACTCTTTGTGGAAAGTTTCTTCCATCAGAAACAACGACAGATACGCAATGGCAAAACACAGAGATGCGACCAAGCCTCCCGAGCCAAGCACGCCTAAGGTGGGTTTGAAATACTGAAAAAGTGGTAAAGTCAACAACGTAGTAGCTCTAACAAAATTGGCAACAGTTGAAGTCGCTGTTGCACGCAAATTCGTACCAAAACTTTCGGCTGTAGCGGTCAGAAACATAGCAATGTAACCAATGGAAAAGCCCAAAGCGCTGGCCACCAAGTAGAACATATCTGCTTTTGTAATACCTCCGTACAGGTAAAAAGCTACTCCCAACAGCGTCATCGTTGTCATAACCCCGATGGCTTTTTTACGAGATTTCAACCATTGACTCAGCACGCCGCTAAACATATCGCCCACTACGGTTCCAATAAAAACGTACATCACGCATTTTCCCGCCACAATATCTGGGGTAACGCCCAGTGCTTTGCCAAATTCGTTGCTGAAAGTAGCCAATACACCTATCACAAAATAAGTAGGTAAGCCCACTCCGATGCAGCGCATGTATTTCCAAAAGCGGGGGGCGTTGTTAAAAAAAGCCAGTAGACTGCCGCGTTGTGTGTTTTGAATTTTGATTTTTTCAAACATACCTGATTCGAGTACGCCGATTCGCAGGAGTAATAACACGCCGCCTAAACCTCCTCCCACAAAATAAGTGGTACGCCAATCGAATAGATTATTGGTCAAAAAAGCGACAACGGCACCCAAAAGCCCCACGCTGGCGACGATGGAGGAACCATAACCGCGTAGTTTTTGGGGTAATATTTCGGCAACTAACGTGAGTCCTGCGCCCAATTCCCCTGCTAAACCCACGCCTGCCACGAAACGTAACCAAGCATAGAGGTCGGGTGATTGAACAAATCCGCAAAAAATATTGGCAATGGAATACGTAATAATGGAGCCGAACAGAACTGAAAGGCGGCCGCGTTTGTCGGCTAAAATCCCCCATAAAATCCCTCCTACGAGGAGTCCGGCCTGTTGCCAATTGTAGATTTTGCTGCCCATGGAAGATACTTCCTCTGGACTCAGCCCCAAATCTTTTAGACTCGGTACACGGACAATATTAAATACCAGCAAATCATACACATCCACAAAATAGCCCAATGCGGCTACGATGACGGGCAGACTGAATAAAGCGCGATAGGAGACAGGTTCTTGGGTTGGGTTTTTCATTAAGTTAGGTCAAAAAGGGTTGTCAGGAACGCAATTACGTAAAAAGGCGTTTTTGAGAAAAGTGATTTTAGATTTTAAAGGATAAAATCAGGTAAATCACTCATTGAAACTCTAAGAATTTCTGCAAATGTTTGAAAGTATCTTCATCGGTTTGCTTTTTATCGGCGCTTTGGGCTACGTCGGAAACCGCCTGCGCAAAGAATTCAGTCCTAAAAAATTGGGCTGCGCCAAAGGCTGTGGCTGTGAGAAATAGTCTACAGTATTCAGTTTACAGTTACGGGGCCGCCCATGCGGCAGTAAATACTTACTTTTACGCGGACTTCGCCATAGAAGAATCACGTTATAATGCTAACAAATGACATCAATCGCCGTCATAGGCGGTGGCAGTTGGGCCACTGCTATCATCAAAATCCTTTCTGAAAACAACGTCAGTATTCGTTGGTGGCTGCGTGACCGTGCTGCCGTGGAACACATCCGCAAGCACCATTACAACCCCGATTACCTCCGCGACGTACGATTAAGTCCCCGAAAAGTAAAGACGTTTACCAAAATTACAGATGCTTTAAACGGTGCTGAATACGTCATTCTGGCCATTCCGGCGGCTTTTGTGCAGGAACCGCTTTCGGGGCTTACGCCCAAGCATTTTGCGAGGAAGCGCATTGTTTCGGCCATCAAAGGTATGATTCCAACCTCCAATTGCCTGGTTACGGATTGGGTAGAAGACCAATTTGAAGTGCCACTGAGTCAAATTTGCGTCATAGCCGGGCCGTGCCACGCCGAGGAAGTAGCCTTGGAAAAACAATCGTATTTGACCATTGCTTCTACTGACAACGCCTGCGCCGCTGATGTTTCCCAATTGATGAGTTGCCGCTTTGTGACAGCCAATCCTTTGATCGATTTGTACGGCGTGGAATACGCTGCCGTGATGAAAAACATTGTGGCGTTGGCGTGCGGAATCAGTCACGGGTTGGGTTACGGAGACAATTTTCAAGCGGTGATGGTTTCCAATGCGATGCAGGAAATTCGTCGGTTTGTCAACGCCGTTGACCCGCGCGAGCGTGATTTGAGCGCTTCGGCCTATTTGGGGGATTTATTGGTAACGGCTTATTCGCAGTTTAGTCGTAATCGTACGTTTGGCAACATGATTGGTCGCGGCTACAGCGTGCAATCGGCCCAAATGGAAATGAAAATGATTGCCGAAGGTTACTATGCCGTCAACAGTATTTTTGAAATGAACAAGAAATACGGCGTTGATATGCCCATTACAGAAGCTGCCTACAAAATTCTGTACGAACGTCAGCCGCCGGCGGCTGAAATTGGATTGTTGAAAATGAAACTTCGATAAGCAACAGAGAATTGTCCGAAATTTCAGTAATACCAAAACGGATCCGTCCGTGCGGTACTGCAAAACTTTCGTATATTTAGGAGTTGGTGGTAATTATAAAGTGACACTATGGCAACAAGAAAAGAGAATCATACGAGTGGTTTTAATACATCTGATAAAATTTTTGGCGGTGTATCAAATGTAATGCTGCCTCTCCAAGTTGAATTGCCAAAAGCACCAACCAATCGCCAAGTTGTGCCACTTGTCCAATTTGGAAAAGGATAGCGACTTTCTG
>NZ_JAIXST010000093.1 GCF_027484545.1 Runella sp. | reverse complement strand
GGTTCGGGCAGAGCAGAAAAAGGCGTGGACATGATTGTGGCCTATCGGCAAAAAAATAAACCCATTGCATGGTCAGAAAAAGGTAGTTATGCCTTATCAACTTTGAGGGCAGAGGCTCTGAACTTAGCAAAAGCAGCATCAAGAACACTAAATATTATAGCAACAAATTTATCAAAGATAAGTTCGTGAAACAAAGGGTCTATTCCGCTGCCGTTATCCATGATTTGAACTTTGATAGCGGGGTATTCCAAGCGAACTTTTATTCGAATAATTCCGATTTCGGGGTAACAAAACTTAATGGAATTGGAAATAAGATTGATAAAAACCTGCACCAATCGGTCATAGTCGCCTTCAATGTCGGGTAAACCAGGTTCTATATTTCGCTGAATTTGTACTGATTTTTCATTCGCCAACTGTTCTAACGAATTGAGTGATTCTTCCACCACCTCTTCCAAACGAAGTAATGTGATAGTTAAGGAATATCTTCCCGATTCAAAACGTTCTAAATCAAGTACTTCGTTGACAAGCCGGGTAAGGCGGTCGGTTTCTTTGATGACAGTGGTTAAGAAATGATCCCGTTGTTCTTCTTCCAAATCGGGGTTGGTTTGCAAAATTTCCGATAGCACGCGAATGGACGTAAGCGGCGTGCGGATTTCGTGCGTAACGGTCGACAGAAAATCGTCTTTTTGCTGATCGGCTATTTTCAATAACTCATTGGCTTGCTGGAGCTTGGTGGTTGTTTGCTCCAGTTCCAGTGATTTGCGCGTCAGTTCCTGATTCACAAGACGCAGTTCTTGGGAGGTCTTCAATATATCAATCACTTCATTGACAGTAATACGTTCCTCTTTCGCTACCGACGAAACCACGATACGGGCAGAGGCGGCTCCAATCGCTCCGCTGAGCATTTTTTCGGTGTAATTAACCAACTGAGGCGCTGCATAACGCGTTTTCAGGCTAAGTTGATTTCGACGTGCATACAGATTAAGGGCGCGCTCTGAACTGGCCTGTCCAAAAAACTTACTTAGCAACGAGGTTAAATCGCTCACTAGCGCCTTGCCGCGCCACGCTACGGAGCTTTCGTAGGAAGTATCATATTTGAAAATATCTACAAACAAAGCCGCTTGGTTGTGTTCTGAAGCACTCTGCTTGAAATTTAATGAGCCCCAGATGTAAAAAGAAATGTTAAACAAAAGCGACCAAAAAACACCGTGAGAGAGGTTGTCCATACTTTCTAAACCAAACAGTGCTTCGGGACGCAGCCATTGAATATGGGCCGGGCCATATAGCAAAAAATCGGTGGAAATAAAGCCGTTGGAAACCATAGATGGGATAATTAAGGTGTAAAGCCACACCAATCCTCCTGTCAAAATACCGCCCATCACTCCCACTAATGAAGCCCGTTTCCAAAATATGCCGCCAATGGCAGCGGGGGTCAATTGCGTAACCGCCGCAAAGGAGACCATTCCCACAGAAACCAATGAATATTTGTCACTGACGTTTCGGTAGTAAACATACGCCAACAAAATAATAACCGCGATAAACAGCCGCCTTGCCGTAATGACAAAATCGCCGATGGATTGGCCCAAGCGCTCCTGCCAACCCGGGCGACTTACCAGAAGCGGCATCAGAAGGTTGTTGCTGAACATCACGGTGAGGGCAGTACACTCCACTATAATCATACTCGTAGCTGCTGAAAACCCACCCAAATAGGTCAAAAAAGCCAGCCCCTGCTGTTTAAAATGCAATGGAATGGCCAATAAGTAATTATCAGCCTTTACGTTCATATTGGCAAACAACAGTTTTCCACCCAACGCAATAGGCACAACGAAAATGTTAATAATCAGTAAGTAAAGCGGAAACAACCACTGTGCTTTTCGCAAATGATTCTCATTAACGTTCTCAACGACGGTGACCTGAAATTGACGGGGCAAGAACAAAATAGCAATGGCTGCCAACAAGCAGTGCCAAAACCAACTTCCCGTTTGAGCCTCGGACAATACAAATACTTTGCGAAGTTCAGGAACGGCCGAAGCCCTTGCCACAATGTCGCCAAATCCGTTGAAAATGCCGAAGGTTACGAAAACGCCGATGGCCGAAAAAGCAAAGAGTTTAACCAATGATTCAAAAGCAATGGCGGCTACCAGTCCTTCGTGACGCTCGTTGGCTTCGAGTTTTCGAGTTCCGAACAAAATGGCAAAAACAATCAATGCCAAGGCAATGTAAAACGATTGGTCTTCCCAAAAGGATGATTTGACGGCAGTGGCCTCACCCGATAAAATCAGGAAGCTGCTCGTGATGGCCTTTAATTGGATGGAGATATAGGGAATAATACCCAACAGACAAAGTACCGTAACGATTACGCCCAAAGCTCGGTTTTTTCCGTAACGAGCCGAAATAAAATCGGCAATGTTGGTAATGCGCTGAACTTTACAAATGCGAATGATTTTCCGAAAAACGATCCACCAAAGCGGTACTACCAGTTGGTCCAATGTAAACGGACAGGAAATCTACGCCTGTTTCGGCTGCCTGGCCCACGCTTCCATAAAATGTCCAGGCTGTACAATACACGGCCAACGACAAAGCGTACACGTAGGGGTTATTGACGAGACTGCGTTTGATGAAAGAGCGGCGCTCTGCCCAGTTGGCTATTACAAACAGCAAATAGGACAACGACAGACATATAATCCAAACGCTACTCATTTTCTACGTCATTGTTGGTGCGGCGAACTACCCAAGCCGTCGCCAGAATGATGAACAGCCATGCTCCAAATAAATACAGGTAAAATACAGGAATCCCCCCCACAAAAGCCGAAATATTGAAAATAGAAAGAATAGGTGTATTGAAAAGGAGTATTGCTGCTCCGCATAATACAATCAATGTGGCCTTTCGGGTAGAATTCATGGGGGTAAATGGAGAAATATCTTGGGAAACGGAATAAAATGGTTGCCGAAAAACTATGTTTCGACAACCATTCTTACCACTAAACCCTAAACCTAACTTTCACTGTCGTACTCTCCTTTGAGTGAGTAAATACCGAAGGTAGCCAAACTTCCTACAATCAACGGACAAAGGATAAATGTATAAATACCGGCGGGAATCAAATCTTCCGGTTTGCCGGTTGCAAACTTTGGAATAGCCTGTTCAACCACTAAATAATACCCTGCTACGGCGCCTGCCACTAGCCAAACAATGCCTGCGAATCTTTTTATAGCGTTCATTTTGTTTTCGAATTTTGTGTCTTAAAAATGGATTTGTTCTGAGATAACCGTCTGTCGGTTTTGAACCGACAGACGGTTGCCTTTCCAATTGCTGATTAGTCGTCTGTCTTACGATCTTTGCCGTTGATGTACAACAACCCAATCACGAAACAGATACCCGCAATCACGATTGGATACCAAAGTCCTTCGAGATAAGGGGCGGCATTGGGCAGGGCAGTGCCTGCTTCTTTTGCTGCATCGTTGGCTTTGCCCGCAGAAGCTACCAAGGCAGTGGCAATCGTCGGTAACAATCCACCAAATACGCCGTTTCCGATGTGATAAGGCAATGACATAGAGGTGTAACGAATGCGCGTAGGGAACATTTCAACCAAGAAGGCAGCGATTGGACCGTACACCATCGTTACAAAAATTACCTGAATGAATACCAACCAAATCAAAGACCATTTGTCGCTGCTGTTGATAGTCACAGTTTTCTTGATTTCGGGTTTTACCGGCTCAGCGGAGGCGTCTGCCAAAACTTTAGCGATGTTCTTCTCTTCGTATTTCGTTCCGTCCACAAATTCCTTTTTAGTTATCGTGGTTATGACCGAATCTTTGGTTTCTACGCCATCTTTTTTATCCAAAGCGCGAGTGATGTCCACGGTTGTTTTTTCAACTATCTCGGTTTTGTTTTTGATATTGGTGGTTTGGTACATTTTTTCATAAATCGTACGATACGAAAGAATGGCAATTAACATCCCGCCTAACATAATGCCCTTACGGCCAATTTTATCAGACAACCAACCAAACAAAACGAAGAAAGGCGTACCCAACATCAAGGCGTAAGTCATCAACTCATTGGATTGCTGAAGGTCAATGGTCATTACTTTTTGCAGGAAGCTCAAAGCATAAAACTGACCTGTGTACCACACTACTCCCTGTCCCATGGTAGCTCCTAACAAGGCCAAAAGGACGAATTTGAAGTTGTAACGATTACCAAATGACTCTTTAAGTGGGTTAGTTGACGTTTTTCCTTCTGCTTTGGCTTTGGCAAACAACGGCGACTCGTGCATATTTTTACGAATCAACACCGATACGTACACCATCAGGATAGAGACCAAAAACGGTACGCGCCAGCCCCATTCCGCAAAATCTTCTTTCGACATGCTGTTTTGAGTTACCTGAATCACAATAAGTGATACAAACAAACCTGCCGTAGCTGTAATTTGAATCCACGAAGTCCAGAATCCGCGTTTGTCAGCCGGAGAGTGCTCTGCCACGTAGGTAGCTGCACCACCGTACTCACCGCCCAACGCTAATCCTTGGAGCAAGCGCAGTAAAAGAACTAAGGCCGGTGCTAAAAATCCGATGGTTTCGTAACTTGGAATAAGTCCAATCATGAAGGTGGCTCCGCCCATTAAGAGTAACGTAACCATGAAGGTATATTTACGACCAATCAAATCACCCAGCCGGCCAAAGAAAATAGCCCCGAAGGGTCTTACTACAAAACCGGCTGCAAACGTAGCCAAAGTGGAAAGGAAGGCAGCGGTTGGATTTCCTGCGGGGAAAAACTTGGTGGCAATAATGGTGGCTAAACTTCCGAAAATATAGAAGTCATACCACTCGATCATGGTCCCAACCGAGGAAGCTGCAATGATAGCCGCCAGACTTTGCTTTTTCTGTGTTTTTCCGGCGATTGATGCTGTTTCTGACATTAGTATAGTTGTTAGTAAGGGTTAAAAAATAGTTTATGTATTGAGGGTTGGGAATTGAACCTGAAAGAATTCAGGTTTCAATTCCTACTTTTTTAGAATGAAAACTGGGTTAACAAAAGGAAGCGAACGTTTGAAGTTTTGCCTATCGTACCGGTTACTCTGCCATTGTTGCCCAATGTACCCCAGCCCGCGCTTGTGTATTCAACTTCGGGTGTGATTTTGAATTTTCCGGCAAGGAAATCAATGCGTGGCGAAATACGGAATAAATTATCTATACCGCGTCCCGAAATACCTATACCTCTTCCGTAAGCGGCAATCGCACCGGCATCAGCACCTGCATTTTTAGTATAACCTACAAATATCGCAGGTACTACGGTTTTACTGTTTGACATCCATTCAAACCAAACTGAATTTGTTTTGGTGGCTTTGTAGGTTTCCGTACTGGCCGTTCCGTAAGCTAAATAGCCTCCCAACATCACTTGGTCTGTCATATTTTGGCCCAATAAGCCTTCTGCTTTGAAGGTTACTTTTTTGCCAACCAACTTCAAATAAGCCATTAATGATACACCCGAAACTTTTTCGTTTACTTTCTTCAAAGCGGTGTTTGTTCCGATGGAAAGCCGTGGGCGAAGTGTCTTGTAATCAACTGCTACCCCTGCTACCACGTTGGCTGTTTTAAGTTGCAATTGAGCGTGCAATCCCGGTATAACACCGTTGCGTTGAAAATCAGAGGCTGTTTCAGGTATAATGTACCCCGATTTTAGGACAGAGCTTATACCAATATGTTCGCCAATTTTAAATGTGAATAGCCTCCAATCGGGCGAGATTTACGAATTGAGGGCTACTTAAAAAATCATCAGGGTCTGTTTTATTGTAATTAAAAAAGGTTTGAGCGTG
>NZ_JAIXST010000262.1 GCF_027484545.1 Runella sp. | reverse complement strand
TTAACACCAAATCAAGTTTTCAATGAACGACTGCCAATAACTAAAAATAGTACAATATTAACTAAACCATAATACACTTATAAAGTATTAACTATTTTGTCCAATTAATGGGGTACACCGACAAATGGCCCGCAGAGACAGCCGCTCTTTCAATGCGTTTTTAACTAACGCCCTTGTCCATGCCGACACCGTGTGGCCGTTGTTGATCACAAACTGCCGACCACAGCATTTACACTGATGGTTCTGACGGTTCGCCGCTGCGATTACCGTAGTGAGTAGGGCCATTCTTTTTTATCTTTGTGCTGTGACAACTTGGGCAAAATAGGTACATAATCTTTGAGTTTAGTCACTCCAAAGTTAGGCACTTGCCCCCGTTGTCTATTTTTTTGTTATAGCATTACTTTGCGCGCACTGCCCAATATTCGTTATCGAAATCCAATTACATCGGTCTTTGGATATTTGATTTATACTAATCGCCTTACAGACAATAATCTTATTTATGGAACTCGCTTAACTGCCAAAGGTGTAGCAGAAAATTATGCTTTGGATTTGTTTAATAGGTCAAAACTTCAAACGTTGATGATGCAAGTAGGGAAGTACATTGAAACGTTAAAAATACAAGTAAGTTTAGAGTATCAATTGATGCTTTCAGAACGCCGACAAATTATCAATGGGATAGCTGTACCAGTGGCAAATCAGAATAATACCTATGGGGCAAGAATAAACTGTAAAATGAGTAAATGGGCTGATTTTGAGTATAAATACAAAAGGCTTGGGTTTAAAAATCAAGTAAATGACCGAATTAGTCAGCCTCCTTCACAGCAATTGCATCTATTGAATATGAATTTTATCCTTCTAAAAACACCTATGTAAGCCTTCAAAACGAGTACTATGCCAATGATTTTATTTTCCGAAATAGTAAAAATTTTTTCAGCGATTTAGTGATACGTTACACTTTTCACAAGTATAAAATAGATGTAGAAACCAATTGGAATAATATTTGGAATACTTCTAATCTCACAATGGTTTCTTTCAATGGTTTTTCTTACGCAGAGTCCAATTATCAGCTTCGACCAATGCAAGTGATTCAAAAAATTAGATTTTCATTCTAAGAAATCTAAACAAAACTGCAAAGACTTGCCCTCTTATTTGCTATTTTATAGTCCATTTCATTTGTATAGACATCTTCCTTTGTGATCGTAGTTCAATATTGTTAGGATTTACGCAAAATTCAGTTTAAGACGTTGATTATTAGCGAAAGCGTTGCCGAAGTCCAAAACCTTGACAACGCGGTTCATTGGCCATTTTAGTAGGTCTTTAGTCTGTTTTGCTGAACAAATTTAGAAAAAACTAAATAACTTGATTGAACAGCTTGATTTTTTGCGTATTTGATAATAAAAAAGGTGTTTTTTTACGAAATATCTATTAATAGATGCTTTTATTGAAAATTTAGAATCAATATACGCGCATTATTGATAAATTGCAATATTTTAAGAATATTTGATATATTCTTTATGAATCAATTAAAATGGTACATTATTTGGTGAAATCGTTGTTGTACCAAATAAATTTTTGTGTAACTTGCGTGAGTTTATAGTTCCATAATACTATCGAGTTCTGGTAGTGGTATGGGCGTCAACCCAACCCCCAATATACAACAAAACCATGTTAGAATCTGCCCAGCAGGGGTTATATCGCCCCGAGTTTGAACACGACGCGTGCGGTATTGGTTTCCGCGCCAACATGAAGGGTCGTAAGTCGCACCAAATGGTAGCTGATGCGATTACCATGCTCGAACGTATGGATCACCGCGGTGCCTGCGGCTGCGATCCTAACACGGGTGATGGTGCCGGGATACTGATTCAACTTCCCCACGAGTTTTTTGTCGAAGAATGTGCCAAATTGTCTATATCCCTTCCGTCGGCAGGTGAATATGGCGTTGGAATGATTTTCTTTCCTAAAGACGAAAAACTGCGCGAAGAATGTCGTGATATCCTCAATCGAAAAATGAAAATGCTGGGCATGGAGTTGTTGGGCTACCGCCTCGTACCTACCCTCAATGATACCTTAGGAGAAGGGTCACTTTCGGTTGAACCGCAGGTGGAGCAACTTTTTATTAAACGTCCTGATTCGGTGACTGACGAACTGGGATTTGAGCGTAAATTGTTTGTATTGCGTCAATACGCTACCCGTATTATTTATGATACGGTTGTTGGTTCAAAATCTCATTTTTACTTTTCCTCACTTTCTTGCCGTACAATTTCCTATAAAGGACAATTGACAACGGGTCAGTTGAAATATTATTTCCCTGATTTGCACAGTGAGTCAGTGGTTTCGGCATTTGCCATTATTCACTCCCGCTTTTCTACCAATACATTTCCGTCGTGGAAATTGGCGCAACCTTTCCGTTACGTAGCTCACAACGGTGAAATCAATACCGTTCGCGGCAACGTCAACTGGATTCGGGCGGGCGAAAAGTCATTTTGGTCTGAAAATTTTACGAAAGAAGAAATGGAGATGTTGCTGCCCATCTGCGACATTACCAACTCTGATACGTCCAATTTGGACAATGCCATCGAATTACTTTACCTTTCAGGTCGCTCATTGCCGCATGTAATGATGATGGTTGTGCCTGAGGCATGGGATGGCAATGATGCCATGGACCCCCAACGCAAGGCATTCTATGAATACCACGCGGCCATTCAGGAACCGTGGGATGGTCCGGCTTCTATTTCATTTACCGATGGAAAAATCATTGGAGCCACCCTCGACCGAAACGGTCTGCGCCCTTCGCGCTATTGGGTTTTGGACGATGATACCATTATCATGGCTTCTGAAGCGGGGGTTTTGGACATTGACCCCGCAAAGGTCGTGTCAAAAGGTCGCCTACAATCGGGAAAAATGTTTGTAGTGGACATGGAGCAAGGTCGTATTATTCCCGACGAAGAATTGAAAGCCGATATTTGTTCTCGCCAACCATATCAACAATGGTTGGACGAAAATAAAATCAAAATTTCGGATCTGGAACCTTCTCAACGCCCTTTTGCACCGTATGACGATAAACTTTTACTAAAACGCCAAATCGCTTTCGGGTTTACTTCCGAAGATTTGCGAATGGTTTTAGGGCCAATGGCCGAAACAGGCTACGAAGCCATCGGTTCGATGGGGACGGATGTACCGTTGGCGGTATTGTCCGAACAAAGTCAGCACTTATCGAATTATTTCAAGCAGTTATTTGCGCAGGTCACCAACCCGCCGATTGATTCGATCCGGGAGCGTTCGATTATGTCGTTGATTTCGTTTGTGGGTTCTACCGAGAACTTACTGACCGAATCGGCGAAACATTGTCGCCAAATTGAATTAGATCAGCCGGTTCTTACCATCGAAGAGTTTGATAAACTTCGTTGGGTAGATAAAGCGCACTTTCAGGCAAAAACAATAAACACGTATTTTAGAGCAGATCGCGGTGGAAATGGACTGGCGAGCGCGTTGGAGCGTATGTGCCGTTACGCGGAAGATGCCATTGATGATGGATTTGAAATTCTCATCCTTTCTGACCGTGCCATTGATTCAGACCATGCACCCGTACCTTCGCTGTTGGCCATGTCGGCAGTTCACCACCATTTAATTCGTAAAGGTTTACGGGGTAAAGTTGGGATTTTGGTCGAAGCCGGAGATGTGTTTGAAACCCACCACGTAGCAACGTTGATTGGCTACGGTGCGGCCGGGGTGTGCCCTTACATGGCTTTCCAAACGATTGCGTACATGAATCGTCAGGGTTTGATTAGCCCCCCAACCCCCAATGGGGGAGCCAATGATGGACTCTACGCTAATTATATCAAGGCGATTAATAAAGAATTGCTCAAGATTTTCTCGAAAATGGGTATTTCTACCCTTCAATCCTACCAAGGAGCGCAAATTTTTGAGTGTTTGGGATTAAACAAAGACGTGATTGATAAATACTTTACGGGAACTATCTCGCGCATCGGCGGGATGGGTATTGGAGAAATTGCCCGTGAGGTTTTGGTTCGTCATAAAGTAGCGTATCCGGAACTTCAAGTGCTTAATCCTCGTCTGGAAGTAGGTGGTTTTTATCAATGGAAACAACGTGGAGAAGCTCACATTTTCAATCCTCAGACCATTCACTTACTTCAACATTCTACCCGTACAGGTGGAGATGCCGGGTATCAAATCTTCAAGAAGTTTTCCAAACTGATTGATGATCAGACTCAAAAAGCATTAACGCTTCGCGGGTTGATGCGTTTCAAAAAAGGAAATCCGATTCCCATTGAAGAAGTAGAGTCGTTGGAGAGCATTTTTACTCGATTTGCAACGGGAGCGATGTCTTTTGGTTCCATTTCGTGGGAAGCGCACACGACGTTGGCGATTGCCATGAATCGCATCGGCGGTAAATCCAACTCCGGTGAAGGTGGCGAAGATGAAATTCGTTACAAACCATTGCCCAACGGAGATTTCATGTCGTCAGCAATCAAGCAGGTAGCTTCGGGACGTTTCGGTGTTACCAGCCATTACTTAACCAATGCCAAAGAACTTCAAATTAAAATGGCGCAGGGAGCCAAGCCGGGTGAAGGCGGTCAGCTACCGGGTCATAAAGTGGATGATTGGATAGGCCGTACCCGTCATTCTACCCCAGGTGTAGGCCTTATTTCACCGCCGCCTCACCACGATATTTATTCGATAGAGGATTTGGCGCAATTGATTTACGATCTCAAAAATGCCAACCGTGCTGCCAGAATCAGCGTTAAGCTGGTTTCTGAAGCAGGCGTAGGTACGGTAGCAACGGGTGTTGCGAAAGCACACGCCGACCATATACTTATTGCAGGTCATGACGGAGGAACAGGGGCGTCGCCACTGAGTTCAGTGCGTCACGCAGGGTTACCTTGGGAGTTAGGCTTGGCCGAAACCCACCAAACGCTCGTTAAAAACAAATTACGCGGTCGGGTAACAGTACAAGCCGACGGGCAAATGCGTACAGGTCGTGATTTAGCAATTGCGGCTTTACTCGGAGCGGAAGAGTTTGGAGTAGCTACGGCCGCTCTCGTGGCAGCTGGTTGTATTATGATGCGTAAATGCCACCTTAATACGTGTCCGGTCGGAGTAGCTACGCAACGGAAAGAATTGCGTGCTTTGTTTACGGGCAAACCTGAACATGTAGTGAATATGTTTACGTATATGGCTCAGGAGTTGCGTGAAATCATGGCGCAATTGGGATTACGTACCATTAATGAAATGGTAGGCCAATCACAGTTCCTTGAAATGCGTGATGACATTAAGCATTGGAAATATAAAGCATTGGATTTCAATGCCATTCTTTTCAAAGAGCCGGTTAGTCTTGACGTAGCCCAGTTTAAACAGGAAGATCAGGACCACGGTATTGCAGACGTGATTGACTGGCAATTGATTGAAGCCGCAAATCCTGCGCTCAAAAGCAGCGAAGAAGTGTATGGCGAGTACGCGATTAACAACCTCAATCGTTCGGTAGGCAATATGCTTTCCAACGAAATTTCGAAACTATACGGTGGTGAAGGGTTACCTAAAGGAACCATTCACTTTAAATTTAGAGGTACGGCAGGACAAAGTTTCGGGGCATTCAACACGAGCGGCATTCGCCTTGAATTGGAAGGAGATGCCAATGATTATTTCGGAAAAGGACTTTGTGGCGCGGAACTCATTGTTTATCCTGACCGAGAAGCGACTTTCAAACCGGAAGAAAACATCATTATCGGTAACGTAGCTTTCTACGGTGCAACGGCTGGTGAAGCGTATATTCGCGGGACGGCCGGGGAGCGGTTCTGCGTTCGTAATTCAGGGGCTAAAGTAGTGGTTGAAGGTGTGGGGGATCACGGCCTCGAATACATGACGGGCGGTGTAGCCGTTATTTTGGGAGAAGTAGGACGCAATTTCGCGGCAGGGATGTCGGGAGGTGTGGCGTATGTGTGGGACAAAAAAGGTGATTTCGCTCCTAAAGTAAATCGTGAAATGGTGAGTTTGGATTCACTCAATGAAGAAGATGAGACCATCGTAAAAGGATTGGTAGAAAAACACTTCCAATACACCACCAGCAATGTAGCTTTTATGATGACCCAAGATTGGGAAACGTATTTGAGCCAATTTGTGAAAGTATTACCAAACGATTTCAAAAAGGCATTGGCAGGACGTGGTATCAGTCTTTCTCAACAGATTGCCGATAAAAACGTCGTCTATCAGGACATCGTTGTAGATATTGCTCACAATTAACCCATCCCTTAATAGTATGGCCTTACAGGGGTAACAGCCTGTAAGGTTTTTTCTGAAAAGGAAAGTATTATAAAACCAAAAAACAGATTTTAACAGTTTATTTATGAACTATTTTTTTCAATTAAAAAGGATACTGGGAGATTTTTATAGATTAATTTTAAAAAAATTCTTGTCAAATTTTACGGAACTCGGATAATATCTTTTAATCGATATAATAACTTAAAGTTGGATATTGATTTTAATAAGGACGTTGATTTTAGAATTTATATTAGAAAGTTTGAAGACCATATTCTTTTTGTCTTTCAGAAACTACTGAGTGTTGACAGTATTGTCTTGGATATTGGAGCTAATATTGGATGGTATAGCTTGATTGCTGCTCAAAAAATTAAAGCGGAAAATCATATTTATGCATTTGAACCCGCATCTAATGCATATCAGAAACTATTAAAGCATATCTCTTTGAACGAAGCCTCGCAAATCTCTGCCCATAATTGTTGTATAGCGGACTATGAGGGTGAAATACTTTTGAACATTTGTGAAGATGATGCGTACAATTCAGTTGGTAATTCGCCTATTTTAAATATTCAGGAGCAAGTTAATTCGCCGGTCATTAATATAGATGCATTTATAGAAAAATATCGTATACCTAAAGTTGACATAATTAAAATTGACACTGAAGGAGCAGAAATGCTGGTATTGAAGGGAGCTAAAAAAACTCTCCAAAAATTCTCTCCTGTTATTTTTTTGAAATTAATCAAAAAGTGTTAGCAGGCTTTGATTATTCGAGTAAAGATATACTGACCTTTTTGGAAACTTATGGATATCAGGTTTTTGATATTAGTAAAGATAGTCATTTAAAAAGAATTGACTTTAAGGAATACATGAGCGATTCAGATGGACTTGTCATTTTGATATAGATAAATTAAAAAGGGATTTGTAAAGATTTGGATACTTATAAAAGCTTATTTACCAATCGCTAAATTGCAAAACACGAAATAAAAATGGGAAAACCCACCGGATTTATTGAATTCGGCCGTGAGTTGCCGGCCAAACGCAGTGTTGAAGAACGCCGCTTAGATTATAAAGAAATTGAGCCCATCGGAAACGAAGATAGCTCTAAAACCCAGGCAGCTCGCTGCATGGATTGTGGAATTCCTTTTTGCCACAACGGCTGCCCGTTGGGAAATATCATTCCTGAATTTAACGATGCCGTTTACGAGGGAAATTGGGAATACGCGTATCAGATTTTGAGCAGTACCAACAACTTTCCCGAGTTTACGGGACGTATCTGTCCCGCTCCCTGTGAGGCGTCGTGCGTGTTGGGAATCAATAAACCTCCTGTAGCCATTGAATTCATTGAGAAATCAATCATTGAAACGGCTTACGAAAAAGGGTATGTAAAACCGCGTATACCTTCAAAACGTACCGGTAAAAAAGTAGCAGTCATTGGTTCAGGACCGGCAGGTTTAGCTGCCTCCGCGCAACTTAATTATGCAGGTCATTGGGTTACTTTGTTTGAACGAGCTGACCAAATCGGTGGTTTGTTACGCTACGGTATTCCCGATTTTAAACTGGAGAAAACTGTTGTATCCCGTCGTGTAGAGGTAATGAAAGCCGAAGGAGTTACTTTTAAAACCAATGTCAACGTAGGCGTGGACTTAACTGCCGAAGATTTGTTACGGGATTTTGATGCAGTGGTGTTGACCATCGGTTCTACCGAGCCGCGTAATATCACCATTCCGGGATGGCAGGCTTATTATGGAAAAGGAGTTCATGCGGCGATGGAGTTTTTAAGTCAGCAAAATAAACGGGTCTCTTATACTGATCGCGTAAAAGACCATCGGGGTGATGAATATAAAAACGGAGAAATTTGGGCTACGGATAAGCACGTGGTTGTGATTGGGGGAGGAGATACCGGTTCTGACTGCGTTGGAACTTCCAACCGTCATAAAGCGACAACCATTACTCAGGTTGAAGTAATGCCCGCGCCTAAATACGATGACAAATCGCAGCCTTTCTACAAAGTTCGCGATGAAAGAACCCCGTGGCCGAATTGGCCGTTGACCAAACGTACTTCCACTTCACATGAAGAGGGCTGCGAACGTTTTTGGGCTATTGCCGTGCAGGAATTCGTTGGAGACGGTGAGAATTTGACAGGTTTACGCATTGCCGATATTACGGGAGAGCGTACCCTAGAAGACGGACGCAAGGCACCAATCACTGAAAATGAGCGCGTTGTGCCGTGTGACTTAGCACTGATTGCGGCAGGTTTTGTACATCCGCAACAGGAGTTGATTGAACAATTTGGTATCGAAACGGATTTACGGAAAAATATCAAAGCGGCTGAAAACAGCTACAGTACGTCCGTCGAGAAAGTATTTGCCGCTGGCGATTGTCGTCGTGGACAATCTTTGGTGGTGTGGGCTATTTCGGAAGGACGTGAAGCCGCTCGGAAAGTAGATGAATTCCTCATGGGCGAATCTATGTTGGATGCGAAAGAAGTTGGATTGTTTAACCCGGCTTTTTCACATGCCTAATTCCAATCAAACTCTTTAAATTTACAAAAAGTGGCAAGACGAAAGTTCTGTCACTTTTTTTGTTTTTTATTAACGCAAAATCTGTTTTCTTCGTTATACCTAAAACGAGTTACGGTATGATGAAAATCTTCACACTTCTTTTTCTGCTTACTTGCGGGTATTCGGTACCGGCTCAGCAAGTTTTAACTGATAAGGAATTGTTCCTCAAGAAAAACCCTCAAAATCAAACCTATTTACTGGCCGATGGCAGGTATATGGCTTTGGATGTATATCGATTTGGAAGAATCAAACGCCATCGTTTTTTTGTAGGTGATGAATTGAGCTTTAAATTAAAAAATGGTCGTAAACGCCAACGTGAAAGTATTACTGCTATCTCCGACAGTTCGTTTACCATTTCCAACTTTAACAATATCCTTAACGAAAATTTATATACCGAAATCAAGTTTCGGGAAGTTCGTAAAATACGCGTGTATCGTCGCATTCCGTGGGTGACGCAGGGGGCGTATATGCTGCCGGTAGCAGGAGGGCTTTTCTTTCTTAGTGACACATTCAAATACCATGGAGGAATGGAATTTCGGGTGCAATTTGACCCAAAATCAACGCTTATCGCGGGTGGAATCGCTTCTTTAGGGTTGCTTTGTAAGCAATTGAGCTTTCCTTCGTACAATCTCAGACGTCAACGATTGCATGTTTTGCGGGTAAAATAGCTAAATGGAAGCTTCCACCATAAATACTTTCCCTTCTTCCGCTATTTCGGTTTTTGGAAAAATGGATTGGGCATCACTTAGAAAACCGCCAACTTCTTTATAACGGGAAGAAAAATGCCCAATCAATAACTTGCCTGCCTGAGCCGTTTGGGCAACGGTAGCAGCTTCGCGGGTGGTAGAGTGGAAGCGTTCAAATGCTTGGTGAGCCAAATCTTCCTGAAAAGTGGCTTCGTGGTACAGTAAATCAACACCCTGTACGCAACCGGCTATGCGTTCATCGTATCGGGTATCGGAACAATAAGCATAACTGCGGGGAGGGGGAGCAGGGAGGGTGAACTCTTCAAAACTAAATAACAGATTACCGGCTTCGTCCAACACATCTTCCCCGTTTTTAAGTTGGCGTAAGTAATCGTATGGCATGTCTTCCACGAGTTTCTCCTTGATAAGCTTGCGCTTATGCGGTTTTTCCCGAAATAAAAAGCCTGCGCAAGGTACACGATGATCAAGGGGGATGGTATGAACCGTGAAAAATTGATTTTCAAACAGTTGGTAAGAAATGGTGGTATCAGTGACCGTAAAGTGAATCGGAAAATGCAGAGGTGTTTGAGAATATTTGAATTGAATCGTCAGAATTTCGTCCAATCCTCGGGGACCAAATAAATAAAGATCATCGGTACGCCCGCCCAAATTGAGACTGGAAATCAAGCCAATCAGACCAAAATAGTGGTCGCCGTGCAAATGGCTGATAAATATAGCTTTGAGTCGCCCTGGACGAATTTTTTGTTCGAGCAACCGATATTGCGTTCCTTCTCCGCAGTCAATCAGAAAAGTTTCGTTTTCGTAAGTGAGTAACTGCGAAGAAGGGTGTCGTCCAAGCATGGGCGTGGCAGAACCGGCGCCCAATATCGTTACAGAAAAATGCATTAAGGTTTTTCGCTCTGAGTGTAGCCGTCTGCGTCCATGTCGTCGTCATTGAAGTCGTCACTTTCGGCACCGAATTCATTTTCTAAATCGTTCATAAATACGGCATCAATCGCTTCCTCTACTGTTGGAAGAATAGTCACATCCCGGATTTTACCTTCAATCAATTGGTCAACAAAATCGTCATTGTCAGACACCAATACCATCAGTCCTAACTCTCTTGAGCAGAGCATATTTACTTTTTTGAGAATACTGATTCCTGCGCTGTCGATATTTTCGGCAGTCGAAAAATCAATAATCAGGTTGTGAAAACCTTCCCGAAACAAATTACGGGAAACGACCTCAAAGTCAGTGGGTACTTCACCGCCAAAATCACTTTCCTGAACGTTGACGAGGGCATATTGCTCGTGTCTTTGAATGCTATGGTTCATGGGCTTAAAAAGTCAAAAGTTATAGGTTAGACGGAGAAAATCAGCTAACAAATAACAATTAACGGCTTTTTGAGTAAAAGAGTATGTTTTTTGGTTACGACAAAAATAACGAACGCTTTATATTTTCTTCAATTCTGGCTAAAATATCTTGAGATTCGGCTTTCACAAATGGTTTTCCGGTCACTTTTTCAAAAAGCTCAATGTAGCGGGCTGAAATTTGTGCAACCCATTCGTCCGACATTTCCGGTACGGATTGCCCGTCTTTTCCCTGGAACCCGTTGGCAATGAGCCATTCGCGAACAAATTCTTTTGATAATTGCTTTTGCGATACTCCATTTCGTTGGTTTTCTTCGTAAACATCGGCGTAGAAATAGCGCGATGAATCAGGGGTATGGACTTCGTCAATTAAATAAATGACGCCTTCGTTTTCACCAAATTCATACTTGGTATCGACCAAAATCAATCCCTGCTCCGCTGCCATCTGAGTTCCTTTGGCAAAAAGGGCCAATGCGTATTTTTCAAGTTGACTGTAGTCTTTTTCAGAGACAATTTCGCGAGCGATGATTTCTTCCCGTGATATATCTTCGTCGTGGCCTTCGTGGGCTTTGGTAGTGGGGGTAATGATCGGAGTTGGAAGTTTGTCATTTTCCTTCAAACCTTCAGGTAAGTTAACTCCGCAAACGGTCCGTTTTCCCAGTTTATATTCCCGTGCCGAGTGTCCTGCCAAGTAGCCACGCACGACCATTTCAACGGGGAAAGGGTTGCATTTTTTTCCGACGCTTACGTTGGGGTCCGGAACATTCAAAAGCCAATTGGGTACAATTTCAGCAGTTGCTCGTAAAAAATGTTCGGCAATTTGGTTTAATACCTGTCCTTTATATGGAATAGCACGTGGTAAAATCACGTCAAAAGCGGAAATACGGTCACTGGCAATCATGACGACGCAGTCTTCAAAGCTATACACATCACGGACTTTTCCGCGGTAAAATCCCGTTTGGGTGGGAAATTGAAAATTGGTTTGCGTTAATGTTTGCACTTGAATGAGTGAGTGAATTGTGAATTAGTGATTTAGTGAATGACGGGGTCCATAAAAGTTGGCACCGCCCGGGCGGTGATTTAGTACTAACTGTAAACTGCCGCACGGGCGACCCCGCAACTGTAAACTCGTCACCATTTCCCTTTGCCTGCGTCATCGGACGCTGATGAACGGTGTTTTTGTTGTTGTAAATACTGAATTTCGGAAGCTTTTAGCGCGTCTAATATCATCATGGCTTGGGCTTCGCTCATTTTCATATTTTGTAATTGATTTAATAAGTTTTTCTTTTCCTCGGTCTTCTGTACTTCTTGAGCAGTTTTAGGGGCCGGTGAAGGAGTAGGCGTTTGCTCAGTTTTTTGAGGCGTTGGTTTTGTTTTGGCAATGTCTTCTTTTCCGCTGAATGTTTTCTTCAAAAGCTCGTAGTTATACTGCGCTTTTTGATTGTCCGGGTTTTGACGCAGACTTTCTTTGAAATAACGCAATGCTGCTACCGTGTCTTTGTCAATTGTTTCTATGACTCCTAACTGATTGTAGGCTCTGGATGACAGGAAGGTGTTTTTGACTTTTGACAATCGGGTATAATAATGACGGGCATTCTTCAGTTGTTTCAACTGGAAATAGGCATGGGCTAAATTCAAACGAGCTTCTGGTTCGGCAAAAAGTGAGGAGTTGGATATATTCTGATACGCTTCCAATGCTTTTTGGTAATTTTTTTCCTGATAAGCCACTTGCCCTTCGATTTTGGCGCGATTGCTCCGCGAAATCGTATCAAAAGAACGATTGTCCCAAATCCAGAGAAGCAGTGAAAAAATAAGTGATTGAATCATTGGTTTAATTGTCAACGGGCAATGGTTAGCAGTTTTCAGTCCATAATTTCCGGTTCGTTATCCGTTTTCCCCGTTCCGTTACTGACAGTTCGCAAAGATAGTGTTTTTTAATTTTTGGCACAGTTTTGGAGATATTCGCCATATCGCCTTACATTTGATTTGTTTTCCAATTAGCGTGGTTATGTCAAAATCCAAGAAGGGGACTCTTCAGCCCATAAAAACTCCTCAAAAACAGCAAGTTGAGCTTGCACCCGTTTCCGTTTTATCGCAAGAAAGCTTTTCGGGTGAGCCGCTTCAATCCCCCAAAATACCCATAGTTAATAATGCTCTTTTTCGAAAAATATTTTGGGGAATAGCACTGGTATTGCTTATTGGTATGCCCTTGCTGAGTACCCAATACGGCATTACGGCTGATGAATGGGGTAATAAAGCCTACGGCGAACTGTGTTTGGACTACTTCACCAGTTTGGGTCAAAAGAAAGACGCGCTCTCTTATGCTCCGCGCGGTGGGGAGGTCATGTACTGCTATGGCCCTACGCTTGATTTGATTTCGGCGGCTATCTACCGAACTATGGGCAGCGACCCCTATACGGTAAGGCATATTCTGCTTTCCTTGATGGGGGTACTGATAATGGTGGGTTGCGGTCTTACTGGGCGACTTTTGGGCGGCAATTGGCGGGCTGGTGTGCTGGCGTTGGTGTTTGCGCTGTTTTCGCCGCGTATTTTTGGCGATTCGATGAACAATCCCAAGGATATCACCTTTGCGGCAGGCTATATTTTGACGGTGTGCTTTTTGATTAAGTTTTTGCAGGAATTGCCAAAACCTACTTGGCGAACAACGCTTTTGGTTATCGCCGGAATTGGGATTGGACTGGGGAGTCGTGCGCCAGGATTGGCATTAGTGGGATATGTACCGTTTTTTGTTGGAGTGGAAGTGTTGTTTAGGAAAGACTTACGACAAATTGTTTTTGGAGATAAATCTGTCTTAACAAATGTAGCTGTAAAGACGCTGACGGCTACGCTGGGTGGGTATCTGCTTGGGATTCTTTTTTGGCCGTTTGCGTTGGCCAATCCGTTCAAGAATCCATTGACTGCGCTGCAAACACTGACGAATTTTCCAATCAGTATCAAAACACTGTTTAACGGTACAAAGATTTATTCGACTGCACTGCCGTGGTACTACGTGCCCAAGTACATGATGGTGTCAACGCCGCTCTATTTCCTGTTGGGCCTGTTGATTTTTGTATTGATACTTCCTTTTGTTCGCAAACATTTCAATCAGCGTTATTTGCTGATTACCGCCTTTGTAGCCTTGTTTCCCCTGATTTACGGTATTTCTAAGAACTCAGCTTTTTACAACGGCTGGCGCCATACCACCTTTATTTACCCGCCTTTGGTAGCGTTGACAGCCGTAGGATTTGAGTACCTGTTTCGCCGTTTTTCAGGTATTGGTCAGAAAGTTTTAGCAGGTGTATTGGCCGTATTGATTGCGTTACCGTTGTGGTTTATGGTTAAAAATCATCCGTATCAGTATACCTATTACAACGAATTAACGGGTGGAATGAAAGGGGCATTCGGTAAATACGAAACTGATTATTTTGGAGGAAGTACGCGCGAGATTGCCGATTGGATGAAGAAAAATATTCCGAACATTGAAAAAGACAGCATTAAAATTGCCAGCGATTATTTTGTGCCTTTGAAAGACTATTTTACGGAATATCCTAAGTTGAAATTAGCCTATCGCCGTTATTATCAACGATCTGAACACGACTGGGATTACGGCGTATTTTTAACAGGTCACCTCACACCCAGCCATTTTCGCAACGGTGAAGTGTTTCCTCCTGCGGGCACTATTCATAAGATTGAAGTCAACGGGATTCCTATTGGTGTCGTTGTAAAGCGATTGAGTAAGGATGATTTTCAGGGGATTCAACTGATTAAGGAAGGAAAAATACCCGAATCGATTCCTTATCTGGAAAAAGCCCGTCAAATAGACCCTAACAATGAAGTCGTGAGGTTGTATTTAGCCAATGCGTACGTCAACGTTGGTAAATTCAGCGAAGCACTTCAGGAATGTCAGAAAGCATTGGAGATTTTTCCTGAGTATTTGGGTGCGATGACTACAATGGCGGTGGCGTACATCAATCTCAACCAAAACGACAACGCCATTTTTATGCTCAACGAAGTACTGAACCAAGACCCTGCCAACCGCGACGCGGCAACGTATCTGGCATTGGCGTATGAGCGTAAAGGAGACCTGAATGCTGCCAATCAGATTCGGGCTCAATTGCAGCAGCGGCAGTAATGAACCGATTACTCAACCCATTTTAGCTATATATTTATGTTTAACCACAACGATGCTCCCATAGTTGATTACGATGTAGTGCTTATCGGTGCCGGTATTATGAGCGCTACGTTGGCTGTCTTTTTGAAAGAATTACAGCCCGACTTGAAAATCGAAATCTTTGAACGATTGGATAAAGTAGCGGGCGAAAGTTCAGATGCCTGGAACAACGCCGGTACGGGACATTCGGCTTTTTGTGAACTTAATTATACGCCTCAACACGAGGATGGAAGTATTGACATTTCAAAAGCCGTTAAAATCGTGGAGTCTTTTGAGGTCTCCAAGCAATTTTGGTCTTATTTGGTCGAGGATGGATATTTCAGTAGTCCTCAATCGTTCATCAACAGTATTCCTCATAGCAGTTTTGTATTGGGTAAAGAAGATGTGTCGTTTTTGACTAAAAGATATAAAGCATTACAGGCTTGCCATCTTTTTAAGGATATGGTCTTTGCCGACGATATTGAAACCCTTACTCAGTGGATGCCGTTGATGATGCAACAGCGCGACGCGTCGCATGAAATGGCGGCGACCCGCATTGAATTGGGTACGGATGTTAATTTTGGAGAGCTGACGCGCAGTCTGTTCAACCACCTGAATGGCAGCCATGATGTAGAAGTACTGTTAAATCATGAAGTGAAATCGTTGCAGCAAGAGGAGGACGGGCAATGGATTTTGAAAGTTGAAGATGAGGTAAATGATAAGAAGAAACGGGTACGGGCCAAGTTTGTGTTTATCGGTGCCGGAGGCGGTTCGTTAAGTTTGTTGGAAAAGTCGGATATTGAAGAAGGAGAAGGTTTTGGTGGCTTTCCCGTGAGCGGGCAATGGTTAGTTTGTAAAAATGAGGAGTTGATACAAAAACACCACGCCAAAGTATATGGCAAAGCCAAAGTAGGAGCGCCGCCCATGTCGGTACCGCACTTGGATACGAGGGTGATTGATGGCAAAAAAGAACTTCTTTTCGGTCCTTTTGCCGGATTCTCAACCAAATTTCTGAAAGAAGGTTCTTATTTTGATTTGGCTCTGTCGCTTACGGTGGATAATATTTTGCCTATGTTGAGTGTAGGTATTCATAATATGCCGCTTACCAAGTACCTGATAGAGCAGGTAATGCTCAGTTTTGAAGATAAAATAGAGGTCTTGCGGGAGTTTATTCCCAATGCCCAAGCCGAAGATTGGGAGTTGACCGTGGCGGGTCAACGAGTACAGGTGATTAAGAAAGACGAAGAGGAAGGAGGAACGCTTGAGTTTGGTACTGAGGTAGTTGCTTCGGCCGACGGGACGCTCGCCGCTTTGTTAGGCGCTTCGCCGGGAGCTTCGACGTCAGTGTCTATCATGCTTGAACTCATGCATAAATGCTTCAAGACTGAAATGGCATCAGAAGCATGGATGACGAAACTCAAAGAAATGATACCATCTTATGGCAAACACTTAGTAGATGATGAACAATTGACAAAAAGTATAAGAACTCGAACACACCAACTATTAAAATTGACACCGATAGCCCCGGATTAACTATAAACGCATTAATAGTCAACATGAAATTCACCCCTTTATTAGTCGTTCTTTTCTTCTTTAGTTTTGTATCCACTTTTTCCTTTGCCCAAACGAAATCCATCACAATTCGACTTACCGATGCAGCCAATAACCCCGTCATTGGGGCAACGCTAAGGCTGGCAGAACGAGTTGATTCTACCAAAAAACTGTATAACATTGCTGATACCTCGGGAACTGCTAAGTTTAGTATAGTTTATGAAAAACAATACATACTGGAGGCAAGCTCCATTGGTTTTAAAACACTCAAAAAAGGTATTTCGCCTACTAACAGCCTGATTTCCTTTGTGTTTGTGATGGAAGCCGATAAACGAACTCTGAACGAGGTGGTTGTTACGGCTCCTAAACCATTGATGCGGCAGGAAGACGACAAGACCATCGTTGATCCCGAGCCTATTGCTGCTATCAGTACAAGTGCAATGGAGATTATGGAAAAAATACCGGGTCTTTTTGTGGATCAGGACGGCAATGTGTACATCAGCAGTTCGTCACCGGCTACTATCTACATCAACGGCCGTGAACAAAAAATGAGCTCAGCCGATGTGGCTTCCCTTTTGAAGAACCTTCCCCCTAACAGCATTGCCAAGATTGAGATTTTACGTACGCCTTCAGCCAAATTTGACGCCAGTGGGAGCGGGGGAGTGGTAAATATCGTATTGAAAAAAGGCGTCAAAATTGGAATTACGGGAAACCTGAGCGCCGGATTGAACCAAGGACGCTACGGAAATCAATTCTTTGGAGGAACAATCAACAATAACACGGGCAACCGAACTTCTTACCTTACACTCAATTACAATCGCCGGAATACCTACGACCAAGTACAAACCGACCGCCCTTTTTCGCCCGATTCACTCTTGAGTCAACGTTCATTTACAACTACCCCCGGGCGTACTTTGTATACCGGGTTCGGATTTGGGTTTACCCCTTCTAAAAAGTGGGAAATCAGTTTTGACGACCGCATTACCTTCAATAAGTTTGAATCATTTGCCGATAATCACAATGAAATCAGGCGAATAAGCGAGAATGTACTCGTTACAGAAAATATAAATACGCTGCGCAACGATACCCGCGCTTTCTCTTTCAATCAGGATGTATCGGCCAAATACAAGATAGATACCATCGGTTCTGAACTTACGGCTGATGTAACATACAGCTTTTTTCAAAACAATGGTACACAGGTATTTGGCACTAATTTCATACAGCCGTTCAGAGCAAGCATCGGCGGTGATGGTGATATTAACAGCAATCGAAATTCCTTTACAGCCCGTACTGATTTGAAGTATCAATTACCGCATAAATTAACCATAGAAGCAGGTCTGAAAACGTCGGTTCAGCGGTTTACCAATGACACGGAATACTTTAGTCAAATGGGAACGACTCGAAAACCCGATACGTTTCGGACGCGAACTTTTCAATACGACGAAAATATAAACGCTGCTTACGTGCAGGCTTCCAAAACCATTGATGCTTTCATTCTCAAGGTAGGAACGCGCCTCGAAACGACTTCCATGGACGGTCATCAGCGTTCGCCCGGCGATACTTCTTTCCATATTAGACGAGTTGATTTGTTTCCGTACATCTTTTTGAGTCGACGAGTAGCGAAGATTGCGGGGTATGAATTACGGGGTTATGCCGTCTATCGTCGTTCCATCACGCGGCCTGTGTATGAGTATTTGAATCCCTTTCCGCGCTATTTGGATCAGTATCTTTATGAGACAGGTAATCCCACGTTGCGTCCTCAATTCACCCAAAACATAGAAGTCAATATCAGTGTGCAGGATCGACCTATCTTTGCGATAGGACGTAACTACACCAGCGATATTTTTACAAATGTAGTATATCAGGACGCTAAAAACCCCAGTTTGGCCTATCGTACGTACGATAACCTTGGGAAAAATCAGGAAACATACTTTCGTTTGATAGGAGCGATTCCGCCCGGTGGAAAATATTTCTTTGTAGTCGGTACACAGTACAACCACAACAAATACGACGGACTTTACGAAGGCAAACCCCTTAGTTTTCAGCGAGGCTCATGGTCTATTTTTACCTTCCACACGCTAAAGTTGGACACTCGTTCTACCCTCAGTCTCAATGGCTTTATTCGCCTAAAGGGGCAGTTGCAGTTTTTTGAATTGAGTAATTTTGGTTCATTGAACGTAAACATCAACCGACGATTCTTTAACCGAAAACTAACGGTGACACTCTCAGCCAACGATATTTTTTATACTTCCAAAAACCAATTTACCCTCAAACAAGGCAGTATTTCAGCTTCGGGTTTCCGGCAAGGCGATACCCGGCGTATCGGTCTCAACATTCTCTACAACTTCGGCATCCGCAAAAAAGAAGAACGTCAGAATATGATGAATTTTGAGAGCTTGGAGAAGAGTGTGAATTAAGGTTGTTGCTTAGGGAAATTTACCTGAATATAAATGAGATAAAATTTTTATAAATATCAACTTGATAATGAGTGCCTTTGGTTTGAGTTTGAAAGTGTTAGTGAGCTAAAAACCGTAAAAAAAGTTGTTGTATTTACTCCTTTTGAAGATAACCCGATTCTCTATAATTTGGCTTTGGCAGATTCCTTTCCTGATGGTTCATATAGTGATAAATCAATAACGAATAATGATGATATGGAGATGGTGATGGCAACAGTTATTCAAATAGTATTACGATTTTTTGAAAAATACCCTTCAAAAATGGTTTATATTGAGGGAAGCACACCGGAAAGAACTCGACTGTATAGAATCATTATGTCAAGAGAACTCTTGGAAATTGAAAAAGTTTTTACTGTGTATGGACTTATCGGGAACAACCCGGAACTTTTTGTTAAGAACCTAAATTATGATGCTTTCGTTATTTCTTTGAGAAACCAAAATAATCTATTAAAATTGCTATATGAAAACGACAATCAATAAAGCTGAAATAAAAAACAAAAAAGGCGAATATTCTTCGATTGAAGAATTAGTACAAGCTAAATTAAAACGTTCTACTCAAACACTAAAAAATGTTGATTTGAGTAAATTACAAAGACTTGTGTAGCCACGAGCATACACAAGTCTCTAAAAAATAGCTTGAAGTATTAATTCGACATCGCCCCGCGCAGCAGCAGACCGTGGGCGACCCCATCTGCCCTCGTCATTCCACATGTATTCCCTCTCCAATCCCCAAAACCCGATAAGGTGTTTCATACTGCTTGGCGTAGTTTTCAAAAAGTGTAGGGTTTTCGGTGTTAAATTCAAACAAATCGTAATGATGCGGAATGACGAGTTTTGCTCCGATTTCTTTGCCCAGACGTGCGGCTTCTTCCGCGTTTAGGTTTCCGGCTACGCGGCGCTCCGGTTTGTTACCGTTGATGGGTAAAAAGGCGACATCCACGCCAAAAGGTTTTAAAATCTCTACGATTCCGTCGTACCAAAGCGTATCCCCGGAGTGATAGACACGATAGTTGCCAAACTCGGCCACAAATCCCATGAATTTGCATTGTCCCCGGTCATCACGTTCGAGGGCATTGTGAGCCGCAGGAACACCGTAGATTTTAAAACCGCCCACTTCTACATGGTGACTGTCATTGAGCCCAATAGGGAATTCGGGCGCGCATTGCAGACGGGCACACACAAAAGCTCGATTGGCTTCGGGAATAATCATCTGAATCGTAGGATTGACTGCCAAAAGGGGAAGCAACGTATCGGCATCCAAATGATCGGTATGGTTGTGGGAAGAGGTGACAACATCAATGCTTTTCAGAAGAGACGGATCTATGACCCGCTCACTCATGCGTACGTGAGGCTTGTCTGTTTGGGCGTATTTAAGACTGAGTGAGTCTGACAAATAAGGGTCAAACAATAAGTGGCGGCCTTTCCATTGAATTAAAAAACCGCTTTGTCCCAACCACCATACCCGAAAGCCGTCAGTGATATTCGTTTGAGATTGGATGTCCCGAAGCAGAGCTTCATCTTTTTGAAAAGCAGGAATGAGCGTCATTGGGAAATAGAAAAAAATTGGCGTGAGCAAATAAAACCCATATTCAGGGATTTTCTTTGCTTTTTTGTAAAAAAATGGCCGAATAATAATCAGGAAGTCATTGGATTTCCTTTTTTGCAATTATCACCCTAAATTGTCGTTGTGTTTAAAAAATTAAAAATGCTTATGATTCGTATCGGAAGATGTGTGATTGTTTTTTTAGGAATGACTATCAGTACTGTTCAGGCTCAGGATTTTGACCGTTTCTCTTTTAATATCGCTGGTGGAAAAAGTCTTTCTGTACGTCAGTTGGCTACCCAAGTATTTGGGGAAACACGGGGAGAACTCGCCGGGGATGGTATCGGTGCGCAGGCAATTCTTGCTTTTTATCCCACCCGAAGATTGGGAATTGCCGTTCGAGGTTCCTACAATCAAAATAAAACCCGTCAGGAAGGAATTATACTAATTGCTCAAAATCAATACAATGTAGTCAACCCGGTCGTCGAGTCAGCCAATCATTGGAATGTAATGAGTGCGATGATTGGCCCAACCCTGCGCTTGGGAGGCAATGGTTTGGGGTTGGAAGGACGTTTATTGGTGGGCTATGCGATGGTAAACAGCCCGGCTTTTGTAACAACGGGGCGCTTTCAAACCTTTGATATTCGTATTCAAACGCAATCTCAAAAAGCCTCTGATTTGGCGTATGGTGCCGGGGCTACGCTCAACGTAGGGATTGCCGGAGGCATTGCCCTGGTGGTAAATGCCGATGCGAGTTTGATAAGTACCACATTTAAAAATGTAAATAATCAGGTAACAACCACAGGGTTTCCTGCTCTGAATCAATTGGTTGATATTAAACAGAACGTAGGGGTAGTCAATGTTACGGGTGGATTACGATTTTCATTCTGATTTTTTTAAATCAATTTCCTGCTAATTTTGTTGTCTTATTGGAGCCGATGAGAGAAAACCCCTCGTCGGCCTTTTGTTGTTTACTAATTTCTCTATTACAATAATTCAGGTAATACGGTTGGGACTGCTGTCGCGGTCTCTCAACTGTAAACTGCCTACTGTGAACTGATAATGCTTTCTACCCAAGACTTTCTTCAACTGTATTCGAGCGATAGCTTCGTTCAACTCATTGTCAATCAGATTTCGAGTCAACAGCCTCGTGTGCAGGTAAAAGGCTTGGCAGGGAGTTTGGATGCGGTGTTGGCGGCGGCGGTTTATCAAAATTTGCCTCGGCTGAATTTGTTTGTTACCAACGACCGCGAAGAAGCGGCGTACCTTCAAAATGATTTACAAAATCTGTTAGATCGGGAAATACTGTACTACCCGACTTCGTACAAACGGCCGTATCACTACGAGGAAATTGAGAATGCCAACGTATTGATGCGCGCCGAAATTCTGAACAAACTCAACGTGACGGCGGCGGATAACCTGTTGATTGTCACCTATCCAGAGGCATTGTTTGAAAAGGTAATCAACAAACGTTCGTTGTTATCAAACACCTTTACGGTGAAAGTTGGCGAACGGTTGGATGCGCAGTTTTTGCGAGAGTTTCTATTGGGGTATGATTTTGAAATCAACGATTTTGTATATGAAGCCGGGCAGTTTTCGGTACGCGGAGGAATTATTGACGTTTTTTCGTACGCCAGTGAGCATCCGTACCGTATCGAACTTTTTGGCGACGAAGTAGAAAGCATTCGTTCGTTCAATCCCGACACGCAGCTTTCCGTGGAGAGTGTCAGGCAGGTGAATATTATCCCGGATATTCAAAGTAAACTCACCTTAGAAACCCGCGAGTCATTTTTGAGTTTTCTCCCTTCCAATGCCTTGCTTTGGTTTAAAGACGTAGAGCTTACGCTGGAAGTGATTGAACAGTGTTTTGAAAAAGCAGAACAGGCTTTTGTCAATGTGAAAAGCGGTGACATTCAGTTGGTTCAGGAGCCGGACGAGATGTTTGAAACCCGACGGGGATTTTTAAACCAAATCAAGACTTTTAAAACGGTTGAGTTTGGGAAGCGATTTTATAGCCCCTTTATCCCCAAAGGGGAAAATGATAAACTCCCCCATCGGGGGGCATGGGGGGCTAAGCCGCAACCCTCTTTCAATAAAGATTTTAAACGACTGATTGATGATTTGGGTGAGCGACAACAGCAGGGATTTACCAATGTGATTGTTGCCGAATCGCCCAAGCAATTGGAACGGTTGGAGAAAATTTTTGACGAATTGGACCCGTACGTCAAGTTTCGACCACTGAACATATCGCTGCGGGAAGGGTTTGTGGATGAACAACTTAAGATAGTTTGCTATACCGATCACCAAATCTTTTCCCGTTTTCATAAATACCACATCAAAGAGAAATTCAGTAAGTCGAAGGCACTCACTTTAAAGGAGTTGAAGTCGCTCAAGGCGGGTGATTTTGTGACGCACGTGGACTACGGAATCGGGCGTTTTGCGGGTTTGGAAAAAGTGGATGTGGGTGGAAGAGAACAGGAAGCGATTCGTTTGATTTACCGCGACAATGACATTTTGTTCGTGAGCATCCACAGTTTGCACAAAATCGCCAAATACACGGGCAAAGAAGGCGGTGTGGTGACGATGAGCAAGTTGGGCTCGCCGGAATGGGAAAATAAGAAATCGAAAGTTAAACGCCAACTCAAGGACATTGCGCAGGAATTGATTGCGCTTTACGCTAAGCGCCGTTCGGCCAATGGTTTTGCGTTCTCCCGCGATACGTACTTGCAGGCAGAGTTGGAATCTTCTTTCATTTACGAAGATACGCCTGACCAAGCCAAATCTACGGCGGATGTGAAAGAAGACATGGAAAAACCTAATCCCATGGACCGTTTGGTGTGCGGTGATGTGGGTTTTGGAAAAACGGAAGTGGCAATTCGGGCGGCTTTCAAGGCCGTTACCGACAGCAAACAGGTAGCGGTATTGGTGCCGACCACAATTTTGGCGATGCAGCATTACAAAACCTTCAGCGAACGTTTGGCTGATTTCCCCGCAAGAGTGGAATACATCAACCGCTTTAAATCTGAAAAACAAATCAAAGAAATCCTGAAAGATGTTGAATCGGGACGGATTGATATTTTGATTGGCACGCACCGAATCGTGAATAAAGACATTAAATTCAAGGATTTAGGATTGCTGGTCATTGATGAAGAACAAAAATTTGGGGTCAAAGTCAAAGACCGACTCAAAGAATTGCGGGTGAATATTGATGTATTAACGCTTACTGCCACTCCAATTCCACGAACGCTGCATTTTTCTCTTATGGGCGCTCGCGACTTATCGGTCATTGGTACGCCACCGCCTAACCGTCAGCCTGTTACGACTGAGGTGCAGGTCTTTAATGAGGTGTTTATCCGAGATGCCATCAGTTATGAGTTGGCAAGGGGAGGGCAGGTGTTTTTTGTCCACAATCGCGTCAATGACATTGATTCCATCGGTAATATCATCCTGAAATTGGTGCCCGAAGCCCGCATTGGCGTGGCGCACGGGCAAATGGAAGGGGATAAGCTGGAAAAAGTAATGATGAAATTCATTGAGGGGGAATACGATGTATTGGTCAGTACCAACATCATTGAATCAGGAATTGACATTCCCAATGCCAACACGATTATCATTAATTCGGCGCATTATTTCGGAATGTCGGACCTGCACCAAATGCGTGGACGCGTAGGGCGCTCCAATCGTAAAGCTTTTTGTTATTTATTGACTCCGCCGCTTTCGCACCTTACCTCTGACGCCCGTAAGCGATTGCAGACCTTGGAAGAATTCTCCGAATTGGGCGATGGGTTCAAAGTAGCGATGCGCGATCTGGACATTCGCGGGGCCGGAAACCTGCTCGGAGCCGAGCAAAGCGGCTTTGTCAATGATTTGGGGTATGAGATGTACCACAAGATTTTGGACGAGGCAGTACAGGAGTTAAAACAGACGACTTTCAAAGATTTATTCGATTTGGGAGATGCCGTGGAGGCCACGAGAACCGACTGTCAGATAGAAACCGACTTGGCTATTTTGATTCCGGATTACTACGTGAAAAATATTTCGGAACGTTTGTCGTTATATACTCGTCTGGACAACATCGGTAGTGAGGATGAGTTACGTGCGTTTGGCGATGGTGTTGCAGACCGCTTCGGTCCCCTCCCTGAGGAAGTGAAAGGGTTGATAGAGATGGTAAGAATCAGGTGGATGGCCGAAGCGCTTTTTATGGAAAAATTGACTCTCAAGAACCAGACCCTCAAGGGCTATATCGTCACGACTGGCAACGATGCCTTCTTCCAATCCAACAAATTCGGTCACGTACTCGCTCACATTCAGCGCAATCCCCGCCGGTTTGCCTTAAAAGACCTCAAAAACAAACTGTTATTGACCTGCTCCGATGTGAAAGACTTGGTAGCACTGCGTACTATTTTGCAGGAATTGACGATTTGATTTTTACAGTACTTGCAGTAAAACTACACAAACTCAAGAAGTTTTGATAACTAAACAGCGACTTTTGGAGCATTTCCCGTGTTACAAACACTCTGCTTATTCTGAGTCGCAGTTATAAACTACGACTAACGAGAGTTCTCTTGCGATTTCCACTAACGAGTGTATAATCGCCACACACTGGTTATTTTAAGAATTTATGGCGGTTATACAACGTTATCAGGGTATAACCGCCAAATCTGTTGTGCAAGTATGCCAAATAATTCCTTCTTTTGCAAAAGGAATCGAAAAAAGTTACCAAGCGATAATAATTGCTGTTTCAATCCTCCCTTATTGTGGTTCTGTTATGAATTCAACTCTCGCACTTTCAGGGGCTATTGTGGATGATGACGCTGATGTTGGCGAAGCGCTTCAATTATTCAAACGACGACACGACGACATAGTTATCGGTGCGGGTAATGCCGTAGAGGACAAATTTGTCTTTTGTACTTCGGTCAAAAGCAAAACTTTGGCCTTCACTTGGCGTTGAAATGGTTTTGACATATTGCAAAATAGAGCCCCGCACGGGTAATTTGAGAACGTACAATTCAGGTTTATCGTGGCCGGTGCAGTAAAGCAACCCATCTTTTCCCCAGGCGCCACCGGAAGTGCTTTTAGGGGCAAAAGCTTCCAGAATTTTCGGAGGAAATGCCCACGATTGCAATTGTTGCCACTGCATATTGAATTTGACCAACGTAGTCCAACGATTGTCGCGACCACCGTCCGAATTTTTGTCCGAATAATTGGCAAAAGCAGCCCACCAATGTCCCTGATGAAAATCTATCCAAGTAAGTGAGCCCGGAAAAAGACCAAAACTATGGCTTTCGATAGGCATGAGGGTGGTTTTATCAAAAACCTCTATCGAACTTGCCATGGGTTTGTCGGGGTAATTGGAATGGGAGCAGTATAACTTATTGCCAATCACGATGCCCGCATTGATATGTTTCAACAAACCTGTCGTATCCTTCCACGCTGCCACCTGTTTCCCGTCGGCTTTGGTGTGTTTGGTGATAGACGTATTATTGATGACATAAAAATGGTTTGCATCAACAGCGACACCCTGTTTTACCTCAGGCAACTGAAAACGCTTGATTTCTTTGGCTTGCTGCGCTTTAACGTTGATAGAAATGAAAATAAAGAGGAAAAGTTGAATAAACGGCTTATTCATAGGTGATTGAAAAGAATAGTGAATCAGGTCAGGAATCATTGCTGCCAAACTTTCAAAAGTTGTTGACTTTATCTCGTAGCAGTTAGTTGTAAAGGTAAAAGTAATTTTATGGACTGAGAGTCTTATACTGTCATTTTAACATCCTACGATTTACACAATTTAATAAACCATTTTATGCGCTTTCGTTCTATTCGCTTTGTTTCATTTCTTATGGCTGTATTTCTGATGATAGGAGTTGCAGGATTTTCACAGAAAACGGCTTTGTTGGCTGATGTTGCTTTTATGAAAGGGCATTGGCTCGGTACCTTTAACGGCGGCCCTATTGAAGCATTTTGGGCTGCACCCGTAGGCGACAACCTCACGGGCTTTATGCGTATGATGCGCGACAATAAAGTGACGATGTACGAAATGCTGATTTTTGAACAGACCGAACAAGGCCCAATCGTACTGGTGAAGCACTTTAAACCGGGATTGATTAGTGTGGAAGAGAAAGAGATTTCGGACCGATATCGCTTTATTGAAGCCAAAAAAGACCAAGCGCTTTTTGAAAAACAGGATGGCTCTATCCGGATTATTTACGAAAAACGCTCTGAAAATCAATTGGTGATTCAACGTGGAAATCAAAAAGAAGGAAAATGGGTATTTGTGGATTTGTTTGTGTTTGATCGGGTTCAATAATATCCTTTAATTACTTTGTCTATCAGCGTATTGGCCATAACTGATACGCTGATTTTTATTTCAAATCCTGCAAATAGAAGTTATCTACCTCTTTGTTTTCCTGCCAGGTGTATTCAATTTCGTACGCTATTTTTCGGGCCAAATCACTTCCGTGTACATCACGTATGAAACCTAAGGTCATGTCCATACCTGCCGATATTCCCGCAGAGGTATAAAACTTGCCGTCAATGGTCCACCGTGCTTTTTTTATCCACTTTACTTTTTCTCCCTGCGATATGGCCCAATCATAAGCCCGTTTATTGGAGGTGGCTGTCCTTCCATTCAGTTGACCCGTTTTGGCCAACAGTGCAGAGCCGGTGCAAACCGTTAGGGTATAAGTAGAGGTGGAGGAAAGCTCTTTGATTTTGGAAATCAACGCTTCATGTGACACTTCTTTTCGCGTTCCCATACCGCCGGGAATGAGGAAAATATCCAACGAGTCTTTTTCCCGAAATTTTTCCGTGACAATCTTGACATTTTGGGTGCTCGACACAATTCCTCCTTCCAACGAGTAAAATTCGATGGTATAGAATTCTTTCAATCGACCGAATATTTCTACCGGGCCAAACACATCCAGGGTTTCAAAGTTGTTGAAAAGTAAAATGCCGATTCGCTGTATTTTGGGTTTCAGGGCTTTCGGCGGAGTGTCAGGTCCTGCTCCGTTTCGGTCGGTTTGTGAAAAACCCGTCAGGTAGAGGGCGAATAAGAATGTGGTGAGGCAGGAGGTAAGGAGCCGTTTTTTCATCTTGAAGAGGGTTAGAAATGCGCTGAATCGTAAGAAATGCCAAGGTCAAATTTACGAAAAACAACCAATAAACCTTCTTTTGGGTACGGTTTTGCAATTTTAGGAAAACGGCGTTGAAGGCTAGTTGGTAGATTGATTGGCGCTTGCCGTGTTACAAATGCTCTATTTATTCTTGGTTTGGATCGGACCGCCGACGCGGACAAAAGCAAGGAACGGTAGGAGTTTTTTCCGTGCAACTTATAATTGGACGAAGTGCTTCATTCATTATATCAACTGATTAACAGTTGTTTAACGTGAAGCGGTTTAAAATTTGATAAAAACTCATTCTTTTTAAGAACTTGTTGCAATAGGATAAAATTGTGATTAAAATTGCAAGCGAAAGTATTAAATAATGAAGCAAAAATACATTAAAGAGGAGACAATCTTACGAAAGTGGGAGATAGATGGACATCCAAATTACTTTTTTGGAGAAGACAAGAAATTATATCATGTAGTTTATCGTTACCATTTGAAAGAGTTTAAGCAGATTCTAAAAGTCTATTCATTAAGCTATATACTTGATAGTAAGTTTTATACTTTGAAAAAGTTAGAACCATTGATTAAAAATAATTATTAAGATGGAAGCAGTTACAAAATTGAACTCAATGCAGATGTTTATGTTAAAAATCTTTGACAGACAACTGAATAGTAAGCAAGAACAAGAAATAAAGCAGCTATTAGCTGAATATTTTGCTAAACAAATTGATGAAGAAATGGATGAGATTTGGGAGACAAGAGGCCTTACCCAAAAAGACTTGGATAAAGCACTTAATGCACATAAACGAACGAAATACACTCATTGATGAGATTAGTAATTGACACACTTGTAAGTATTCCAAAACTTTCAGAAACAAGATGGCTTTTTGATGGGCTACGCTCAGGTATTTTTGAGTTTGGAATTACAACTGAAATTTTAGAAGAGTATGAGGAAGTTATTGGGGATTTTTATTCTCCAAATTTAGCACACAATGTTGTTGAAATGTTACCAAATCTAAAGAATTCTCTATTGATAACTCCATATTATTATTGGGATTTGATTGTCATAGATAGAGATGATAATAAGTTTGTTGATTGTGCAATTGCTTGCCAAGCAGACTATATAATTACTCACGACAAACACTTTAAAGCTCTTCAAAAGATTGCTTTTCCAAAGGTCAGATGTTTGAAAATGAATGACTTGAAAAAGCTATTATTTTAATTAAGTAATCAATCAAATTTAGATTAGATTTATTATATTGGCGCCATGAGCCGAAAAGAAAAACATATTGACCTGATAGAATCTGAACTAATTACCTTGCGGGAAGGGACAAAATATCATCCTAAAGTGGAGTTTAGAGAAAAATGTCGTGCACTTTTATTGAATC
>NZ_JAIXST010000010.1 GCF_027484545.1 Runella sp. | reverse complement strand
GTCAAAGGCCTTATGTGGATAACTTTGTAAAATCCGAACCAATAATTAAAAATGCCGCCTAAATATCCTTGCAAAAGAATTGATTTATTGTTTGGAATAACCATAACAATCCGTGCGGTATTTCCCAGATTTCTATTTGAGTACTGTGCTACAGCGAACCAGTGGGGGCTTGAATCGGTCGCCACGGGGCGCCCCGCATGAGTCTCTCTCTCAGCCGAAGGCGATAAGGCATCCCCACTGGTTCGGACGGCCGATGCCGCTGGCTTACTCTCATTTTGAGAGCATCCCAAGTTATGACTTTCTTGGAATTTTTATATCGCACAAATCTAAAGGCCGATGCGGAGGATTTAGGAGGGGTTTTTATATAAATTTTGGTAAAACGACTAAATTCTTCCAATTTTGCTTCATTAATCTCGTTTTTTATGATAGATTGAACCACAATCAGCATTAGCCAACGAGATTTCCTTTAAAACAATGAAAAACAAGCCCCTTCTCTGGGTAATTTTGTTTTTGAGTCAGGTAGTCTTGGCTCAGAAAAATAAACCCGTGGGCGAAACTGATGCCCAAAAATCGCAACGATTTGAGCTGGAATCCCTGCTGGCCGAAGGCATGAAATATGCGGCCATGGAAGAATACCTCCGCGCCGACAGTACCTTACGAATGGCGTTAAAAATCAACCCAAACATCGCCGCCGTTAATTATGAGTTGGCGCGTACGTTGCTTAAGCGCGAACGATTGGACGAGGCGGCTATTCTAACCCAAAAGGCAGCACAATTGATGCCTGAAAACAAATTCTACGGAATTCAACTGGCAGAAATCTATACCCAACAACGAAAATACAGCAAAGCGGCTGACATCTACAAAGAGATTATTCGTCAAAACACGGATAATGCGGAGTATGGTCTCGAACTGGCAGCCGTTTATATTTTGGATGAAAAGTACGAAGAAGCCCTCAAAGCCTACGATGATGTGGAGCGCTCGTTGGGAGTGGACGAAGACCTGGTTCATCAAAAACAACGCATCTATATCAAACTTGACAAAATCAGTAAAGCCATCGGTGAGGCACAAAAACTCATCAATGCCGAACCCACCGAATCGCAATACACAGTAGAATTAGCGCAACTGCTGATGATGGCCAAACGCCCCAAAGAGGCCAAAGAACAGCTCGAAAAAGCGCTCAAAATGAACCCTGACCAGAGCGACGCCCGTATGATGTTGGCGGAAATTTATCGCCAAAGCGGAGATACCCAAGCCGCCGATAAGCAGATTGGGCAGATGTTTAACAATCCAAATGGCGACATTGACACTAAAATGCAGGCCTTAGTGGGGCTGATGCGCGAAGCTAAAGATGATGCAACGCGTCAGGATGTTATCAACCGCGCGGCTGAAATTGTAAAAGCACATCCAAAAGATGTACGAGCTTATGTAGTGTATGCAGATTTATTAGTCAAAGCAGATCGCAAACCGGAAGCGCGTGACGCGTACGTGAAGGCTTCACGCGTCAATCCTGCCATGTATGAAGTATGGGGAGCCATTTTAGATCTGGATGGTTCTTTAAACCAAATCGACAGCGTCATTGCCCACTCTGACCAAGCCTTGGAAAACTTCCCTAATCAAGGGCTTTTTTGGTATTCCAATGGCTCCGCACATTTGATTAAGCGCCATTACCAAAAGGCAGTAGATGCGTTCGAAGAAGCCCAAAAATTGACCTCCGAAAGCAAAGACCTACAGGGAGCGATTTGGGCACAATTGGGTGATGCTTACAATGGTTTGGGTGAACATGCAAAGTCAGACGAGTCTTATGAAGCTTCTCTCAAAATTGAGCCTGCCAACGATAATGTTCTCAATAATTACAGCTACTTTCTGTCATTGCGAAAAGAAAAACTCGACCGGGCAAAAGAAATGGCCGCTCAGGTAATAGCACGTAATCCTACCAATGCAACGTATTTGGACACCTATGCCTGGGTTCTATACGTAATGAAAGACTACAAAAATGCCCGTATTCATCTCGAAAAAGCGATTGATTCGGACAAAAACGTCAGCGGTACCATTGTCGAACATTACGGGGATGTTTTGTACCAATTGGGTGAACGGGAAAAAGCCGTAGAACAATGGAAAAAGGCCAAAAGCATGGGAGAAAACAGCCAACAGATCGACAAAAAAATTGCAACGGGACAATTAATAGAGTAACCGCCCCCAAACACTTATAGTTTTTCTAAAATATGAAAGTTAATTTGTCATTTTGTATTGCGCTTATCTCGCTTGCCTTGTTTTCGGCCTGTCATCGTCAGCGTCAAAAAAGTAAAGAGCAATCCAACAAAGATACATTGGCAGTAGTACAGGCAGACACATTATCTCGTCCCAAAAGAGACTCCGTAGCAGTCATTAAACCTGGTCCAGAAGCAGAAGAAATTAAAGTCAATATTGAAAACGTTGATTTTAAATACCTCACCACCAAATCAAAAATCTCTTTTAAAAACAAAGATCAGGACATTGACAATGCCAATGTCAGCATGAGAATGCGAAAAGACAGTGTTTTATGGTTGCAAATTGTGGTAGGCCCCATAGAAGTAGTTCGAGGCTTGATTACCCGCGACTCGATTCAAATCATAGACCGTCACAACAAGGCATATTACCAATACGATTTTGCTTCACTCAGTCAGAAATTTAACTTTCAACTAAGTTTTGATTTGATTCAGTCTATTTTAGTAGGCAACATGCCCATTCCCAAAAAACCGGGGGAAAAATTCAAAAAAGAAAATGACTATTTCATGCTTCGACAAAATGAAGGTAAAATCTCGCTGGAAAACTACATTGGAGAACAAAACCGGCGGCTCAAAAAATTGTTGGTTACCGAACAACCCAGCAAAAATTCGCTTACCCTCAATTACGAAGATTTTACTCAGCTCAATAATTATCTTTTTCCTTACACCAGTTTGATACAGTTGGATTATGAATCAAAACAGGACCAACAACGATACCAAACCGTATTTAGGATAAAACACCAAAAGGTAGAACTGAGCGAAAAAGTACTCTCTTTCCCGTTCAGTATTCCTGCCAAATACGAGAAAAAATAAACCTAAATTGCGACTCCAAACCGTAGTTCAGGCATTTTTGCAGTTCATTGCTGCTATTATTTGACTTTTTACTTTATGAATACCATTCATCGAATTCGCTTTATTTTTCTCATTCTATTAGGGTTGCTGTTGGTCAGCAGTCCGTTGCTCTTTGCCCAAAAGAGTCGTCAACAGCTTGAGAAAGAAAAACGCGAAAACTTGGAACGTTTACAGGAACTTCAGGGAATTTTGAAGCAAATTACCGAACAAAAACGCGCCAGTTTAGGACAATTAAAAGCCATTAAGCAACAAATCAACGCCCAAAATCGGAAAATAGAACTCATCAACGACGATTTACACTTGATGGATGCGGAGTTGAATGAACTTCAAAAAGCCAAAGTAGAGTTAGATAATGATTTAAGGAAATTACGCGATGAGTATGGAAAAATGATTTACAATTCTTCCAAACGTAACAATAGCCTCAATGAATTGAGTTTTCTTTTTTCAGCACCCAACTTCAATCAGTTTATTATTCGCTATAAATACCTCAAGCAGTATACCGACGAGCGTAAAAAGCAGGTAAACCAAATGAAAAAGGTGCAGTCGTTGATGATTGCGAAAACAAACAGCATTACTAATAAGAAAAAAGACCAACAAAATGCCCTGCAAACGCGGATTGCTGAAAGTAAAAATCTGGAACAACTCAAAGGTGAAAAAGACAAAGTAGTCAAAGAATTAACCGGACGAGAGAAAGAAATCATCGCCCAAGTAGCCGAAGTGCGAAAAGCAAATAAGCAGTTGGAAAATGCCTTAACGCGCATGATTCAGCGCGAAATTGAAGAGCGACGAGAACGCGCCCGTGTTGCTGTCCGAGAACGAGCGGCGAGAGAAAAAGCGGAGCGCGAAGCAGCAAAAGCCGCCGAAAAAGCAAGGGATAAAGACAAAGGGAGTGAAGAGGTAGCCAAAGCCGAACCAGAAACTAAGCCTGAACCTAAAAGAGAAAAAGAAGAATTTAATGAAGAAGGCATGAACGAAGAAGAGGTCACGTTGGCATCTTCTTTTGCAGCATCTAAAGGTCGGTTGGCGTGGCCTGTACCTGGCTTTATCTCTGACGGATTTGGGACAAAAGAGATTCTCAAAAATGTACATGAAGAAAATTATGGCGTGGATATTCAAACCAAAGCAGGTGCACAGGTTCATGCGGTTTATGATGGTGTGGTAATGCAGGTAAGTAATGAACCCACAGTAATGAAAAACTTTGTTTTTGTCCAACACGGTGATTTCTATACAGTCTATGCTAAGCTCAAAAGTGTAAACGTTCGCCCGGGCCAAAAACTTAAAGCACGTGAAGTGATTGGTATTGTTGCTACTGATGGAGAAGGAGTTTCCGAAGTCAATTTCCAAATTTGGAAAGAAAGTAAAAATACAGCAAATAGACTCAACCCCGAATCTTGGCTTAGACCCCGATAAAATAGTTAGCAGTAGCGGGCTCGTGAAAACCGTAAACAAAAAAATGTCAACCCAACTCTTCTCCGCCGAAATAAAACGCATTACGACCCATACCATCCAAGAGATGAAAAACAGGGGCGAAAAAATCTCTGCCCTTACAGCCTATGATTATTCAATGGCACGGATTGTAGATGCCGCAGGAATTGATATTATTCTCGTGGGCGACTCTGCCTCCAATGTCATCGCAGGACACGAAACCACCCTGCCCATTACCCTCGATCAGATGATTTATCACGCCCAAGCTGTAGTTCGGGCCGTCAAACGAGCATTTGTAGTCGTAGATTTGCCATTTGGCTCGTATCAGGGAAATTCGCGTGCCGCTTTAGATTCAGCCATTCGAATCATGAAAGAATCTGGTGCTCATGCCGTGAAACTGGAAGGCGGTCTGGAAGTAAAAGATTCCATTATTCGAATACTAAGTGCCGGTGTACCTGTCATGGGACACTTAGGTCTGACTCCTCAATCCATTTATAAATTTGGCACCTATACTGTCAGAGCCAAAGAAGAAGCAGAAGCTGAGAAACTTCTTCAGGACGCTAAAATGCTTGACGAAGTGGGTTGTTTTGGCATGGTTCTGGAAAAAATTCCGTCCACCCTTACTCAAAAAGTATCGGCAAGTGTCTCTATCCCTACCATTGGTATCGGAGCAGGACCTTATGCCGACGGGCAAATTTTGGTACTGCACGATTTGCTTGGGATTACGAAGGAGTTCAAACCGCGCTTTTTACGCCGTTATGCCGATCTTCACACGATAATGACCGACGCAGTAGCTCATTATGTCAAAGACGTAAAAGCCAACGACTTTCCTAATGAGAAAGAATCCTATTGAACTAAGATTCTTGATTATGAGTTAATTAAAAACTCAAATATCCTCTTTTTAACAGCCTTTGCTATCCTGAAAGGATTTGAAGGGTCTCTTTTCTTACTACCATAATGCCAAAATATTTTCACGTAATATACGAAGACAACCACCTCATCATTGTCAATAAAGCCCCTGGTGTACTCGTACAGGGTGACGCGACGGGTGATGTCCCTTTGTTGGATTTAGTAAAAGATTACATCAAAGAAAAATACGAAAAGCCCGGAGAAGTATTTCTGGGAACGGTCCATCGAATAGATCGTCCGGTTAGCGGGTTGGTGGTTTTTGCCCGTACTTCAAAGGCCCTCGAACGCATGAACGAAATTTTTCGCAAACGTGATGTTCAAAAAACCTACTGGGCTGTGGTACGTAAGCGTCCTCCCAAAAAGCAAGACAAACTAACCAGTTGGCTCGTGAAAGACGAAAACCGGAATGTAGTGACGGCTTATGACTATCCTGCTCCCAATGCTCAAAAAGCGGAACTTACGTATCGGGTATTAGGAGAAATCAACCGGCATTTTCTATTGGAGGTAAACCCGATTACGGGCCGTCCGCATCAAATTCGAGTGCAATTGGCACAAATGGGATGTCCGATTCGTGGGGATGTAAAATACGGTTCTCCTAAACCCAATAATGACGGAAACATCAACTTACATGCACGAAGATTATTTTTCACCCATCCTGTAAAAAAAGAACCCGTATTATGTAGGGCGGCTTTGCCTAATGACCCTTTTTGGGAAGAATTTTTGGAACTAGACCCCGAAGAAATAGGCCCGGAGCATTTGGCATTTTTGCACGAATAATCACCTAAATACAACTTGAAATAGGAGTTCGAACACAGAATGCAGGAATAGAATGACTTGGATAGAAAAGCTTAAAAGTCGTTGGGGAGTAAGCGCAGGATGGCAGGTACTGGTCATCCTACTGGTGTTTACCTGTACAGGATTTACGGTCATGTACACCAAACGATGGATGGCTCAATGGCTCACTATAGAAAGCACGTGGGCAACCTGGATGTTTAATATCCTCATTATCTTACCTTTTTATCAAGTTATCTTACTAATGTACGGGTGGATATTTGGACAGTTCAAATTCTTCTGGAATTTTGAGCAGAAAATGTTCAGGCGCCTGATGAACGGATTCTCTCGCAAAAAATCATAATTCTGACGTTACTACAGTCTTATCGACTGTAGTAACGTCAACCCACATTTGGTGGGTCATTTGTTCTACCGTATTGACAACCCCCTGCAAGGCTCCAAAAATAATACACAGTGGCAAGATTATGGGCAGGAAAATGAGCCACTGAAAAGCCAAATGTAGGTTAGGCTTCTTCATTTTTTAAATGTGATTAGTAGTGAACACCTGTTTAAAAAAAAGTAATTTAGACCTCTACAACCCCCCTCCTCAAACAGCGTGCCAAAGTCTTTTATGGAGTAAAGAATATTTACAAAAATAAAAATTATTTGCAGTCCTTCCCAATAAAGTTAAAATAACGCGAACTTTTTAGGAGATTAGGTCAAAAAAATGGGTTTAAAGGCATAGAGAGAGAGAGAAAGAATTAGTATTTTGGATGGGACCGCCCATGCGGTTACCAAGCTTCAAAAACTAACCAATATCTCCCTATGCTGACGGAAATATACTACGAAGTGGACGAGTTTAACCGCATCGGCGGTCTGAAAACAACATTTGGAAAAAATTGCAGTTTATGCTGCAAGCATAAACTGGTATTCCAAACGCCAATTGGGTTGTATGAGTATGAGCGAAATCATGACCATCCTTATTTACTACCGCAGCGGCGGACCGTCACTATTCTCATTACAAAAATTTCAAGAATTACTATG
>NZ_JAIXST010000231.1 GCF_027484545.1 Runella sp. | reverse complement strand
TTTTTCGTAAAACTTACAATTTGCATTGTCACAGTAGTGTAAGCCTTTATATTTTTCAAAATCTATGTCCATTCAACAAAGATACTTAACATAACTCACTAATCCAGTACCAAAATTTTCAATAGAAGATAATAACGGTTATTTGCTGACTTTTGCCGAAGATGAAAAATAAGACTAACATAAAACTTCCGCTGACGGACATTGAAAAAGTAAATTTGAGAAAGAATAAAATCAAAATTGCTAACATTCTTGACTTTGCAACTGACGAATTGGAAGTGTTGTTAAACTCTACAACTGAACGAGCAAAAGAAATTTATGCATTGGCAGAATTTCAAACTATTCCGTCAATTGGAATAAAATTTGCCGAAGACCTTGTTTTCTTTGGTTATTATTCACTCAACGAACTAAAACAAAAAGACGGTGCTAAACTCACAGACGAATACGAACAGAAAAAAGGTTATTGGATTGACCCTTGCGTTGAAGACCAATTCAGGTTGGTGGTAAACTATGCAAATACAAATGACACGAAAAAAATGTGGTGGAACTTTACCGAAGAACGCAAAAAATATCGTTTTGAAAATGGTTATCCAGCCAGCAGGCCCAAAAAAGCGTGGCACGAAACAATAGAATATAAACGAACAGACAAGCAAGGCAGCCGTTAACAGGGGTTTGACAATACACCGCCCGTGCGGCCTCGCAACAACCTAAAGGCAAGTAATTAATTTTATTCAAGTCCGTGACAACAATTTGGTAGAATCTGGTCAACTTTAGTTTATTAAAATCTTCCTGCCTGTCTTTGCCGCTTTGTAGATGGCGTCCACAATCCGCATATCTTTTAAACCTTCCTGTCCCGCAATGTGCGTGGGGAGGGGTTGGTTGGTCAATAAAACCCGGGCGATTTCGTCCATTTGCTGGGTCTGTTGGTTGATAACCGGAAAATTCAACTCGCCGTTGGTACTCCTACCTTTGAATGGCCCATAACTCAAGGCAGGACTTAACTCAAAAAAACCTTTATCGGCTCCCGCATAAAACCGATCAATGGCAAAGTTATAACTGCTCACCGAGGTACAAACCGCACCGCCGGGAAAGTACAATTGCCACGCAATAGACGCTTCTACCTCCGCAAAATACACTTTGTTGGTATTGGGGCCAAACTGCGCTGTGACTGAAATCGGCTCTTCTCCAAGTACATACCGAGCACTTTGGATACAATACACCCCCAAATTCATCAACGGCCCACCGCCCGACAGAGCTTTTTTCATTCGCCATTCGTTAGGGTCGCCCGGGGCGTCGGTTTTATAACCCAACGAAGCCTCAATGTATCGTACCTGTCCAAACACTTTTTCCTGTCCCAATCTTTTGATTTCCAAGTGGGTAGGTTCGTAGTGTAACCGATACCCCATTGCCAACTGCACCCCTTCGGCTTCGCACACCTTTATCATTTCCTCACAGTCTTTGGCATTGAGGGCCATTGGTTTTTCTACAATAACGTGTTTTTTTGCCTTCGCAGCCCTGATAACATACTCCTTATGCATGGCGTTGGGCAAGAGCACATACACCAAATCAATGTCTTTGTTGTTGATGATGTCATCAAAATTTTGGTAATTGTACACGTTTTGTGCAGGAACACGGTAGTTTTTTGCCCATTCGGCAGCCTTGGAGGGTGTTCCCGAAATAAGTCCATTCAACCGACAATAGTTTGATGACTCCAAACCGTATGCCACGGCGTCGGCATAACGCCCCAAGCCACAAAGTGCAACGTTGAGTTTTTTGTCGTCATTGGGTTTACTACTATTATTGGCCGATAAAGTGAGGTTAGAAACCGATAGCAACGAACTGCCCAACCCTACCTTTTGCAAGAATTTTCGACGCGATACGTGGTTCATAGTTTAAAAAATTTAGATATGTTCAGATAATTTTAGCCCCGGAAATACATTATATCTTTGGACAAAAGTACCTTGCACGCAATAGAAGCCCAAATCAAGGCTTTTTCAACTATATTCAGATTTGTTCAAACTTGTAAATCATTCATTTTCAAATGAATAAAGAAGCACACTCACTCAAAAAATGCCGCGACCTTATCGAAGAAAAACTGGCTTGGGGAAGTAGCGAACGCTGGCAAAATCAAGATTTTGAAAACCTCAGCGAACGCATTTTTGAGGAAACACGCATCCAATTGAGCACCAGTACCCTAAAAAGACTCTGGGGAAAAATCCCTTACGACAGTACTCCTAACTTGGGCACCCTCAATGCCTTGGCGCAATTTGCGGGTTACGACAATTGGCGTGTATTCAGCAGCGCCCAAGTAACTGTTTTGCCTAAAACTCCTATACTGGCTTTTACAGTTTCTATTTTTCAACCTCACCATCTTAGGTTCAGCGTGGCGTTGTGCCTTTTTATTTTATTGATACCTCGCTCGTTGTCAGCTTTTTGGAATTATACCCCTAACCTCCGGTATCATCACATCAGCCTCAGCAGTCAACTCGTAACGACGGGCTTACCCACTACCGCTTTTATTACATACGACGTCACGGACTCCAACGCCGACAGTGTGTTTATTCAACAAAATTGGGACACGCACCAACGCTTCAAAGTAGATAAACACAAGTACCAATGGGCACATACGTACTATACGCCGGGGGTTTATCCTATTCAACTCGTACTCAATGACTCGGTTATACAAAACCACGATTTAATCATCGAAACCAACGGTTGGCTGCGCATGATGGATAAAAAACCTATCCCCGTTTATTTTTCTAAAAATCAGGTTGAACATCCCCAATCTATCGGCATCACTACAGCCGATTTGGAGCAAGCCAAAGTGAATTTTTTCCAATCAGTTCCGTGGGTAAGTTTGTTTAAAGTACAAAAAACGATGGCAGTACCGAGTCAGCGTTTCGTGATGGAGACTTCGTTGAGAAATACGTTTGGAAAAGGGGATGGCGTATGTCAACAAACCAAAATAGCATTAATCGGTACCAAGGGAACACTACTAATACCGCTTTGCACCAAAGGATGCGTGGCCGATTTGCAGGTCATAGCCAACAACCGCGTTTTTGACGGCCACACCGAAGATTTATCCGGGTTAGGCGTTGATTTCAACCATTGGGTAGAAGTTCGCTGTGAAGTAAAAAACCATTCAATGACCATTTTTGTAAATGGCAAACCGGCTTTCAGTCGTCCTATTGAGCATGACATCGGTACCATTGTAGGGACGCGTATCCAGTTTTTGGGTGCGGGCGAAGTAAAACGATTTGACTTGAAGCGACTCTAATAAAGGCGTAAAGAAACACGGAGATAATCAATATCCTTTTGAAAGAAAAGTATAGAGCACGGATAGGATTTCATTGATTCATCCATGCTCTATTCTATAAAAATCAGTTGAGCCTGACCAAATACCTCGGATGGGTTTCGGTAGAGCGCGTTGCAGGATTAAGGAAAGGTAACGTAAGACCCGTTACGTGGAAATTTTGATACGTACGCAGAATTTCATAACGCAATCCCGACGATTTTAATGAAGTCAAACCTTGCTCGTCTGTATAAATGAGTGCGGCTTTCGCAGATTGTCCTTTCAATTCATCAAGAGAGCGCAACGTTGGCGTTGTTCGCTCGGTATAAAAATCAAGGGCACTGTTAAAAATATTGTATTCAGTGACGGGGGCAAGGTCATACACAAAGAAACGCTCACGCTCCTTACTGTAGTTATCAGCGATTTCGTTTCCTACAACCGAACCTATTTGGTAGCGCAGAAGGGATGGGTAAAAATGGCCGTTCATGATCAAATTGGCAGCTATGGCCACCAAAAATGGTGCAAATACCAACTGCGAAAAACGAGGACGTTTTTGGCCGAACAGTCTCACAATCAGCACTGTCAGCATTCCGACAATGATGATTAGAACGATTTTTTCCAATGGAAAAGCCCAAACACTGATAAGTAAGATGGCCAGTGCCATGACGACCGCCGTAAAGATCAACCCTCCCCTCACCCACCGAAACGGCGAAGGCGATTTGCTGTCAATGAGTTGACTCAAATAACGCGCTGAAATCACGGCTGCCAACGGAAACACCACAAAGGTATAATGCGGCAACTGATATTGCGCCGTAGAGAGTGCGGCAAAAGGCAGGAAGAAACCTCCTAAAGAAATCGCTTCATCAGAAGGGTCAAGCCGAAAGCGTTGTTTCCAAACTCGTTGAAAATCCGAAAAAAGTGCTGGCACAAAAACCAATACCCACGGCAAAAAACTCCAAAGGAAGTTTTGAGCCTGAAACAACAATCCTGGACTGTTGGCCCATTCGTTTTCCCCCGTTATTCGACCAAAGCTTTGCTCCCAAAAGAAAAAGTACAATCCATGTTGGCCGTATTGTCCATACAAACCAATGCAATACGGAATTAATACAATCCCAATAATCAGAGCACCCAACAACCAACGCGGGTCAAAAAGCTGTTTCCATTGACGTTTCAAGACAAAATCCACGAAGAAAGCAGTGCCTACCACAATCAAAGCAATGGGACCTTTGGCCAACATCCCCAAACCCGCAAACACAAATCCGCCTACAAAATACGTCCAACGACGATGACGCAGGTATTCCGCTATCTGCCAAATTGAAACGGTTACGCAATTGGTAAGCAACGTATCACAACGCACATCGTGGTTCATCAGGAAAAACGCCTGACAACTTCCCATGATCAACGCGGCAATGTAGGCTGTTTGCTCAGAATAATACAGTTTACAGAACCGATAAATGGCGTAAATCCCGAGAAATGTGGAGAGTAGGGGAACAAGACGATAGGCAAAATTAGTAGCTCCAAATACTTTAGCAATCAACGCAGTTACCCAAAACAGCAACGGAGGTTTATCTAAATAATAGTCAGTACCGCGAAATTGAACATCTAAAAATTGATTATTATCGGCCATTTCACGACCAATGGACGCATACTGCGCCGCATCTATGTCCATTATATCAATGTAAAAGGCACCCACCAAATACACAATCAATAAAGCAAAAAAGGGCAAAAAACGAGAATAATTCATACTTGGGGTACTAATTGTGAATTGTGATTGAGCGAATGAGTGATTATAGATTTGAAAAATTGTGCCGCGAAAAATCGAAATTTTGCACTGCTTCAACTCGACACTTTATTTAAAAGCTTGAATTCCGGTAATTTCATACCCTAAAATCAGCAAGTGAATGTCGTGGGTACCTTCGTAGGTAATGACTGATTCAAGATTCATAATATGGCGCATGATGGGATAATCACCCGTAATCCCCATTCCCCCCAGCATCTGCCGAGCTTCGCGGGCGATGGTCAGGGCCATGTCCACGTTGTTACGCTTCGCCATAGAAATTTGAGCCGTCGTAGCACGACCTTCATTTTTAAGCGTTCCCAATCTCCACGCCAACAATTGAGCTTTGGTTATTTCGGTCAACATTTCAGAAAGTTTCTTTTGTTGCAACTGAAAACCCGCAATCGGTTTTCCAAATTGTACGCGCTCCAAAGCATACTGACGGGCGGTTTCGTAACAATCAATCGCTGCTCCGATAGCTCCCCAGGCGATGCCGTAACGAGCATTGTCCAAACAACCTAACGGTCCGCGCAATCCTTCCACATTTGGCAAAATGTTGGCTTTTGGCACTTTCACGTTATCAAAAACCAGTTCACCCGTTGCACTCGCACGAAGCGACCATTTATTATGAATTTCGGGCGTGGTAAAACCTTCCATGCCGCGCTCTACAATCAATCCCTGAATGCGTCCTTGTTCATTTTTTGCCCAAACCACCGCTACATGAGCCACCGGCGAATTGGTGATCCACATTTTCGAGCCGTTCAAAATGACGTGGTCGCCGGCATCTTCAAAATGAGTCAACATGCCGCTTGGATTGGAACCGTGATTGGGTTCTGTCAAACCAAAACAACCAATCATTTCCCCCGAAGCCAAAAGAGGTAAATATTTCTGACGCTGTTCTTCGGAACCGTACGTATAAATTGGCCACATCACCAACGAACTTTGCACGGAAACCGTAGAGCGCATTCCAGAATCACAACGCTCAATTTCCTGGGTCATCAGCCCATAAGAAATATAGTCTAAACCGCCGCCACCGTACTCAACGGGAAGCGTTGGGCCAAAGACGCCGATTTCTGCAAAGTTTTTGATCAGGTGCGCCGGAAACTCGCCGCGTTGGGCATATTCTTCAATGATGGGCCGCACGTCGCGATTCATCATTTGATGAACTGCCTCACGCACCATCTTGTGCTCTTCGGTCAATAAATCATCGATTTGGTAAAAGTCCGTATTTGTCGTAGTTGTTGATAAAGTAGTACTCATGATTTTTGGATGGGGGAGTTATTCGGACAAAATTACCACAAAATCCACCCAAAACCACAAAAAAACACCCAAAGCTGTAACCAAATTGTTATCTCAATCGTTAATTAATTATATTTTTGTTAATACCCTGACACTACTGCATTCCTGTGGAAACGTTTTTACTTATTTTTTTATTTATTCCGTATTTAGTGATCCGCTACCACTTAACCGATCACGATACCCCTACCGAAAAAGACCGTAAAAGACTGTCGGAGGGGATTGAATTATTTGAAAAACAGGCATATACCGAAGCTCACTCGTATTTTGACCGAAAGATAAAAGAATACCGTAAATCAGCCATTGCGTATGCCTACCGGGGAAAATGCAATTTAAAAGCCGACAATTTATACTCCGCTCTGTATGATTTTTCGGAAGCGTTGAGTTTTGACAATACGCTCCCAGAAGTACATCTGGATAAAGGAATTGTCCTCTACCGTTTGGCCGAATACAACAATGCTTTTTTGTGTTTTGACAAAGCCGTTTGGTTTTCGCGCGGCGAAGAGCCTGAGTCCTTGCGTTGGCGAGCGTTGGCAAGATTGAAACTTCACCAACTCTCTCAAGCTGAGCAAGATCTTTCTAAAGCCGCAAAACTGGGCGACGAAAACGCTGCTTATGTCCTCAGCCAACCCCCTTTTCGTCGAAAAGTACAAGTCTAAAAACAAGATTTTCAGTATATATGTACAACAAGGAGCTTCCTACTTGTATTATATCTATTTACACAAACCTTGCATTATGAAACGACTGTTTATACTGTTCAGTCTTTGTTCTTACGTTACTTTTGCGCAAACTCTCCCCCCTAAGATTTTTCTAAATTGTCAAAATGTTCGCTGCTACGACGATTACGTCCGTACTGAATTATCATTTTTCGATTTTGTAAGAGATCGTTTACAGTCTGACATTGAAATTCTAGTCATCAATCAAACCACAGGAGCAGGAGGACATACTTATACGGTCAATTTTTTAGGGCATAATCAATACAACACGAAATCAGACACGCTTACTTTCAGTACTCGACAGACAGATACGGAAGATATGATTCGTAAATCCTTACTAAAAACCATTAAACAAGGTTTGATTCCGTATTTGATTGATACTGAATTTTTTCAACAGGTCAGCTTCAATTTTCCTAAACGAAAATTGCAAGATACCCAACCTGAACGTGACCGATGGAATTATTGGGTTTTCAATTTGGGAGGAAGCGGTAATTTTAGCGGCGAGAGCAATAAAAGCTATCTATCACTCGCCAGTAGTTTTCGAGTGAGTCGGGTATCTCCTTCCTCCAAGTTCATTTTTTCGGGTTATCAAAACGAAAATCGTAGCCGCTTTACCGTTAATGGAGAAGAAATCAAGGTATCAAATATCAATTATGGGTTTTCATCTTTGTACGTCAAAGGGTTTTCGGAACATTGGTCAGCGGGTGGCTTTTACCGTGGTTTTCATTCCATTTATCAAAACACCAATTATTCCCATAGCGTAGCTCCTGCGCTGGAATACAGCGTCTTTCCCATTTCACAAATTACTCGCCGACAGTTTCGTTGGGTATATCAAGCGGGCATCCGCGACGTTGATTACATCGAAACCACCATTTTTGACAAAACCCGCGAATTATTACCCTACCACCAAATCACGGGAATTTTTGGAGTTACGGAGCCGTGGGGCAACTTCAGCTCCGAAGTCAGTACCTACCAATACCTCCACGATTCGTCTAAATATCGTTTCAGTCTTGAATTAGATTTTTCTTGGCGAGTGTTAGAAGGCCTTTTTCTTCGTTTTTCAGGCAATGCCAGTTTGATCAAAAACCAAATTTCACTGGCTAAGTCTACAGGAACGGCCGAAGAAATACTACTCAGTGGCAGGCAATTACCCACCACTTTTAGGTACGGGTCTTCCTTTGGACTCAATTATACTTTTGGCTCCATCAACAACAACGTGGTCAATCCACGCTTTTCTGGCGTTGATTAAATCAACTTTTTTACGAGGATTGTTGTTTATTTAAACACGTTGGCCAATTTTTGGCTAACATTATCCAACATAAAACCTCCATTTAGGAATAAAAAATGCTTGAAGTAACCCCCGATAATCAATTGAAACGCCTCATCATTGTGGGCGACCGTGTGCTCATCCGTCCCAAAAATCCGGTTGATCAAACCCCTACAGGATTGTATCTGCCTCCAACTGTCACTGAAAAAGAACAGGTACAAAGTGGCTACGTGATTAAAGTGGGCCCCGGCTATCCCATTCCCACGCCCACAGAGGATGAGCCTTGGAAAGAAACGGAAGAAAAAGTAAAATACATGCCTCTACAGGCTCAGGAAGGCGATTTAGCCATTTATCTCCAACGAAATGCCATTGATGTAGTTTACAACAACGAAAAATACGTCATTGTACCGCAAGCCTCCATACTAATGTTGGAACGAACCGAAGATTTATTCAATTAAAATTCCTCTGTGTTCCTCCGTTTCTCCGTGGTTTAAAAAAATTAACCACAGAGGGAAAGAGGAACACAGAGAAAATACATTTCTCATTCCTCGCCCCGCATCCATTTCATTTTTTCGTAGGGAATATCCTGTTCAATTTCTTTGCGTACCAATTCCACAATTTCCTCCACACTCAGTGAAGGAGCATAGCGTCGGGGAGCTTTAAAACGTACAGTCAATGTCGTATTTCGTTTTTTAAAGCGAAGTCCTTTTTTATCGAATGCCCGACGAAACCCATTAATAACCACGGGAACTACCAGCGGATTATTATCCTGAATCAAATGCCCCGTTCCTTTTCGCAACGGTGCATACGGGCTGGTGGTTCCTTGCGGAAAACTCACAACCCAACCATGGGCGAGGGCTTGGGCAACTTTATCTCCCGCCGAAGAGTCGCGCGCGCGCTTCACGTTTTGCCCTTCGGCTCGCCACGAACGCTCTACGGTAATAGCTCCGCCCAATCCAAACAATTTAGGAACAATGCCCGCTTTCATGGTTTCGCTGGCTGCGATGTAATAACTCCGCGCCCGGGGTGCCAACAGATAGAGCGGCGGTACAATTGTACTTTTAAAACCCCACTTGACACTCGAAAAAATATGGTAAAACGAGATAACGTCCGCAAAATAGGTTTGGTGATTTGAGAGGAACAAAACGTCGTGTTCCGGGAGATTTTCCAAGTGTTCTATTCCTTCAATCTGTGTTTTATTGACGACTGTAAAGCGCCAATACGTAAACCACCCAATGGCAGAAATTAGTAAGCGTTTGATAAGCAACGAATTGCCGAAGGGATCTCGCTCCAATAAGCCTAAAAAATCGAGCCAAGCGAGCCATTTGGGAAGATAACTATACCGAGTAGCGGGTCGGTCGGGTGTCATAATTGAGGGGTTGTACTACTTTCTACTACGTAAAAGTAATAGAAGCCCGTAAAATTGCAAGAAAAAAGTCGCCAAATGGCTTAAAACCCCTTGGCGACTTTTGAACGATTTAAACGGTTACTAAACCAACTTCGGCAATTTTATGATTTACCAAAAATTGGTCAAGCAGCACATTAAAGCGTTCGGGGTGCTCCATCATGGGAGCGTGGCTACATTTATCGATGAAGTATAATTCAGAATTAGAAATCAGGCGATTGAATTCGTGGGCAACGTGCGGTGGTGTGATGGTATCATTCAACCCCCAAACCAACAACGTTGGCGCTTCTATTCGGTACAAATCTTTGGCCACGTTATTACGTTGCGCCGATTTGGCAATGCCTACAATACTCATGCACTTAGGAATGCTCGACGTCGTTTCGAATACTTCATCAATCAATTCTTTGGTCGCTACCTTTGGGTCATAAAACGTATAGGCTACCCGTTCAGCGATATACTCATAACTTCCGCGTTTGGGATACGAACCACCCATTCCGTTTTCAAACAGCCCTGAACTGCCCGTCAACACCAAACGTTTGATTTGCTCGGGATTTTTTAAAGTATAAAGAATAGCAATGTGTCCTCCCAATGAATTGCCGATAAGGGTCAGATCATTTAATTTTTTGGACGCTACAAATCCTTCTGTAAAAGCAACCAATGCTTCCAATCCGGCTTCGCGCGGATTCATCTCATAAATAGGAAGCATCGGAATGAGGATTCGGTAATTTTTACTGAAATGCGTAATCACCCCATCCCAGTTGCTCAACGCGCCAAAAAGCCCGTGCAACAGCAGCAATACATCTCCCTGACCTTCGTCAATGTATCGGTAACCGTCAGATTCTTTTATCAAGTAGCTCATAATCAATGGATAAGGTTCGTTTTTATGGGATAAATCAAAGGAAAAATGAAAGTTTTCGATTGAATTTCTAACGCGGCAGTTGCAAATATAGTTTATTTCATTTCAACCTTTTTATAATATTTTCGTTAAACAAGGAATAATACCACACTTTCTAAACGAAAGTCAAATTTTACAACTGTTTGTAAATAAAGGGTTTAAACAAAATAATCAATCAGTATGCAAACATAACAAAATTGTACTTTTCTGATTCACTATTGGTTAAAAATATTTTCAGGGTCTAACTTACACAACCACAGGCCATTTGAAAGTGGAAGTCAATTGAATTCGCCGGCCCTTTGCCTGCGACTCACGAGCGGCTTCAATGATTTCCAATACGTGCAGGGCGTGTTCGGCCGCAATGAGTGGCTCTTTGCCCGTTGATAAGGCTTCCGCAATGACGGATGCACCCTGTTCCCACACGTGTGTACCCGCATCCGTAGCGTACCGTTTGCCTTTTTCGTCGTCAATAGTGGCCATGTCTACGCCAAACGGTTTCCAATCGTAGCCAATGAGGTGCATCGCGCCGCGCGTCCCGACAATGGAAACCGTTGGTTTCTCCTGACCGCTTCCTTCGTGCCCATAAGGGTCAAAATAATTGAATCCGCATTGTACGTGCGACAACGCTCCGCTTGCGTGCTGCATTACTACCATGGCGTTGTCTTCGGCTTCTACTTTGATTTTTCCTTTATCATCTACCTGACGTTCCGTCGTCAATACGTTTGTCATCGCTACAACCGATTTCACCGGGCCCAGTAAGCCGCTCAACGTCGCTAAATTGTAAACCCCCAAATCGGGCAAACTCCCCCCTCCTCTCTCGTAGAAAAACGCGGACCACGTTGGACCCAAATGCCCGTAATGCGCGTGAGCCGCCGCTACTTTTCCGATTTTACCTTCATTGATGGCTTTGGCCATAAACGCAAACTGCGGGCTGTTCACCACGGCAGGAGCGCCCCAAATCCGTACTTTTTTCTCAATCGCCAAGTCTAACAATTCACGGCCTTCACGGTAGGTATTGGCCATGGGTTTTTCACTCCAAACGTGCTTTCCTGCCAAAATCGCCTGACGATTGAGCCGCCCGTGTTCCTGCATATTGGTCAGATTGACCAGCAAATCAAACGATGGTCCGCTCAGTAATTGATCTATGTGAGGAAAATGATGAGGCACTTTGTACTTATCAGCCGCTGCTTTTGCCCGTTCCTGTTTAATATCACAGACGCTGATTAGTTCCACCACGGGTGATTTTGACAAATGCGGCAGGTACATTCCTGATACGCTGCCGCAGCCAATGAGTCCAATGCGGATTTTACGGTTTTCGGCCTGAGTTGTTAGCGGCACCAAAGCGGCAGCCATGCCCAACAGGCCCATTTGAGTTAAGAATTCCTGACGGCTGAGAAGAGCTTGATTGTCCATGAGTGAAGGGATTTTTGGAAGGGTTAGGAGTATGTTAGGAATTATTTGCTTCGAATTACTAATAAAAGCTTTCCGAGTTGGTGAGCCCTTACTTTTCTTGCCGCAGCGGCGGACCGTTTGCCCAAGAAAAGTATCGCAACGGCGAACCGTCAAAAGAAGGGCAGTCGCATCGGCGCTCCGACTGTCCAAAGCTTCTGCGCACAAACCCAACGCGCTCGGCAGCGGCCGACCGTCACGCTGGACAGGCATTCCCTGCGCGCAAGGATTTGACTATCAGTTAATTTTCAATTTAACTTTTGCTTTGCCAAAAATAAAAAAAATGGCTATGTTTCCACAGCCATTTTTCCGAACATTCCGTTTTCCGTATGTCCGTTGTCCGTTTTTTTAAGCTTTTACCTCAGGCAACAGATTCTTTTGTTTCAAAATGCGCTCAAAAAGGCGCAAATCGTGCTCTGAGTTGAAAACCGACGTTGGGAAATGCAAAAACTGCCCCCGTGCCATCACCAATATGTATGCGTCTTTTTCTTTGTAGGCACTTTTGATTTGGTCCCACTGCATGATACCGCCTTCTTTCGGATTAGTTTTTACCATGATTTGGCGGCTATCAATTTCGTATAAGTATTTGTCAAACAATTGTTTATACTGTTCTAATTGCGTTACCCCCGTAAATTGTACCCACCAAAAACCAACGTACAAAGCCGCGCCTAAAACGACGACGATGTACACCCATATATTAGGATACACGCCCGTAAGCCCCAAAATTGCATTGAGTAATAAAAGTCCCAAAGGAACGAGTGTCCACACTTTTTGCTGTTCCCACGTCTGACGCAAGGCAATGCGTACGTACTTTTTTTTGTCCAACGCAAACTTTTTAGTCTTCACCGCCAGCGGTGAAGTGGGCATTTGATAAACAGGCTGATGCTTATTAACCGGAACTTTTGCCATATTTGAAGAATAATTCGATTGATTTTGTTGTTAAACGATTCACAAAATTAGGAAATAAAATGAAACCCATCCTGTTTTTATTGCTGCTAAATCTATCCGCGCTCTACGCGCAAACACCCAATGATTCTCTCGCATTGCACCAAGCCCAATGGAACGTTCAGGAAATCGGCGGGGGCATTCGGTGGAAAAGCATTCATTTTCAAAACCGTGAATTGTTTAGCGCCAACCAAAGCATCAATGTATTGGAAATTCCGTATCGAAGCCGTCGCCTGAAATGGGGCATTGCCACTGCCGATTCGTTGAACAAAAAAGATAAAACCAAAGGTCAATTGCGCCTGACGAGCAAAATTGCCCAAGAAAACAACGCCCTTATTGCCGTCAATGGCGGATTTTTCGACGTAAAAAACGGGGGCTCGGTTGATTTTATCAAAGTCAACGGGCAAGTGACCGACACCACGCGTTTCAAAGTAGGTAGCAAAGCCGCTTTTCACGGCCAAGCCGCCATTGTCCTGCACCGCAACCGAATAAGGATTCTAAAAGGGCAACCAACGGTGGGTTGGGAATACACCCTTCCTTACGACAATGTGATGCTTTCAGGACCTCTACTTATTTTGGATGGCAAAAATGAAACTCTTCTAAAAACGCCCGCGTCGGCGGTCCGATTCAACGACAACCGACACCCACGCACCTGCGCCTGCACAACGCATGACAAAAAAGTACTGCTCCTAACCATAGACGGCCGCACTCCTGAATCCTACGGACTGAATTTAGCCGAACTGACCTTTTTGGCTCGCCAACTCGGCTGCCGCGATGCCGTCAACTTAGACGGCGGCGGCTCTACCACGATGTGGATTGCCAAAAAAGGCGTGGTGAATTATCCCTGCGATAATAAGAAATTTGACCATGAAGGGGAAAGGGCAGTGAGTAATGTGTTGGTGGTTAAGAGGAAGTGAGGAGTTTATCTTTACTTTTTCATTTTGTTTCGTCTAAAAGACAAAAAGCCCCGTGGTAAACATCTCCATAGACACTCAAGACCCCGATTTATTGTGTGCGGTTTTCAATGACAAATCCGCCAATCCCCTCATTGAGCAGGTGCCGGGTCGCCGTTGGAGTTATTCCCGCAGGTGTTGGGTAGTGCCCAATACCCGCGGGAGTGTGGTTAAAATAGGCCAATTGTTTGGCAAAGAACACTGTCAATTTTCACGGGAAATTATCCGATTGTATAAGCCAAAAGCCACTGTCGAAGAAATCAATCGGTACCTAAATCCACCGCATCAGCAGCCTGGCCAAAAACAATCGTGGAAATATAAGCCAAAAAATGTAGAGGCTGCCAACCATCCTACAATTCAGGAAGTAGTGCGAGAACTTCAAATTCGGAATTATAGCTATAAAACCATTAAAAATTATAAAAGTGCTTTGATAAGCCTCATTCATTTTGTCAAAGACAAACCCCTTGCCACACTGCCACTTGAAGAACTCAAAAGTTACCTGCATTTTTTGGCCGAAAAGCGAAAGAAAAGCTACTCCACTATCAACATAGTGCTCAATGCGTACAAGTTTTATCGGGAACAAGTCTTGGGCGAGCCCAAACTCCCGTATTTTAAGTTGTCCTATGCCAAAGTACCTGACCAATTGCCTAAAGTGTTCAGCAAAAACGAAGTAAAAGCTATTTTCGCTCATACGACCGGACTGAAATACCAAATGGCTTTTCGACTCATTTACGCGGCAAGTTTGCGTGTAGGCGAACTTTGCCAATTAAAATGCAGTAACATTGATTTTGAGCGAAAAACCATCCGCATTGAGCAGGGCAAAGGCAAAAAAGACAGAATTGTGATGCTTTCCGAAAAACTGATTCCTGAAATCAAAGACTATTTGCAAAAGAAGCAGCCTAAAACCTATTTCATCGAAAATGCCGAAACCCACGAGCCGCTCTCTACTCGTACCCTGCAAATCGTTTTTGCCGAGGCTGCGGCCAAAGCCGGTATTACCAAAAGGGCGGGGATTCATACCCTTCGACACTCTTTTGCTACGCACCTTTTAGAAGCTGGCACCGACATCAGATACATTCAAGCGCTATTGGGGCATACCGATATACGCACTACTCAACGCTATACACACGTAAGCAGCGAAGCCATTGGGCAAATACGCAGCCCCCTCGACGACTTATAAAACCGAATCAGTACATCGGATTAACATGGTACGAAGGCGGTCTAAACTGAAAAACCTGCTCTTAAGCACGTACCCTTGCGAATATCCTTTGAGGATGCGTTTATTTTGGTGGATACAATCACGTGAATCTATGCGATACAACTGCTTATCTTCCCCAAAAAAGTAATTGGGATAGCCTGCTATGTTCCATTTCCGAACCACTTTTTGCTTGAACTCAGGATGGTTTACTACCATTGGATAAATAAATAAAAAATTATTTGCGAATATAGGCACAATTCAATATTCTTGTACAATAGAACAACTTAAAACCTCAAAGTGTTAACCAATGCACGAAAAATACCTGTGAATCAACTCGTTGTAGTGAAGCGGTTTTTCGTCTAATAACACGTTGGGTGCATCGGCTTTTCAAGTGTTCGTTTGCCAGTTTCTGGGCCACAGGAAGCGGGCCTCAGAGGTTAAGTTTTTTGTCCGTTCGGCGGGTTTCGTGTGACACAGGAAACGCCAGAAAAAGTTAGTTTTAGGTTTGTAGGTCAGCATTCTTGCGACAGGGTGCACGTCTCGACAGTCAAGTTTTTAACAAATCTTGATACAGAAAACTTTTATTCATCTCAGAAAATATTTCACGTTTTGAATCTTGCAATCCCGAAGGACTCAAAGATTTTAAGTAGACAAATATGGATTATATTAGAAAGCAGATTCAACAACGGATAGATTTCTTACAATCTATGGGAGATAAATCCTCGTTAAAAATGCACCATCAAGCTCGTTTTGAATATACGTTGATTTACATACTTGGATATTTATGGAATAAGAACGTAGATAAACTTGATTATGAAGATAGAGAATTTGTATTGCAGAATATAATAAAGCCAACTATAGGCATAGTTGTAATGATATGTCGTAAACTTGATATAAATACAGAAATTTTTAAAAGCGGTAAGCTAAATCAAGCTCTTGAAAAATACCCAAAAGTAAGAAATGAATTGTTAGGCCATGGTTTCGTTTATGAAGATGCTCCTGAGAAAGTAAATTCTATACTGCAAGATTTATACAATGCCATTTCAACATCCGATTTGCCATTAATTAAGGAGGATATAGATATAATTTACGTTACTTCTCTTGACGCTAATGTATATAAAGGTATTCTCTATAAAAGTGATGGCACTAATTATAGTGTTTGGAGTTGCCCTCGAAATATTTGCGAATTTCAAATTAAAAACCTCTATGGAAGTTACGGCATAAACTACTATTTTAGACTATCTCCATTCATAGAAGTTACAGCTTTTGGTAAAGAAATATTTTTCTTCAATAGTATTGATGAAAAACTTACAGGTAGAGTTAAATATAACAAGCTGCTGGAAACAGGTATTCACTTCCAAGAATGGGATGAATTTTGCGAATTAGATATAACTAACGACGGGATTAAAGTTAAAAGTCATAATGGTACTATTCGTAATATTTACGAAAACAACTACAAAAAGTATATCGATATTGGAATAAAAAGAAGATTGAAGGACTTTCTTCTTAAAAACAAAGCTTCTGTTTGTGCCACAGTTTGGGGTCATGGAGGTGTTGGCAAGACTGCCACTATTCAAAGCCTGTGCGAAGACATAGCCAATGATGAGCGCAAATTCTTTGATTATATTGTTTTCTTGTCAGCTAAGGATCGTAAATATGACTACTACACAGGAAAGATTGAAGAAATTACCGACAAGATAACAACATTAGCCGAATTACTTAAAGGAATTAACAAAGTTTTGTTCAACAATGAAACTGATGATTCAAATTCTATAATTAACCTTAAAGGAAGAAAACTACTCCTTGTTATTGACGACTTTGAGACCTTTCCTAAAGAAGAAAAAGACAAGATAGATTTGTTTATATCTCAACTAAACACTAACCAACACAAAGTAATTATTACAACAAGGGCTGCCAATATAAATATTGGACAGGAGTTTCAGACTAATGAACTTACACAAGAAGAAACGAAACGTTTTCTGTTAGAAGTTATTAAAAATGAGGAGCTTGGTAGTGATGAAATTATAAAGCATGAGTTAGACATACCTGAAAAAAACCATAAAGTATTCGAGATAACTAGTGGCAGACCTTTGTTTATTTTTCAATTTGCGTTTATCATTGGACAAAAAGGATTTACTGATGCGGTAAACTACAAAATTAAGGAAGGAGACACAGCTATCAATTTTCTATATGGCCGTATTTATGAATATTTATCACCAAAGGCCAAAGACCTATTTGTGGTTTTGAGTTTGTTAGATGACTTGAGCAATGTCATAGAAAAGGCTCAATATATCTTGAATCTTGAGCATGAGTCTGATGTTTTTAACTCAGCTGTGAATGAGTTAGTTAAACTGAAAATTATAAAAATTGATGATGAACATAAATTCTTTGAAATATATTCTAAGGAAATATTTCAAATAATGAGTGATTACTTTGAAAAACGTCCGGGGCCCTTTAAAGGTAATTGTGTTATTAGGAGAAATCAAGTAAACAGAGACAAAACATTAGATGTTGAGCATTCTTTGTTGCTCACTGCAAATGCTAACCGGCTGGCTAAAAATGAAATCGAAGTTATAGACAGCTACAAGCAAATTATAAACAGAACAACAAGCCCTTTGGAAGTAAAGCTACCAGCTATTTTAAACTTAGCTGCATACCTTGTTGACAGGGGAAAGAAAGAATTAGCACTAAGGTATTTAGATGAGTATAGTTACCATTTTAATAAGAACAGCGCAAAAGGTTCTAATGAAAAAGTGCATTATGCTACATTTACAAAAATGTGGGCAACATATTATTGGGCAAACGGTACAAGAGAGCAAAAGGAGAAAGCAATTGACAGTTTACTTACCTATGCCTCTTCAGGATTTAACTTTGTAGACGACTTAGATTTAGAGTTATCGGGTATGTTGCTACAGTACAGATCAATCTTAATAATATCTGATTGGCAAGATTTAAAAGAAAAAAGTAAGTACAACGAAATTTCATTTACAGATTTTGGGCAAATAAGGGATAAACAAAAACAAATCTGCAAAGACATTCACGACAAGCAAGGTGTATTTTTATATAATAGCATTGTAGGCAGGAAACTGGATGAAATTTCATCCGGTGCCCGACAGAATGTGATTGCAGGTTTTTATAGCTTTTTGGAAGTGCTGATAAGATTAGACAAAATTGAGTTAGCAGTAAAAATATGTGAATTCGTTTTGTATTGTGCGCCTAAGAATTTTCATCAACAGTTCAAGATAAAGCAGGACTGGCTTAAGAGCATCTTGTATAAACGAACAAATACCTCCTACAGGTCTAAGCCAAATCAAAGTTCTACCGCTCAAGTTTCTGAATTAGGCGAAAAGTTGAAAGATGCAATGAACAAAAATCCAAAATAGACACTACGATTAGGTGGTTAAGTGAACAAAAAAGAACAATGAAGACAAGCCGACAAGTAGTAACTGATTTTCTAAATCAGTTTGTGTTAGACGAACAGGACAAAAAGATTCTATTCTTAAATTTTTCCACACCCCAGATACTCAATGTTTTAACACAATCACAGACAGAAATAAAACTTGAAAGTGATTTTGAGAATATTAAGAGTAGGCAATTTGATTTAATTATAGGCGACCTTCCATTTGGGTTGCAATCAGTGCTTGTTGACACGGTTTCTAAATTAAAGATTAATAAAAATTGGAGCTATATTTTAACTTCGCTACGGACTTTAAAAGATGGAGGAGAAGCGTTTTTTTTAGTTGAGCCAAGTATTTTATTTTCACAACAAGGAAAAAGATTTATTAACGACCTGGCTTTAGAAAGTTATTTCTATAATTCTGTATTCGAGCTTCCTGAGAAGTTGCTTTACCCAGCGACAGCATTTCAACCGATTATCATTCATTTTGAAAAACGAAAGCAAAAAGAACTTTTTATTGGAGAAGTATCAAGTGACTATGAGTCTTTGATAAAATCCTTTATTTCAAGAACCTCATCAAGTAATTTAGCCACTGGGATCATAATTCCGAGGAAAGACTTCGAATCTTTTCATAAATTCAGAATTGAGAATGAAATAAACAATCTTCAAACACAGTATAAGGAATATTCAAAATATAAGTTAAATGAAGTCGCTCTCGAGATTAATCTAACTCGTGAACATTTTCAGGAGAAACCAAATAGTATTTATATACCCAAGATTGGCCCATCACCAGTTGTAGCTGCTATTAACGAGACAAAAATTAAACATCAGAATCTTTTCCAAATAGTACTTAATCCCAATATTGTAAAGTCAGAATTCCTTGCCCTATTTTTTCATTCAGATTTGGGGAAGCAAATCTTAAGATCATTGACCAGCGGTAGCTTTATTCCCAATATCAATAAATCAGACCTTGAAAGTTGTTATGTATCAGTTCCGAGTCTGCAAGAACAAAGTTTACTGGTTCTGACTAATCAAAAGCTTTCTGAAATACAGAATACTATTAATCAGCTAAAGGCGGAACTTAGTTTAAACCCAAAGAGTGCAACTGTGATTCTTGATAAGTTTGAAAGTATTCAAAGTCCATTAAAACAACTTTCTATAGAAGATCAAATTTTAGGTCTGATAAGGAAAGGGGAGAATAAACATATTGAGTTCAAAGAATCATTTTCAAAAAATACAAGAACGGGACAGAAAGATAAAGAGATTGAAAAAACGTCATTAAAAAATATAGTTGGTTTTCTAAATGCAGATGGTGGAGTATTACTTATAGGTATCGCTGACAATGGAGAAGTTAAAGGAGTTGAAGACGACTTCTTTACAACAGCCGACAAATATAAACTCAACTTTAAGAATGCAATAAACTCAAAAGTTGGCTCTGAGTTCTATTCACTAATTGACTATGAACTGTTCAATGTGGGTGGGCGCTTGGTATTGAAGGTTGACTGCAAAGCATCAAATGAGCCTTGCTTTTATGACCAAACAGAGTTTTTTGTCAGGACAAATCCTGCTACTGATAAACTCGAAGGAAAAAAACAAATCGATTACATAAGAGAACGGTTCAGATAGAATATGGAGGGAAAAAGTACAGTACTTAAAATGGGCAGCTTCCCGGCGACAGGTAGCAGGCCGCGAGGTCAGGCGAACAGCCCAACCGGGCAGGGGTGTAAAGGCTCGCTTCGCTCACCATCAACCCCTGCGGTCGTTGGAAATTTAAAAAAATATATTCTTATGAATCTTGACGAATTATTCAAAAATGGATTAACATCATTAGAAAAAGGCGATTATGATAATGGTGCAAAATATTTCAGAGAATGTGGTGAATTATCAAAGGTGAACGGTAATGACCAAAATGCGGCATATTCATTTATAAAAGAAGCAGAGTGCCACATGAAAAATGAAAGATATATTGAAGCAAATCATATTCTTAAAATATTTTCAAAATATTATAAAAATGTGAGTTCTGAGACAGGTGAATTTCTATATTTATATGGTCTAAATTGTATTCATATTGGTTTTGTTGATAAAGGGATAGCCCTTTTAAAACAAAGTTCCCAAGTTTTAAGTCATATACCCAATAAAACAACACATTCAGACAATTTACTTGACAATGCTTCATATGTCCTCAATGATGCTGTAAAATTAGATTATGGTCAAGCGAAGGACTCAAAGTGGTTATGGCTAAGGAAGCATCTTTGGAATAGTAATGGTAATAACTTTTTTCTATTATTGCCTGTAATTGCATTTATGGCAT
>NZ_JAIXST010000314.1 GCF_027484545.1 Runella sp. | reverse complement strand
GATTACGAAAAGCACACTCAAAATAGTGAAAGTATGCGGGGCCGCCCGTGCGGTTTATTTAGCTATGATTCAGCTAATGTTGAAACGCCTTGATTGATATTTTAAAACAGTTTCTAAAACAAAGTCTATATAAGTACCGCATTTTATATCGAGTCAAGGTTTACTTTTTTTGAACGTCTCAAAAATTGGTTTTAGTTTTAGCCCGATTTACTATGACCGCAACTCTCCATGACTCTCCAACAAATACAGGAAGCTACCCACTACCTTCAACAACAAACCAACGGTTTTATCCCTCAAACAGGCATTATTCTGGGAACAGGACTTGGCGCACTGGTCAATGACATTGAAATTGACTATACCATTGAGTACGAATACATTCCGCATTTCCCAGTTTCTACCGTTGAGTTTCACAAAGGACGATTATTGTTTGGGATATTGGCGGGCAAAAAGGTCATTTGTATGCAAGGACGCTTTCATTATTACGAAGGTTATACCATGCAGCAAGTGACATTTCCCGTTCGGGTGATGAAATTGCTTGGTATTCAACAACTGTTGGTTTCTAACGCTGCGGGCGGGCTCAACCCTTCCTATCAAACGAGCGATTTGATGATTATCAACGACCATATCAGTCAGTTTTTACCCGAAAATCCGCTACGCGGTGCCAATCTCGACTCTTTAGGCGACCGTTTTCCGGACATGAGTGATGTCTACGACGAGCAACTGATTGAAAATGCGCTGCAAATTGCCCAAAAACACGGCATTCGCGCACATGCAGGGGTCTATGTGAGCGTAACTGGACCACAATTGGAAACCAAAGCCGAATATCGAATGCTACGTTTGCTGGGTGCTGATGCCGTTGGAATGAGTACTGCGCCCGAAGTAATGGTGGCCCGACACATGAATCTGCCCGTTTTCGGCGTGTCCGTCATTACCGATATGTGTATTCCCGAAACGCTGGAAAAAGCCGAAATCAGTAAAATTTTGGCGGCTGCCTACCAAGCGGAACCCAACATGACGCTGATAATGAAAGAATTACTGAAACTTTTACCTTAACTTTTTACAATCCTCTGGTCGCTTTTTTGTAACGTACCGACGCCACCAGAAAGTTATAAACACTCGTCAGGTAATTGTTTTCGGCATTTTGAAGGCTGTATTCCGTATTTTTAAGGTCTGATAGAAGAAGAGTTCCTTTTTCGTAGCGCAAACGGTCGGTTTCCAGAATTTGTTGGGCCAACGCCAGATTCGCTTTTGTATCGGTTAAATTGGCTTTTTCCTGACTCAAGGTATTGGAGGTATTGCGCACCTCGTACCCGAAATCCGCCTTTAATTTTTCGACCGTATTCCGATTGACCTGTGCCCGAATGGCATAATCCCGTTTCAACAGATTCGTTTGTTTCCCGTCAAAAATCGGAACATTCACTTTCAGACCCACATAATTATAAGGAAACCACGTTCCTGCGGAAAAAGGATTGAATTTATCGTTCAATTGCAAGGCGGTATAATTTCCGTAGGCCGACACCACGGGAGCCAATCGCGCCTTTTGTTTTTGCTCGGTCAACTCATTGATTTTCAGCGAAGCCTGCTCCTGTAAAACCTCAGGGCGTTGTTCGGCAGTACCCTCCGATGATACCACTTGATTTTGTTGAAACAAACCAGTTAATGTCTCCACCAATTCAATAACAGCCTCGCTTTTCAATCCAATTTGGTATTTTAAATTTTCCAAGCCCAACGCATATTCCTGTCGTGCTTTATTAAGGGTAGTTTGGGCATTGTTTACGTCCAACCCCAAACGGTCGAAATCATTTTTGAGCAACGTCCCTTTTTCTAACTTTGTTTTTCCCGCTTCCAAATACGCTTTTGTCCGCTCCACTGATTTTTCAGCCAACGCTACTTTCTCCCCGTTAAACAAGGCAGCGAAATAAGCTTCGGTTACGGCCAATTTTACGTCTATTTTCTGTTTTTCAAGCGTTATCGCCTGACTTTGGACAGAAGCCTGATTCAATTGACGGTCATATTTTGTAGCGGCATCATACACTTTTTGCTCCGCATTGAGTCCGAGATTATTATTAAAGGGAACTCCCAACACCAATTTCACATCCTGACCGTTGGCAAAAGGGGCATTTTTAAACACGGACGTTTGGAGTTGGGTATTCCAACGCAAATCTGCCGAAGCATTGACTTGCGGAAGCCATTTTGCGCTTAATTTATCATTTTCCCCCTCCGCCAATTGAATCTGCAACTGTTGATTTTTGAGTTCCCAGCGGTTTTCAAGGGCCGCTTTGAGCGCATCATCGAGCGTAAGTCGCTGCGCTGTTGCTATATAAGAATAAAGTGACGAAAAAATCAGAGGAAAGAAATAGAATGCCTTTTTCATGGCGACTTACGGATATTTTTAGGTTCTGAATACTTGAGCAGGCTCCATCTTAATGATTTTTCGCATGGCAAACAGACTGCCCAAAATGGCAATAAAGAGAGTGACGCCAATCAGGAAAAGCGTTAGATAAGGGGTAATTTTGATATTAAGGCTGGTTTTGGTCACGTTCACAAAGCCTTTTAACAAAACAAAAGCGATTCCAAAACCCACCACCGAATAAATAACCGCCTGCCACAAAATCAATTGCCGAATGATTCCGTTGGTCCCGCCAATGGCTTTGAGGGTACCATAATCTTTCAAGCGGTCGTTGACGGCGGAAAACATGGTTAAACCCACAATGGCAAATCCTGTTATAATGGCAAAAACAACCAATAGCCCAAACGAGGCCACAATACCGCTGTTAAGGGCAAAATACTTCAAACTTTCATCGGTATAGGTCTGACCATCACGGGCTTTTACGCCCATGAGTTCCTTATTTATATTGTCAACCACTTGCTGATTGGTGTATCCGGGTTCAATTTCCACCAAAAAAGCGGAAGCTTGGGTGGTCGGAATCTTGCAAAGCTTACGCACTCGTTCCACCGTAGTAAAGCCGTAGGCTACTCCGAGACCTTTGGCTCCCCGGGTATTTCCGCTCAGAAAAGCGCGATTTCCGTTGAACTCAAAATGGTCGCCCATCTTTATTTTTTTGGAAGAAATCTGATCATATTCATCCGTTATAATCGCTCCCTCCTGCTGTAAATCTTCCAAATTACCCTTTACAAAATTCCACGGCCCTCCAATGTGACGCGGCGATTGGGTCCCAATGAGCGTAATGGGTGTTTTGGTATCGTCTTTGAATTTGGCACTCCCCGCTCCCACGACCATCGTATTGGCGCGCAACACCCCTGCAACGGTCATCAACTCCCGTGAAATACGCATATCCAATAAAGGCAAATCACTGACTTGTTGACTTTTATCGCTGACCACCCAGATGTATTGTTTGTTATTTTCGGCCAATGAGATCGTACCTCCTAAAAGCGCAAAACAGATCCCAAGCTGTTGGCCGATCAAAAACACCGACAGAATGATACCGAACAAGATTCCAAACATCTTGGCCTTGTCGTACCACATGAATTTAAAGGCTTCTTTGAGCATTTTATGTTAGTTCGTTAGCTGTTATCCGTTTATCAGTTACCCGTTTACCGTTATCCGTTACTTCAAAAGAATAATACAATCAACGCGGCTACCAATCAACGGCATTTTCCCCGAATCCAGCCGAATTGAAACATCACGCACACGGCGATCTTCCTGTTCGGTAGACTGATCTTTAAAAAGAGACTTTTGTTTGAGATAATCCGCCGCATAACTGACCATTCCCTTCGCCAGCGTATCGCCCGTCGTTTGAGAAAGCACAAAGGCTTTTTGTCCCACCTGAACCCGTTCCGCGTACAATTCGTCCACTTCCGTTTTGGCATACAAAGCTCCTTCGGGCGCAAAGTCCGCTATTTTGGTATCGTTATTGACGTAATCGCCCGATTTAACCAATACTTTCAGCACTTTCCCGCCGAGTAATGCGGTTACTCTTTTCTTTTCAACTACCGTTCGGTAATAGTTAATATCAGCCTGCATCTCTCCCACTTTACTTTGTGCCTGACGGATGTTAGCCTCGGCAGTTTCTAAGTCTTTCACCAATTTGTCGAGTGCAGCTTTACTGTCATCAAGCCCCTGTTTGGTTTGAGCATTCCCTTTGAAAAGGTCTAAGTTTCGCTCGTAGGTTTCTTTCGCATTTTTAAGGTTTACTTTCAACCCTTCCAATGTCGCCTGATTTGCGGCAATTGTCGCCTGTTGGGTCCCCACTTTGCTCTGTGCCTGACGCAGCTGTGCATTTTCGAGGACTACTTCTACATTCAACAACTGTTGTCCCTTGCTGACAGCTTGGTTGTCATCGATCAAAACGGCCAAAACGCGCCCGGTGGTTCCTGCCGTCAGGCTCATAATACCATCTTCGGGCTCAATACGCGCTACCCCTAAGATTTGATTTTTTGTCGATGGTTTCGGAATGGAATCTGCTTTAGCGGCCGCTTCTTCCTTGGCTTTTTTGTCACCGCAACTTACCAAGGCAAACATCAGGGCAAGCATCAGTAATCCGTTTTTCATGGGTAGGATTGAATTCATGCGTTTTTCAATTTATTAATCCACTTTATTCAAAGCAATCGGTGTCACAAAACCGTTTTTAACTTCTACCGCCCGGTCAGCGTATTGTTGAAGTCGCGGGTCGTGGGTCACTACCGCAACGGCTTTTCCCTGCCGCGCCAGCGATTGAAGTTCTTTCATTACAACTACTAATGAGTCTTTATCAAGGGAAGCGGTAGGCTCATCGCACAATACCATTTTAGGTTCGGTCACCAAAGCCCGCGCAATGGCAATTCGTTGTTGCTGTCCTCCGGAGAGCGCCTTGGGCAGGCTTTTCCGTCGGTCGGTCATTCCTACCGTTTCCAGCGCTTTCTGTACCCGGCGTTTACGCTCGACTTTTCCCACTTCCAACAGTTTAAGGGGTAGTTCTACGTTTTCTTCTGCACTGAGCGGTGCTAAAAGGTTAAAGCTTTGGAACACAAACCCAATCGTTTCCAATCGTAGTCGTGCCAATTGCCTTTCTTTTAACTCATTGATATGCTTTCCATCTACCCACAAATCACCATAACTCGGATAAATCACACAACCTAACATGGAAAGCAGGGTTGTTTTCCCCGAACCTGATGGCCCGATGATCAAAGTCAACTCACCTTCATTCAATTGGAAATCCGTTGGTTGCAAAGCTACAATCGTCTGATCGCCCGTTTTGTATTCTTTTCCTGCCCCTTTTAATTCCGCAATCATCATTTCATTTCAATATTTATGCAAAAATAGTACGAATTCATACTATAAAACAAAGATATCAATCATATTTATTTTTAAATCGTAATTTTAAAACTATTTTTATTGACAATTGTTACGAAATTTTAGTTTTATTTTGTCCTACAATCCACCTAAAAAGCATTTTACAGTGAAAACAATAGTACATTATTTACTGAGCATTTTATTTTTTGCTCAATCCTTTGCTCAAGCGCCCTATATACTTGTATTAGGTACTGCCCAAGACGGTGGCTACCCTCAGGCAGGGTGCAATAAAGATTGTTGCCGGGCCGTTTGGGAAAAGAAGTTGGCCTTTCAGGGTGTTTCGTGTTTGGCTTTGGTGGATCCACATACGGGGCAACGGTGGTTATTTGATGCCACTCCAGACTTTAAAGAACAGTTAGAAGCCTTAAAGTCGTTGACGAAAAACCCTTCCAATCAATTAGCCGGCATCTTTCTGACCCATGCACACATAGGCCACTATACGGGCCTGATGGATTTGGGACGCGAAGTGATGGGAACGCAGCAAATGGGAGTATACGCCATGCCTCGAATGAAACAATTTTTAGAAACCAACGGTCCTTGGAGCCAACTCACCCAAATTGAAAACATAAAAATTCAACCGCTTCAGGATTCACAAGACATCCAACTCAATGAACGCTTGAAAGTTCGCCCTTTCCGTGTGCCTCACCGAGACGAGTTTTCGGAAACAGTTGGCTTTGAAATCATTGGCCTTACTAAAAAGGTTATTTTTCTACCGGATATTGACAAGTGGCAAAAATGGAGTACCTCGCTTAAAACCGTCATTGAAGGGGTTGATTTTGCTTTTATCGACGGAACATTTTACCAAGACGGCGAAATCAATCGACCAATGAGTGAAGTACCGCACCCATTTGTGACCGAAACCATGTCGTTATTAGAAGAATTACCGCCAAACCAAAAAGCCAAAGTACAGTTTATTCATTTAAACCACACCAATCCCTTACTGCGTAAAAATTCACCGGAAGCACAGTCAGTAAGAAAGAAAGGATTTGGAATTGCCGAAACGGGACAACGTATTGAATTATAAAGCCATGGAGAAATTAGTGGAATTGGTCAACCTTTGGGCATCCTATAGCCGCGAAAACCCTGATATTGACATCAAGGATTTTTGCGTCAGGTATTTGGCCGAACAACACATTCCTGCCTTTCAGCTTAAAGAAGAAATCAATCAGGAAAGTGATGCGAATCAGGATGACTTTTGGAGTACGCAAAGCCTTCTTGACGGGGAATTGAGTGCCTTGGTAGGCCGACTATCTCGTTTTGCTTATTTTTATTCAAAGAAGGCAGTCGAAAAGATGCGTTTTAAAAATTTAGACGATATTATTTACCTCTTTCTGATGATTGAGATGAAGTCTCCTAAAAAAAGCGAACTGATTTATGCCATGCTGTCCGAATTTGCGTCAGGCATCGACATCATCAATCGCTTGCTGAAAATGGGGCTTTGCGAAGAATTTCCTGATGAAAACGACAAACGTGCCAAACGAGTGAGAATTACTCCCACCGGCATAGAAGCATTACAGGAAGCTTCCCCCATTATGGCCCAAATCAGCAGGATTGCCTTCAACGAATTGACCCAAACGGAGAAAAAAATGATTACTCACATTTTACGCCGCGCCGACCGCTTTCATTCTGAGCACTATGCAGATTTCAGGGGGCAGGATTTTGATTCGATTTACGAAAGCGTAATCAACCCCGAAAGTTGAAGAAGCCCGTTGTTTAACTTTTTTAAGTATTAGTTCACTATTTGTTATTTTTTTAGTGTTTTTTTTACACACTTCTTGCAATTCTCACAATTATCGTTTTATCTTTACACCCAAGTTCAAGGAAGCACCTGAATTATTAAAAAAGTAAAATTATTGAGAGAAATCTTTACCTCAGTCATGAATTCAGATTTTACGAGATTTAGTACAGTGGCTGTGCTTATATATTTAGCCGCACTTTCTCGGGTTCTGCCGCATCCATTCAACTTTACACCGATTGGAGCCATTGCTTTGTTTGGGGCAGCACACTTCAGTCGCAAGTTCCTTGCATTCATGATTCTGGTTGTCGCCATGTTATTGAGCGATGCTTTCATCGGCAAACCTTCTCTCCCTACGTACATTTCGTTTACGCTGATTACAATTTTTGGCATATTATTTTTGAATAAAGTGACTTTCGGGCGCGTTGTCGTTGCCAGTTTGATTGCTTCTATTTCGTTCTTTTTAATCACTAACTTTTTTGTGTGGTATGGTGGAACCATGTATCCTCAAAATTGGCAGGGTTTAGTCACCTGCTACGCTGCAGGGCTTGCGTTTTATCAACCAACTCTATTCGGTAATCTATTTTTTAATACAGTAATGGGTGATTTGTTTTACAATGCTGTATTGTTTGGTAGTTTTTACGGAATACAACGATTTGCTTTCAAGCCCACAGTGGCATAAAAATATTTGTTTTCATGGCTGTTAATAGGTAGACAAATAGCCCCGAGTTTTCGGGGCTATTTTCTTTTGCAGTCACATCAAAATTTTCAGGTCCTTATTTTGTTTTTCCCTGCAATCCGCCAGTGTGCAAAGCTACGAGTATGTCTCCCTGCTTAAAAAAGCCTTTTTTCACTAAGTCATAGATCCCAAACATCATTTTACCCGTATATACCTGCTCCAAAGGGATATTGATTTGCGTTTCAAATTGTTCGATGAATTTCCATAACTCGTCCTTAACTTTTCCGTACCCTCCAAAATGGTAATCAGTCATTATTTCTGCCTTTATTTCCAGCACGGAAAGATGCTGAAGAATCATTTGCTTTGCCTCTTCCCCTTTGATTTTTAAGCTTGGGAAAACCAACACTTTTGCTTCGGAAGCAGAAAGCAAACCGGCCGCAGTGCCTCCGGTGCCTAAAGCCGTACATAAATAATCAACTGGACGATTCAATTGAGATTGAATTTCGGCAACAACTTCCGCTACTCCTTGTACCGCCAAGGCATTAGAACCACCTTCTGGAATAATATAACAACCCTCCCCAACTAATTGAGCCAATTTTTCTTTATCTCGATACTCTTCACGGCTTACAAACAGTAATTTCATTCCGCATTGAGACGCAAATCGAAGGGTTGGATTAGCATCTGCCCGCAGTTCGTCTCCTCTAATAATTCCAATGGTATCAAAACCTGTGGCCTGCCCGGCTGCCGCAGTGGCTGCGATGTGATTGGAATAAGCTCCGCCAAAAGTCAGCAATGTAGTAAAACCCTTTTTTTCGGCCTCAAAAAGATTATATTTGAGCTTTCGCCATTTGTTTCCTGATACGTATGGATGAATTAAATCATCCCTTTTGAAATATAGCGTTATCCCCCGCTCTATAAAAAACGGGTCTTCAACGATTTGAAGAGGCGTTTGGGCGGTGTTTTCCCAAAATGCAGTAACTCGACCCACAATAACAATTTACTTTTTACGTACTTTTGTTTGTTTCAAGCCCAAGTTTTACCAACTTTCACCAAAATCACTACACAATTATGAAAAAAATAATTTTGAGTCTCTTCTTTGTAGGAGCAATCTATGCCGTGTCAGCGCAGGATACGCCTTCGGCAGATGCCATTATTGACAAATATTTGGCCGCAGTCGGCGGGAAAGAAGCCATTGCCAAAATCGAAGATTTGACCATCGGCACCATTGCCGAAACCCAGCGCGGTTCGATGGAATCCGAAGTAAAAGTAAAAAAGCCCAATAAGTTTGCCTCTGTGATGTACATGATGGGTAACGAAGTAATGCGCGCTACCTGCGACGGAACAAAAGTTGCTACTGTGTCCGGTTTTGGTGGTAATACCAACAACCGCATGGCCGAAGGAAACGATGCCGTTGCGCAAATCTTACAAAACGTTCCTTTTCCTGAAATGCTGTATGCAGAGTACAAAATTGAAAAAAAGGTGGTTGGGAAAGAAGCCGTCAATGGAAAAGATGCCTGGAAAGTGGAATTGGCCATTCCAGAGGGAAGAAAATGGAACGACTACTTTGACGTAGAAAGCGGATTGAAAGTAAAACGCACTGCTGAAGGAGGTATGAGACCAGGCGGAGGCCAAGGCGGCCCACGTCCTGATGGACAACGTCCCGAAGGTCAGGCTGGCGCACCTGCACAAGCCGGCACACCCGGTCAAGGCGGAGGCGGAGGTCAGCGCGGCGGCATGGGAGGCATGGGCGGCGGCATGATGAACGTGACTTTTGGCGATTACAAAGAAATCAAAGATGGTAATGGCGTCAAAATCCCCTACACTCGCGAGCAAGGCAACGGTCAGTTTAGCTCAAAAGCCGAAGTGTCATCCGTAAAAATCAACAAAGGCATCAAAGACAGCAATTTTGTAATTAAATAGTTTTCAGTTTACGGTTAAAAATAACAGACTTTTATTGAACCATATAAGACATATAAGTAATTGTTATTCAAGTATTTAAAAACTTATATTGCCTTATATTTCTTATATGGTTCGTTATTATGCAGTAGCTAAGCTTATTCCTTCTTAAAGTGAAGCGTATTGATGAGATAGCCGTTGTTGGTAACGCGCATTAAGATATACACCTGAAATTTACTTCCGCTGAGGGTTTGGTACGTAGCTGTACAGTACCGAACTTTGGAAGCTGTCCCCTGAAAGCCGTAACGGAAATCTTTCGGGGGATATTTTTTGAAAAAGGTTTTCAAAATCAGTTCCGCCTGTCCATCTCGAACGCGACGAAAATCTACGCGCTCGGCATCAATCACCAATTCTAAGCTTTTCTCAAAATGGTCGGCCAAGGAGTGCGCATTCCCACTTTTGAAGGAACCTTTGATTTTTTCCGCGATTTCTACGTCGCTCGGGCTGCCGACGGAAATAAAGCTACACAAGGCAATCGCCCCCATCAACAACGTTCCTACTTGTTTTTTGAAAATTCTCATGACGAAAGAGTAATTTGCAGTTTGATTTCAAGTAGTTGTTGGCTAAAATTGTGCCAAACTATGATGTTCCCTAAAAAATGAGCCAAACCCATCAAACCGTGCAAAAATCTATTCTTTCAACCGAACAAACACATCAAAAAATAAAACGCATTGCTTTTGAGATTTACGAACGCAATTTTGAAGAAGGTGGCATTATTTTAGCGGGAATCGTAGGCGAAGGCTACGAAATGGCCCGATTACTGAAAACTTTTTTGGAAGAAATCTCCCAACTTCAGGTACAGCTGATGCAGGTGAACTTAAACAAAGAACAGCCGCACCTGAGCCCCGTGCAGTTTGATTTGGAAAAAGAATCGCTAAACGGAAAAGTCATCATCGTGGTGGATGATGTACTTAACACGGGAAGAACGTTGGCCTACAGTCTATCGCCCTTTTTGGGAGTAACGGTCAAGCGGGTGCAGGTAGCAGTGATGGTCAATCGCGCACACCATTCGTTTCCGATTTCGGCCGATTACGTGGGTTATGCACTCAGTACCACCCTCAACGAACACATTCGGGTACAATTGACGGGCGATGAAGCAGGGGTGTATTTGAGTTAGGGTTTCTTCAACCCTTTACTCATATACGATGGCCGTTCCGTTAGCGCTGACCATCAGCATAGATCCACCTCCTCCGATGGTTTGGAAATCTAGGTCAACGGCGATGATGGCGTTGGCACCCAGACGTTGCGCCTGTTCAATCATCTCTTTGATGGCAATTCCTTTGGCTTCGCGAAGTCCCTGTTCGTACGCGGTCGAACGCCCCCCTACGATGTCGCCGATACCCGCAAAAAAGTCTTTGACTAAGTTGGCTCCAATGATTGCTTCTCCGTTGACGAGGCCGATGTACTGCGTGATTTTTTTACCCTCGATGTTGCTGGTAGTAGTAATGAGCATAGATGTAGCGATGAGAACGAATGAAAGTACACGCAATATTAATGATAATGAAAGAAAATGACGTTAAAATCCGTGAACAACGGTCTTTGTAACGTATCAACGTCTTAAATTCTCCATGAATTTTGACGCCTTCCTCCAAAACTCACTAAAGTAAAATCAGATGAAAACCTTCCGTTTGCTCACCATTGCTTTTTTATTGAGTGGTATGAATGCGTATGCCCAACAACCCAAACCGGCGCTTCAATTGTACAGTTTCCGTGCGCAGTTTGCCAAAGACGTTCCTGGTACGATGGCCAAAGTACAGGGAATGGGCATTAAATACGTGGAATTGGCAGGAACCTACGGTCTGAGCGTACCGGATTTCCTGAAAATGCTGCAAAAACACAACCTAACTCCCATCGGTACCGGCGTAGATTTTGACGTGCTTGAAAAAAATCCTCAACAGGCCGTGGATGATGCCAAAACGTTGGGTGTGAAATACGTGGTTTGCTTTTGGATTCCGCACAAAGGAAATGAGTTTACCATTGAAGACGTCAACAAAGCCGTTACCGTTTTTAACAAAGCGGGGAAACTCCTCAAAGACAATGGTTTTTCTTTTTGTTTCCATCCCCACGGCTATGAATTTCGTCCGTATGGCAACGGTACGCTGTTTGATGAGTTGGCAAAAAACCTGGACCCGCGTTACGTTAATTTTGAAATGGATACCTATTGGATCAAACATCCGGGACAAGACCCTGTTGCCCTATTGAAAAAATACCCCAAGCGTTTCCCTTTATTACACGTAAAAGACCGTAAAATTGGAACCGTTGGCAACCAAAACGGACAAACCGACGTAGAAACCAACGTGGTGTTGGGCACGGGCGATGTGGGCCTACCTGCCATTATGAAAGAAGCCGCCAAAATCGGAGTAGAATACGCCATCATCGAAGACGAATCTTCCCGCTCGGAGGCGCAGGTGCCGTTGAGTATTGCGTTTTTGAAATAGGGTGATTGCATCAAGTGTTAAGTTGGTTTAACAGGGTTTTAAGGTAAGCATCGTCGCGAGCGGCTTTCTTTCGCTTACGAGCCAAACTCATTTCAGTCGGCTCTCGCTTTAAG
>NZ_JAIXST010000040.1 GCF_027484545.1 Runella sp. | reverse complement strand
TAACGCCCTTGTCCATGCCGACACCGTGTGGCCGTTGTTGATCACAAACTGCCGACCACAGCATTTACACTGATGGTTCTGACGGTTCGCGTGAGTAGGGCCATTCTTTTTTTTTTTTTTGTTGTGACAACTTGGGCAAAATAGGTACATAATCTTTGAGTTTAGTCACTCCAAAGTTAGGCATTTGCCCCCGTTGTCTATTTTTTTGTTATAGCATTACTTTGCGCGCACTGCCCTATTTTTTTGTGACCAAAAGGTATTTTTCAAACCAATCGGCCAGTAAATTCAGGTCGCTTTCCCAGGTTTCGGCCCAGCCATGTTCTCCCCCCTGATGAATGATCAATTGGGCAGGAACTCCCATTTCTTTTACCCGGGTAATAAATCGTTCCGATTGCTCCAAAGGCACAATCGTGTCCTGTGTTCCGTGCAAAAGTAGAATCGGCGGCGTTTTTTTGGAAACGGTGTAGATGGGCGATAGCTCCTGCATCACTTTTCGTTGTTCTTCCCGCGTTTTAGTATCGACGGCAAAGGCCGAGCGATAGCGTTTGAGGTGCTCCTGCTCTACAAACAGCAATTCCGGAGAACCAAAATTGACTAAATCGGTAGGAGGAAAAAAGCACGCAACGGCCTGAACCTGACTTGAAACTTGATCAACGGGATCGTTGGAGGTAGTTGATAATAAAGGTCTTCCCAAACCTGTACCGATGGAAAGTGATAGATGCCCGCCCGAACTCATGCCCGAAACGCCCAATTGATTAGGTTCAACGCTGTATTCGTTGGCGTGATAACGAATGAACCGAACAGCGCGGTGAACGTCCTGAATTACTTCATTGACCAAAAATTTGGGTGCAGAACTATGAATGACCAGAAAAACGGTTTGTCCTCTATCAGTAAAATACTTGAAATGTCGAAGCCGTTTTTCGATCATGCTGTGGTCCGAGCGCCAACCTCCGCTTAGCAGATACACAACGCCGATGCCGTTGGGTTGGGCCGGTTTGAGTACATCCATGGTAAGTGCCATTCCGGATTTGTAACCGTAAATCACATCCCGAATTCGGGTAACACCCTCAATTTTGGAATCTTGGACGAGGGTTAACGTTTGGCCGAGAGCTATCTGTGAATCCCATGCCGTGAAGGCCAAGATGAAAACTAAGATCCAATGTTTCATGATTTTCAGCGAATGGTTTTAATAACCTGTATCGTAACGGGGCCGAACAGTCCCGATTTTTTCAGGGGTAATTGTTCCCAAGGGACAAGGTTTTTATTGGCCTTCGTGATGTTGGTTTTGGTATATTTTTCACCCGTAATTCCATCACCCGTCAGGCGATTTGACCATGTATTGGCCACTTCTATTTTTAACGTATTTGCGCCCGGCTTTACAACGTCGGTAATATCAACCCGATACGGCGGCGTCCAGACAATCCCTGCTGATTTACCGTTCAACCATACTTCTCCCACTTCGGCTACTTTTCCTAAATCGAGGTAAATTCTTGAAGATGAGGAAGGCGTATTGTTAAACTGAAAGGTTTGCAGGTAAACTGCCGTTCCTGAAAAATAACGGATTCCGGGTTGTTCTGCTTTACTCCAAGAGATCAGTTGCGGAAAAGTTACTGACTTAGGAGCGCCCCAGCCTTTGGGAAAGGTGAGTTGCCACGATCCTTCCAGTTTCTGAACTACGGCTTTGCTGTCAATAGTTGTTTTTTTAGTTCCTTTTTTTGCTTCAAACATCCCTTCCTCTAAAAAGTGGAAGCCGCTGTCCAAATACTCCATTCGCGGGGTTTGAAAACTTGCGCCTGTCAAATTACTGAAATGAGAATGTGGTATTGCTGATTTAGTAAACACGACGAAAAACGACCCATAGGGCGGCAAGGAGATTGGCAATTTAAGTTGATTGTTTTCCTGTTCATAAACCTTGACGGGAGCGATAGTGCCCGAAACAGGATCCCATATTTCAGGCGTTTTGCCCTGTTGACGAAAGGCGCAAACATGAGAAATCCATTGATCTATAGTGTTTCTGACCAAATAAAAATCAAGGCCGTTTTTTGCGTAATGAATGTAGTCCAATGCTCCCTTTTCTTGATTGGGATAACTGAAATCGGGCGGAACGGTCAACTTTTCCTTTACATTCATCCCCGTAATAATCCCGCCTTTTTCCTGTAATTTTTTCAATTTCGACATGGCTTCCGGGTTCAGTTTTTCCCCTTTGCCGAGGCTCAATACTTTATATCTTCCTATCTGTGGCAATACCCATTCGCCGTTTTCCACAGTGAGATCTTTCAGCAACACTTCGGTATTGATGATTTCATAATCATAACCTTCACCCACTTTAAAGGCGGTGTTTTTGGGCGGAACCAGATTAGGAATGGCATCGCCGTAATAGTAAAGCACATCAGCGACAAAGTCGGCCTTTTGGAGTATGTACGAAATGCGGCTCAGGTAGTCATTAAAAGGCTTTATTTTAGGCCACCAAGCCTGTCGGTCGTTGTAGTGTGTACCCGCAAAATAGGCAATACCCGGGTGACCCATACCCGTTGGATTGTGCGTAAAACCATGAATAACCAACCGGTTCATACCTTCACAAAACGCGCGGTCGGCGAGGGGTTTTAAATTGGCCGGGCCTTCCTGCCAATCCCAATAGCTTGTAAAGGCTTCTTCTTCCACTATGCCGCTTTTGTAGATATGCGACGCCGCCGCAATTTCTTTTACCAAATAAAGCAGGTCAACGATACTGTCTTTGTCAAAAAATGTGCGATTGTACCAAAACTCACCCCGAGGTACGTCCAATGAACCCAGCGCCTTGAGGGTTTCGACGGGGATATGGTGCAAATGGCCCGGCCCGCCGGCTTCGGAGATAATTTTCAGACCATACCGATTACAAATTTCTTTGGCTTTTCGGTAATGATTATTGATCATCAATTCTGACAATGTATGGTCAAAATCAAATTGAAATGGATTGGCCGCTGCGGGAGAGTACCATTCTTTATTGAAAATAGCGGGTAAAAATTTATACAGCTCATACCCATTCAGCTTCTTAAAAGCAGAAGGTAGGGTAGGAGTCCACGTAAATTCTTTGGCCTCGTAACTGGCTAAATATAAGTTTTTTAAGGCGCTTTTGCTGAAGTCTCCCAACAACGGTTTCAAGCGGTCAATGAAATACATGACGTGCATTTGCGTGGCCGAGGAATCAAAATGGTCAATGATTGGTCCAACCGAGCGCGGTGTGGGTCGGATGAGTTGCTCGCCTGAATTGGAGCAGATGTATCGGTAAATTTCCCAATTTCCTTTGGGGGTGTTCCACGTGAGTTGCTCCTTTTTAGGATCAAAAAAGGCAGTTACATTGATAATTTGAGTGGTGTCTAATCCTGCTTTTACGCCGGCAGGTAATGCCAGAATGGCTACCTCTTCATAATACGCCGGTTTGCCGTCATTAGCGTAAACGATGGGGCGTGGTTTGCCTTGTTTGTCAGGCGTAATGGTGGGAAATGGTAACTTTATGGACTGTTTCGCATTACCCGTAACGGTAGTTTTAGAAAAATAGAGGGTTTTAGCGGAATGTTTAGGTGTTACCCACGTTCCGCCTGCGTTCCAGCTACTGGCTAAATTGAGTCCCACTTCCAGTCCCAATTTTCCTGCTTCATCAATCGCAAATTTGATGGCTTTCAACGACGAATCACCCATAAAAGCAGGGCCAGAAGGAATGATTTGATTGGGGTCGCTGGCGGGTGGCAGACCTATTTCAAAAATATCTACCCCACCCAATCCAGCCTTTTTAATGGCCAATAATTCTTCCTTCATCCGAACGGGGTCTGTGTAGCCGTTCAGCCACCACCAATACACTTTGGGACGCACTTCATTGGGTGGATTCTTGAAATTTTTAAGCAACAAAGGCTTCGTTAACACATTGGTTTGTGCATAACTCGTTATAAAACATAGTGATAGCAGGAAAATTGATATATTTTTCATTGGTTACAATTCAATAAATATTTGGCATTTACAAAGGTTAGGCTTCGGAGAAGCCGTGAAAATCACCTATCCAGCTACAAATGTTATGCTTCTCCGAAGCGAGAAACTGATTTAAGCTTCGGAGAAGCATAACATTTGTAGAACAACAGAATCAAAATCTATGCAATCAGCTTCGGAGAAGCTCAACATTTGTTGAAAATTGACGAATATTTTCCCAACGACTCAAAGAGGTCAAACCACACCGCATTTACCAAAACGTGACCAATTCGCCGGTTACGTTTTCCACAACGTAATGTTTCCCGTATTTTTTATCACCCAATTTGAACGCCGTTCGGCCGCTTTTCCACGGATAACGGGTATTCAAATACACATTTAAATCCCCTTCCTGCACAGTATCGTCGGGGTAAATACGCACCGTGGCGTTTTTAAGTCCGGTGAGTCGAAGGCAGCGCTTCATGTGCTTTACACCCGATGTCATTTCCTGACAGGAGACGATACCGTCATTTTGTTCCAGAAAAATGCGACTTTCGCGGTGCCATGCTTTGGGCATGGAATACACCGAAAATCCATCGCGAAGTTCGGTTTCGTAACCCGTCAGGATGGGGATGCCCTGCGGCATTTTGAAGCGATGAGTAATGGTGGTATTGGGGCAATAACCCGAAAAGAAAAAGCCGTTGCTGCTTCGTGCGATCGTCAACACGGGGTTTTTTACCGATGGATTTCGTTTGTCAATGCGATAATCTACCCCAAATTCTTTAAGAACGTAGCGAAGCAATAAAGGTCCGGTGAATAATTCTTCGGGATCATCGGGAGCGAGGAGTTTTCCTCCCGTAAATTTGCTTGAATTGGTGCCGCGCACGTAAGCTACTTTTCCGTCCTGCCATTCCGGTTTGTTACGAACCCAAACCACAGACCGTTCATTCGCCCCCTGCGTCATTTTAGCCAATACTTTGGTAAAAGTGTCGTCCGCATTTTTAACTTGTGTGCGGACGCCACCGCCCGAAAACAACGCGCTGTGAATGATTTTATCCGGGTATTTTTTATCTAAAACGTCGGTTGTAATGGTCGAACTTACCTGAAATTCTCCTTCTAACGGCGCACCGTTTTGCAGATTTAACAAAGCAAGAAACTCGGGACTTGCGTGATCGGCAGGGCCGTAAACGAGCAGTTTGCCGCCTTTTTGGACAAAATTGATCAACTGTTTTTCAAACGAAGAACCTGCTTCCGGTACGATACTTACCAGAATTGATTCATTGAAATAGTTTGATTTTGAGGAGATTACTTTTTGAAATGATTGGGTGGAAATAATGGTGTTGAGCGGAAAGCCGTTGTTGATCGCCTGACGAATGAGCCAATCGCCGTAGTAAATTTCTGAAATGCGTTGAGGCCGAGTATAGGCCCAACGGTGGTATTCTTCAAAAGGATATACCCAAACCAACGGCCCCGGTGCGGTTGGCGCTTCATAACGCGCTTTCAGAATGTGCGGCGTTACTTCATCGGGAACCTGCGTGGGCAATTCGCCATAAGAGTTGTCAATGGTCAGGAAATTTAAATGCGTCGGGAGTCGCACTTCGCCTTTGGCATTGATGCGCGCCACCGACATGGGCAGGTAAATGTCGTGTGGTTCACTGCCGTAGCGGTCGAGCCATGGACTGTTGACCCACCACGGGTCGTGGGTGTAATACCGAAACAAATAACGCTCGTCGGGCAGCTCCGCCATACGCGACATATAGCCGACCATTTCCAACCCAAAATCGCCGTCCAACGCGGCCCAAGGCGAATTGGGGGGCGGTAACATGTTGTATTTTCCCCCATAAATCTGCTGTAAATCAACGCCATCGCGAGCCAAATCTGCCCCCGTTGACAGATTGGTACCTCGCGTTTGAATCTGAAACTGAGGGCACTCTTTGCGAAAAAGATTCCAGAAATTCGTGATTTTGAATTTTATATCGGGCAATTTTTCGGGTTGAAACGCTTTGCCCGTAAAGGAGGCACCTGTAGATGACCAGCCCTCAACGCCAAAGCCAAAACCGTTGCTCAGCCAAATGTAATCGTATCCCAAATCGGTTAAGAAATGCTGGCTTTGTCTGCCCAAAAACGCACCGAAAGGTGTGTCGGCAGGGATGCCTTTGGGAAAACCTGCGTAGGCGTCTTTGTCGGCGTTGAGCGTGGCGTAGCAGCTCACCATCGTTTTGTGCCCCATGGCATTTCCTCCTAAAATTTCAGGATGTTTTTTGTACTTGAATTCCGATTTGGCAAACTCAGGACCGGGGTCAAACGTGGCACCGATGCGAATGGGTTTTCCCGTGATTCGTTTTCCGGATTCCTTTAAGGTCTGAATGATAAATTTCAAATCACCGTACGTGAACTTGGGCGGATTTTCCATGTACAAATACGCCCGTTCGTGCAAAGACAACTCTTTAGGGCCTGAGCCTACTTCGTGTTCGGTATTGGGATTACCAATGTAACGCGCCCACTCCAGCGGTTGGGTTAAGCTACCTTTGTAATCCAGGATTTCCGAGCCGTCGGATGTCCACAACATGACCGAAACCGTATCGGTATGTCGCAAAAGCGCTTGCCATTGCGTAAATATCTCATTGGCAACGTCTTGGATATACGCTTTGTCGTTGTTCTTAAACGGCTTGAGCGACAGCTCCAACGTAATGTTATTGAACGATTTACCCTTCAAAGTAGAGTTGTCCAAGTTAGGTGTATCGGTCGAAAAGGTAAGCCCCAACAGGACAATGCTCAGTGAACAGGAAAGGAGAAAAATGGACAAACGCATGGAGATAAAGGTTTAAGTGTGGTTTGTTCAGCAACAAAAAATAGCAGTCAATTTAGGGTTTTGATGCCCCTTAGGGGCGAAATATTGGTAGAAATAAAATTGATTCATTGCACCTTTTCGTGCCGTAGGTACGACACTATATCGTACCTACGGCACGAAAAGGTACTATTTTAGCTCTATGTTCTACAAATGTTTAACCCTTTCAGGGTTGATGCAAGACTTGGAAAGTTTTTGAAACTTTCCAAGTCTTATCGGTTAATAACCCGTATTCTGTTTCACGACCGACGGATTCAAATCCACTTCGTTTTGCGGAATTGGGAAAATGAGTTCAAAATCATCCACTTTAAACGAAAGTTTTAAACTCTCATAATGCGCATTCAGCACCGTCTGTGCCCTTCCGGTACGAACCAGATCAAACCAACGTTGTCCTTCGTATAAAAACTCTACGCGACGTTCTTTTTCAAGGGCGATTCGCAAGGCTGCCTGGTTCAGGCCTGTTAAATCGGGCAATTTAGAGCGGGTGCGCACCAAGTTGATATAAGGAAGCGCTTCGGCCGTTTTACCTTGTTCATTCAGCGCTTCTGCGTACATTAAAAGTACATCTGCATAGCGTAACGGCATAAAAGTGATGCTACCGTCGGAGAGGTCAATGGCCTTGAAATCCACGAATTTTAACCCATAGCGGCTGTACGATTTCTTCCCTCCAATCAACAAAACCGAATCACTGACCGACAATGCTTTACGAACATCGCCTGCTTCGTAGGCTTTGGCCAAATCCAACGTGGGTACGATGCGCCCGGAACCTTGCAGGTTGTTGGTGAAAATAGCCATACTCGTAATGGCCGGCGTAAACAACGAGGAATAATTATTCCCCATGCTTCTGCCCGAGACGTATTCTATCTCAAAAATGGACTCCGTCAAATTGTTATTGCCGTTGGTAAACAGTGTTTTATAATCGGCCACTAAGCCGTACGACTTGGCATCGATCACTTCTTTTAACTTTGTGGCGGCCAAATCATAGCTTTTTAAGGTAAGATGCACTTTTCCCAATAAAGCTTTTACCGTCAGGCGCGAGGCTTTGGTTTTGTCGGTATTTAGGGTAGCGGGTAATAAAGTTTCCGCTTCGGCCAAATCCGCTAAAATCACTTTGTAGGCTTCTTCTTTGGATTTTAGCGCCATGTCGGCCGAGGCCACTTGCTCCGGGCTGCTGAAGGTTTGGGTCACAATCGGCACATTGCCGTACAGACGTACCAAATAAAAATAACTGTATGCCCGCAAAAATTTGGCTTCTCCCTTGATGCGGTCTTTGACGGTCTGGTCAAAAGTAGCCGCATCGATGCGGTTGATGATGCCGTTACTTTGCGAAATGGTATACAAACAGGAATTCCATACCGAGCGCACAAACCCATTGGTGGACGTCACGGCGTTTTGGTCCATCTGCATCTCGTCGGTCGAGGGCGACGACCACTGAATTTCGGTATTGTCGGTGGCCAATTCAGTCATATACAGAACAGCGCTGCCACTGAACAAACCGCGAAAAGTGCTGTAAACGCCCGTCAAAGCGGTTTCAAAGTCGTTCTGATTTTTGAAAAATGTTTGGTCGCTGATTTGGTATTCGGGACTTAGGGACAGAAAATCCTTGCAGGAAGTGGCCGTCAATATAAATAGGAGCAGGACAATCAATTGCTTTTTCATAGTTGTAACTGGTTGTTGATTAGAAGGTTACTCGTAGTCCAACGGTGTACGTACGCGGATTGGGATAGGCAAAAAAGTCGATTCCGCTGCGGGCAATGTTATCGCCGGTAGTGCTGCCCTCGGGGTCGTAGCCCGGGTAGTTGGTGAAAGTGTACAGGTTGGTCGCGTCGGCATAGACCGATAATGCCTGTATTTTCAACTTATTGACCACTGATTGCGGGAAGGCATACGAAAGATTGACGTTACGAATGCGAACATAAGAACCGTCGAACAAAAATTTGGTCGTGCCTGCGCTGAATCCAAAGGCGTAATCATTGCGGATAGCGCGTGAATACAGCCCCGCGCCCGGACTGGTTTCGGAGCGCCAACGGTCGGCCATCGTGCCCAGTTGATTCTGCACTCCCGCGCCGTTGAGCGATACTTCACCGCCTTGGAAATAGATTTCGTTTCCCTGCGAACCGTTGAAGCTGATGTTCAATCTCAGGCTTTTGTACGAAAATTGATTGCCCATTCCCCACGTGAAATCAGGCCATGGATTGCCGACAATGGTTCGGTCAGCACTCGTGATAGTTCCGTTGCCATCGGCATCCTGATAACGAAAATCGCCCGGTTGTACTCTTGGGTGTTGCTTGGGATTATTGTTTACTTCTTCCTGTGTTTTGAAAACACCCAGAATATTCAACAGTCGGAAGCTGGAAATAGGATATCCCACCTGTGCCACTTGATAATCAGATGTTTGTAGCCGAGCGGTGGCGGAATTAAGGGCAAGGACTTTGTTGCGGTTCCAGCTGATGTTGAAATCGGTATTCCACTGAAACGCGCTTTTGGCAATGTTCTGTGAATTAATGGTTAACTCCAACCCTTTGTTTTCTACTTCACCTATGTTCTGCAGCGAGCTGCTAAAACCCGAAGCAGCGGGCAGAATGACGTTCAACAGCAGGTTTTTCTTGTGGGCTCGGTAAGCATCAAAGTTAAAGGAAAGGCGATTTTGGAACAGCGAAAGGTCTAATCCCAAATTGGTTTGTACGGATTGCTCCCACGTCAACACATCATTGGCCAAACTGCTGGGAACTACGCCCGATACTACTTGGCCGTTAGACACATTTCGAGAAATGCCCAACAACCCCTGACTGGCATAATTGGGAATGAGATTATTGCCCGAAATCCCGAAACTGGCCCGAAGTTTCAAATCGCTCACGAAGGAAACGCTTCGCATAAATGTTTCGTCAGACAAACGATAAGCGGCTGAAAATGAGGGGAACATCCCCCAACGATTCTTTGCGCCAAACCGCGAGCTGCCGTCCTGACGAATGGTTCCTGTAAATAAATACTTGCCGGCCAATGTGTAATTAACGCGTGCCAGCCACGAAAGCATAGACCATTCGCTTCGGTAGTTAGTCCCCGAAGTAACCGCTCCGGCCGCTAAGTAATGAACATCATCGGTTGGGAAATCGGAAGCACCGGCCTGTAATACTTCATCGGTATTTTTTTGAGCTGTAAAACCCGCCAATATATCCAGATCATGACGTTCTCCGAATTTATGACGGTAGTTCAAGGTGTTTTCATTCAACCAGTTAAGGCTTTTAATCTCGAACGCTCCCGCCGTAGCCGCTCCCGTGCGACTGGTGGCCAAGCCTACCTTCGATGATTTCCATAGACGCGTCACGTTGTTGGAGTAATTGACCCCAACGGACGATTTGAAGACCAGTCCCGGCGCGAGTTCGTATTGGAAGTAATTGTTGGTGAAAACGTTGGTGTTATTACGTTTATCCGAAAACTCCGCCGCGATGATCAACGGGTGTTCGACGGGAATCCCCGTGGGACTGGAAAATTCCGAGTAAGGATTACCATTCGCATCGTAAAGTGGAATCGTAGGGTCACTGGCCAATGCTGCCGAAATCAGCCCACGGAATTGTAGGTGGCCTTCGGCACGGGCAAAATCACCGTAGGAATGGGCACCCGAAAAAGAAGCTCCGATTTTCAGTTTATCGGTCAATTGAGCATCAATGTTGGTGCGTAGGGTAAATTTCTTGAAGTTGGAGCCGATGATAATTCCTTTTTGGTCAAAAAAGCCGCCTGAGACATAGTAGTTGACATCTTTGCTCGTGCCGCTGGTCGATAACTGGTAATTTTGAACCAATCCTTGTTGAAAAATAACATCCTGCCAGTCGGTGCCGCTCTGATTGGCATATTGTGCCGGATTTCGAAATTCGGGTTTTACCTGTGTTGCAGTGCTTCTCACATTGTTGGGGTCAGAGGCTTTGCCGCCCGCAAAAACCCACGCATTGTCGCGGCCTTCGGCTACATACTCGGCGTATTCCTGAGGCGATAACAAATCCAATTTTTTTGCCAATTGTTGTATTCCCGTGGAATGTTCAAAACTGATGGTCGGCTTGCCCATTTTGCCGCGTTTGGTCGTGATAATGACCACGCCGTTGGCTCCGCGTGAGCCGTAAATCGCGGTAGCGGAAGCATCTTTTAACACTTGAATCGACTCAATATCAGAGGGATTAATGGTGCTTAACGGATTGATACGATTGGTGGCGCTGCTGTTGGAAATCCCGCTTGCGGTGTAAGAGCTCGAACTGAACGTGCTTAAATCAGAGCCGCCGCCACCCGTGCCAATGGCATAACCATCGACCACGTACAAAGGAGAATTTCCGCCTGTAATGGAGCTGATACCGCGAATCACCACGTTGACGTTACCGCCCGGCGCTCCGGAGGTTTGCGTGATTTGAACCCCGGCTACTTTGCCCTGCATCATTTGATCCACGCTTGTTGCCGACGGAACAGGCACCAAATCTTTGTTGGATAGGTTGACAATGGAACCCGTTAAATCTTTCTTACGCTGCGTTCCGTAACCCACCACTACGACATCCTGCAGTTGTTGCTGATTGGTTTTCAGCACAACATTGATGACCGAGCGATTATTGACCGGTACTTCCTGAAGGGTGTATCCGATAAAACTCACCACTATTGTTGCATTTCCTCCCACGTTCAACTTGAAATTTCCGTTGGCATCGGCGGTAGTACCGTTGTTGGTGCCTTTTTCGGTAATGGTTGCCCCGACCAAAGCCCCGCCATCATCGGCGGCGGTTACCTTACCGCTAACCGTTGACTGGGCGAATGCAACATTAGTTAAAGCCCAAAGACTCAGCATGCAGCCTATGACCAATAGGCGCAATTGGTTAAATAAATAGCTTTTCATGATTTGAAAATTTGAGGGATTATTGATGGATGACGACAGATTCGATGTTTAAATAATCAGCAATCTTCTGAATGGCGGCGGCGTGGTGGCCTACGCCTAAAGCAAAGTGGTGCGTTGGGCCTTCTTTGATCCAACGTTTGAGAAACGTGCGCACATCGGGTTTGAAAAAGCCGCGCGTATTGGTGTTGCCGGTCGGTGGAATCGGCCCCGCAATAGATTCACCTTCGGCAATGATGAACTTCATTTTTCCTTCGTAAGTAGAGTTGATGCTCAACATGGTAATAGGCCCTTCTTTGATCTTGAATTCAACACCCGCCCCAAAACCGGGTTTGCCGTGGTATTTTTTCAAACTTCTTAATACGGGTTGGCCCTCCGCAATGGCGATATTGTGGGGACCATCATGGCCGACCAACACGAAATCTTCCTTGAAATCAACGGGATGGAATTCGGCAAAACTTCCTCCGATGCCCAGACGTTCCATGATGAGCATCGCAATACACGTTTTCAGGTCAGATTCTCCGCACATGGGGAAACCCGCACCCTGAAGCAGTGAATTGCCCACAATCAAATTGGACATAACCACGCGGGTAACGCTGTCTTCGGGGCCATCGTAGTAGTACGCCAAACCGTCCAGTTTTTTTGCTTTGACGAATTTTTCCAAGGCAACGGTTACCTGAGCGGCAATGTGCAGATCGGTATCGCGGAGTTTTTCAGAAATGGGGTCAGATACCGGGTCGGGCGTATCGAAAAATGCTAAGATACGCTCTTTTACGGCTTCAATTTCATCCTCATCGGCCTGATTGTATTGACTCACAATTTCGTGGGCTTCGCATTGCACTATGTGAACTCCAAAATGTGCCGTTAGCATCGTTGAGTCCGAATGCATATCGAGCATGGCTTCGATAGGATGTCCAATGTGCCCGATCTTGGAGGTTTTTAAATCGTGCAATACTGCGGCAATTCGGCAATATTCCTCAATTTCGGCTTCGGCGGCAGGGTCGTCGTGCAGCGTTCCGATGATCATCTGCGGGACGGGTTTTCCCATTCTGACGGCCACGCCGGCAAATTCGGGTAACGCGCAGATGTCGTCGTTATAGAGTTGAAGGTAAGTCGAAGCGTTATTGTAATCCATCGCTTTGTCAGGTTGCAAAGCAACAAGCACGATGGGGATGTTAATGCTTTTGATAATAACCCCAAACGTACTCGACGTGGCGTACGTGAGCATATCACAGAAAATCAGGTCAAGGTTGGCCGCATTGAGTTTGGGTACGATGTCGTAGGCTTTGCTGACGTCGTCCACCATGCCGAAGTCAACGATTTCAACACTGTCCAAGGCTTCAATTTTAGCAATAAAAACGGCCTGTTTTTGATACATATCTTCGAGCAATCCCTCAAACTGTCCCCAGTATTTGAAGTAGCCAACTCCAAACACGCCGATGCGCGGTCGTGTCTTTTTTCGTTTGACCACCCCCGCTCGGGCCAACATTTCTACTTCATTTGAATAGTTATCTTTCATACTATTATTTATGTTTTGTGTGATTATAGTTAACGCACTAAGTAAAATGAAATATAATTTGGCAAATTTCGATTAAGAAAAACAAATTGATTACGGTAAATAAGCGAAATTATTGAGTTGAAAGAGGAATATTTGGCCCCTTTATCGGGTGTTTCGTACCCCAATCCAGCGTTTTAATTTGGGGAATAAGCAAAATCAACAACATGAATGCCAATGGATACAACATACCCGACGCAATCCAAAGCGGTCGATACGAATACTGCTGAATTACGGCTCCCATCAGCGGATTCAGGATCAGGCCCGAAACTGCCCCCGCCGTTCCTGAAAGACCCACCACGGTAGAAGTAGCCCGTTGCCCAAACATATCAGAGATGGCGGTAATGTAATTGGTAATCCAGAAACCGTGGGCAAACATGAACAATGACATACAAAAAATGGCGATTTCTACGGTTGAAACCCACTCAATGGCGGGGGCGGCCAAAGTCAACACCGCCGCAATGCCCATAACGGTTTTTCGGGCTTTGTTGACCGAAAATTGTCGGGCAATTAACCAACCCGAAAACCAACCTCCGAGTATATTTGAAATCCCCAATGCTAAGAAAGGTATCCAAAAAAGGCTTCCAATTCGCTCAAAAGACACATTTCTTACTTCACTTAGGTATTTTGGAATCCAAAACATCATAAAATAAAACACGGGGTCGAGCAAAAAACGAATCAGAATAAAGACCCATGTAGGGCGTTTTTTGAACAGTGTTAAAAAAGGAACCGGTTCTTGTTTTTCCTCTTGCTGTATTGTTGGAATGTATTTTTTCCAAGGAACTGATAGCCAGATAATTACCCATACAATGCCAATAAGGCCCGGAATTAAAAATCCGCCTCTCCATCCATATTTTCCTGATAACCAAATGGTTAATGGTGGTGCTACCACTGCACCAATCGCCGAGCCACCGATGGCAATGCCGTTGGCCAACGCTCGTTCTTTTTTATCAAACCAGCGATAAACTGTCCAGGCTGCTCCGGGGAAACAGCCTCCCTCACCCATACCCAGTAAAAAACGGAATGTCAGCAATTGCGAAAATGAATTCATAACTGCGTGCAAACTATTGGCAATAGACCAGACGCCGACCGAAAGCGCTAACCCTAATTTTCCGCCCACACGGTCAATCAACCAGCCTCCCAATGTAAACATCAAGGCATAGCTAATCAGAAAACTCGTATTGACCATGCCGTATTGCACATCGGTAATGTGGAACTCCTGCTGAATTTTAATGATGGCAATAGACAGCACTTGTCTGTCCAAAAAACTCAGGCCTGTTGCTACGAACAGGAGCCACACAATTAGCCAACGGATGTTTTTTCGCATTTTACTTAACGCACTAAGTTAGATGCCGACAAAGGTATAAGCTGTTAAAAAGAAAACAAACAAAATGGTATTTTTTTTTTATTAAATAGAAATATGGAGGATTGTAATCAAAAAAAGCGAACAGAATTTTCGCCTTGTTCGCTTTTTTACTTTTAATCTTCTATTACTATCTATTTCCCGCAGGCTTTCAACACGTTGGTATGGTTAAGAATATAGGCTCCGTCATTGGCTTTTTTTGCTAATTCCAAGCCTTTCGTTGCGTCAGCAATGGCTACATCACATTTGCCGATTTTTGCAGCAATTTTGCCTCGCAAATAATACGTCCAGTATTCCTGCTCCTTTTCAACGACTTTGTTAGCCCATTCGTAGGCTTTGTTTAAATCGCGATTGTTTTGATAATAATAGTCTGCAGCGGCAAAATAAGTGTCGGGTTTTACGTCGGGAGCCGCTGTTTTTTGCTGAATTTCGGCCATGATTTGCGCATCAGGATCTTGGCTAACACTGAATTTGGCCTGTAAATTTTCCCAGCGAATGGCGATTTTAGCCGATGTAGGAGTAAAATCGGTAATGTCAATGGTAAAATATTCTTCAGGTTTGGCCAGTTTTTCAGCTTTTACTTTGAATCGCAGCAAATCTTCCGATTCTTTGTACTCATAAGCTCCCCACTGGTTGGGATTTTTGCTCAGAATAATGGTCCATTCGTTTTCAGTAGGAATGGTAAAAATGCCATACGTTCCGGCAGCTACTTTTTGTCCTTCAACGGTCATGTCTTGTGAAAGTATCAAATTAGGCACTTTGTTAGCGCCCGTGCGCCACACTTTCCCAAACGGAGCAAGTGGGGTTCCTAAAACTTTACGGCCTTTGAGGGCAGGTCGGCTGTATTCAATGGTTACTTTTGCTAACCCAACTCCCTGAGATATCGTCGCTGACGGACTGGGAGCGGGTGTGTTGATTTGGGCATTGGCAGTAATCAGGCTGCCGCAGACAAATGCTGCGATGAAATAATGGGTCATTTTCATACGAAGGGTTGTTTTTAGATGTTGAAAACGTCGCAAAACAAATAAAATCGTTCAAACTCGCCAAATGAGCGTGCCTGAAAGGTCAAAAAAGAAGACCGAATCGTTTCAGTTAATTCCAACGCCCGTTTTCGGTCATCATTATTACTATGAAAAGTCCATACAATAAGCCGGGGACTGCAAAAATGCCGAGAATACTTTTAGCGAGCGAAAGATAATTGTTCGATTTCATCCAAAGGCTACCCAACATGACCGCTCCAACAACGGCCAATATCAAAAGCCACAATCCCATATTGAAGGACGAAACAGAACCATCTGCCAAGCCAACGAAGAAGAAATAAAGTACTATTAGAGAAAGAAGGGCATCAAAGCTCCATAAGGTCCAGAAAAAAGTCATCGTTTTGTTTTTTACCAAAAATATCGACTCTCAAAGACACTGAAAATTTTATACGACTTAACCGTATAGAATGACCTTTGAGACGTGAGGATTCCTTATCAAACTGTTTGAAAAGGATACAAAAAAGGCCAATGCATCAGCATCGGCCTTTTTTGTGATAAGAAAATACTATTTCACTTTGCCAAAATCGGCCGTGATTTGATTGATTTTTTCGTCTGATAAACTTTCGGAAGCAATCACCGTACGGTAGCGGAATGTCGTTGACTCTCCATTTTTTAGGGTTAAGTTCAATTCTTCTTTTCCGTTACTGAATACCTTCTGTCCCAACGGATTGGCGGCAAAAAGTCCGTAGCCGCGAGCGTGCCAGTACGTAGGATAGCCTAAGTTTTTGGGGTGGTCAATGATAACTACGTTTACCGTTTCATTGCCCATTTTTCCGCGAAGATTGCACCAACGAGCGCGTTTGCTCCATACATCTTCGCCTTCTACACCTTCGCTGTTGCGGTAGTTGCCCGTTACACCGGAATTGTCCATGACAGGCACTTTGGTTGCTATACCATTGGCATCGGTAAATACATCAGGGGTTTTGGAAGGGTGCTCCAATTGCCGCGCCACTCGAATCGCAAACATACCGTCTTTTACGTCTTTGAAGGTAACATCAGTTTTAGCGGTAAGGGTTGTGATACGGTCAACGGTGCGGCTTTTGGCGTCGCCCATAAAAACGTAAGTGGTGGTTTCGGTGAGCATGAGACCGCCCTTTTTGTCGAGCCAATCGGCCGTTACGGTCAATTCTCCCTGCTTTTTACCACTTTTCATGCTTTTAATACCTGTGTGAACAATGGTGCCGTACGTTCCTTTTTCATGGTTAACGGAAAGTGAGTTGTTCCAAAAGTCATGCCCGTTGGCAGATTCGTAGTTGAGCCACATCCCTACGTGGTGCGGGTGGTCTACGCGCTCGCCCGGGCGTGGATTGACGGGCCATCCCCGCGTAATTTCCGTGCCGTTTACAGTGAGCAGCGGATACAAAACTGCTTTTTTGAGCTTGTCAGGACCGGGGTAGTAATAAGCGGTAAAGGGTTTGCCGTCTATCGTTACTTCTACTTTTTTATCAGCCGATTTATCAGTCAGAACTACTTCTTTTTGGGCCAAAGCAGTCAGGGTAAATAAGGTGAAAACAGAACAAAAAATGAATTTCATGCAGGTTATCAAAAGTTAATTATGTGTGCAAATACGCTTTATACTACGAATGCTCAGCAGGAAAGGACTACGATAAAAGCGGATAGTTTCTTCTTTTTACCCGCACTTTTGTAAGTTTGTGGCATGGCTAAAAAACGAAAATTTTATGTAGTGTGGGAAGGCCGTAAACGGGGCGTGTTTACGGAATGGAATGAATGTGAAGCGCAGATAAAGGGTTTTCCCGAAGCAAAGTTCAAGTCTTTTGATACCTTAAAAGAGGCTGAAGAAGCCCTGAAAGAAAATTATTGGGATTTTGTGACGCCCAAAAAAGCCAAAGCGGCACTCAAAGAGGCCCCCGTTGCTATCGGCAATCCGAATTTGGAAAGTATCGCCGTAGATGCGGCCTGGAATACCGCCACGGGTGATGTTGAATACCAGGGAGTGTATTTAAGAACAGGGCAAAAACTTTTCCATCAAGGGCCGTTTCGGGATGGAACCAACAACATCGGTGAGTTTTTGGCGATTGTTCACGGACTGGCCTACCTTCAAAAACACCAAAGTAACTTACCAATCTATACGGACTCCAAAACCGCCCTCAGTTGGCTGAAACGCAAACACGCCAATACCAAACTGGAAGTAACTCCGCGCAACAAGGAACTCTTTGAAATGCTTCAACGGGCCGAAGAATGGCTTTCTAAAAATACATTCACCAATCCGGTCTTGAAGTGGGAAACCGAGTATTGGGGCGAAAATCCTGCCGATTTTGGGCGCAAATAATGAATTTTAAGATTTCTCGGCTAATTCTTTTAACTTTTGATTCATTTGTTTGAAACCTTGAATTGTATTGGTATCCAACATTTTTTTGAATAAAGAGACCAGAATACCATAAAACAACTCACTTTGGCGAAACGTCGTAGTTCCGTTGCCATTGTCAGTCAATTGGAAAATGTGCTCGCCGTCAAACAGCCCTGGAATGATTAGTTTTCCGCGCCAACGAAACTCTTTATTGGCTTCAAATACCAATACTTTGGGTTGAAAAGTCATTCCCTGCGCTTCGGGAGGTTCAATGCGGGCAGTGATGGTGTGTCCTACGACAACGGGTCCGGTAATGGATTTAATGAACGGGTTCCAACGGGGATAATTGTCGAAATCGGTTAAAATAGCCCATATTTTTTGGGGAGTCGCATTGATGACGATTTCGGTGCTGATTTGCTTTGCCATGACTTTTTTAGTGGTTTGTGATAGTTGATTGAACGTCACAAAGGTCTATCGTCGCGGCGTAAAAGCTCTTGACATAAATCAAGAAATTACGAAATGCTTTTTTTTCTGATACGGCTGAACGTTTCAGGAGTCATGCCGAGCATAGAGGCAATGTACTGGAGCGGTACTTGGTTAAAAAGTTCTTTGTTTCGCTCAAAAAAGAAGTGGTATCGTTCCTCGGCAGTCATGGAAAGGTGCGTGAAAATACGGTCTTCCAAAATGGTAAAGCAGCGGGCAATGAACAATTTCTCCAGTTCGTGCCATTTCGGAATTAGTGTTCCTATTCGGTTATAGTCCTGACTGTCAATGGTGTAAATTTCGGCGTCGGTTAGGGCCTGAATGGTCCAACGAGCAGGAGTGTTAAAAATCAAGCTTGCCAAATCAGTAACAAAATAGCCTTTTGTCGAAATCAACTGCGTCACTTCTTTATTAGGCGTTTGAACATAGATACGTAAAAGCCCCGATTGGATAAAGCTCAATTTGTCACAAACACGACCCGTTTTGAGGAAATAATCGCCTTTTTTGATGGTTTGACGCTTAAACAAAGCCCCCACCTGCGCCAAATCTTCCTGGCTGATTCCAAAGTAGGATTGGATGTATTTTTCGAGTTCTGTCATTGAGTGGACTTCATCTAAAGCTTTTCTATTTCGTCTTCAGAAAGCCCTGTCACTTCGGCAATATCTTCTGTTGAAAGCCCTCTTACTTTTAACTTTTTCGCTATCTCAATTTTCCCTTCAATTTTGCCGTCGTCAAAAGCGGTGTCAATGGCACCTTTTATATCTCGGTAATATTTCAGGCTATTTTCATAACTGTCTAATTCCGCTTGACCGAATTTGGCAATTTCTGCTTTTTCAAAGGCTTGGGTGAAGATTTTGTCTTTAAATATGGCGGGGATATTCTGAAAATCCTCAAAATACTTGATAAAGAAAAGCCATTTGTCCAAACGAGTCGTGAGTTCATCTTCTGTTTGGTTAAAGTTGGGCATTTCCAGATAAATGTAAGTCAGCTTATCGTAGAAAGTCTTTCCATTCTGATTTTTTAACTTGATTGTATGAACGACCTCACTTCTCTCGGGTTCGTTTTCGTAATCGTCAAAGGTGAAATCTAAAATGCCGACGCAAAAAATAGTGTTCAAATTATACCGAGGGGTCGGACCCTTCCATTCTCCTTTTTCGGCTTGCTCTCGAATGGGGAAAGTGGAATAATAGATGGTTCTTTCTTTAAAATAGTTTTGTTTCGCCTTTTGTAATTCAACGATAAACTTTTCGCCGTTTTCGCAGTAAATATCATAAATGGCTTTTCGGCTGGTGGTTTGACCAAGTTGCTCCGTATTTTTGAATGATAAGTCTTTGATTTTATTTATTAATGGCAAAAGAGCGTTTAGAAAGTCAATCAGCAATGGTTTACTGGCTTCCTCGCCAAAGATTTTCTTAAATCCAAAGTCAGTAAATGGGTTGATGTATTTTGCCTTCATTTGATCATTTCCTATTCTAATATTATGCAAATTTATGAAGTTTCGGTTGAATTTTGGCAGGAGATTGAGATTGACACCAGTTTCAATGGAGTTTCATTGCAGGAACCTTCTTTGATTTTGGTTAGAGATAATGGGTTTGGCGTTTGCCGTGTCGGAGACACTCTTTTTTATATTAAGTTCGGAGTGCCTTTCAGAACACTCCAAATAACGGGGGTTTTTATCCTTATTATAGATGAATGTTTCTTTTAAAGGATTGGGATAAATTTCTTTATCCTCGCAACTACAGTTGACTTTGACTTTGTTGCCTTCAATTGTACATTGACAATTACAAACATCTTCAAAAGACTTACCATTAACTTCTGACTTCATTGTAAGTTTTGCTTTAGAATTTGAAAGGAAAGTATATTGCTCTATTGCATTTGTATATCTGTCTATACGTTCAAATGTTTTGCCTGTTAAGTTAAATGCTTTTTATGCAAATGCAGAACTATTAGTTTGCAGTAGTAGTATTGCTATTATTAAATATTTCATTTGTATTTTTTTAATTGTATGAATTTTTATTTATACCTTTTTGTGAAATGGTAACTTGCCTCCTTTCTATTGTGAAAGATTGTCAAGATGTATTAAAATAAAAGGTCGGTGGTTCTCTTGTTTGCTTTTTTCCGTTTTGGTGTGTCTTTTTAAACTTGCCCATAACGTTTTGCGGCTACAAGAAGTTGGCGATTTCGGAGACGAAAACTGTCTACTACCACTGAACTTGATACGAAGCACAAAGCTTCATTTAACCACTGAACCGCCAATTTCTTGTAGGTGCTGTTACCAGTAGTGCTTCTTCGGCCGATGTCGCTGTATCTGTCCATTTTACTGCTGTCTTGGTGCGTTGGCTTGGTGGCTCTTTTGGATTTTTTTAGCGTTGGACTGTGCGTTGCAAAAAATACAAATGTGCCACCAAAAGCGTTGGCTAATATGCTCCTAAAAACTTGTGTCCGTTGAAGTGAACTAAATGGTCAGGATTGTCGGCAATCCAAACTTCCGTTTCCCAAGCAACATCTAACATCCATTTTCTAAAGTCGGGTCGAGTAAGAAAACCAGTTACAAAGATTAGTTCTGCTTTGCAGTCTTTGAGCATTTTCTTTAACTCTAAAACTCTTGTTTCACTCATTGGTCCCGAACTATGAACTGCTTCGATTAGGTAAAGCCAATTGTGCTTTTTGCTGTATGCGATAATGTCGGGAAGTTCATCGTGTGAAAGCTCAAAGAAATTTAGTTTTTTAAGTTCCTCTAATTCAATATGCAAAGTTTTGTTTGAAGTGTCACCAATATAAAGAACAGTGCAATCACTGCCGAAACGAGGAAGAAATTCTTCAATAAGTGCTTTTTGTAAAACATTGTGTTCACCAAGTGAAAGTTCAATCGGTTTGCCGTTTGGAAGTTTTACAGGAATTTTTTCAAGGTCTCTTTTTCTTGAAAGTATGTCTGCAAGTGATGGTTTGTTCTTATTGAATGATTTTAAATTCTTAGTCCAGTTGGTTGTTTTATATGATACAATAAGTTGTTTAAAGTCAGGGTGCAATGCGTAACCTCTTGTTGGGTCATTGGTCGCAGAGCCTTTGTTTACGCCACTGTTTATAACGATGTCTGCAAGCACAAGAAGTTTTAAATCTTTTCTTCTTATGTCATCATAAGAACCTGATGAGATTTTTTCTTCAAAGTTCTTATTTACGAGATTGATGATGTCACGAGATTTAAGATTTGCATTTTCTTTCGCTTTACTCCAATCTTTGGTTACACCAGCAACAGCAAGAAAACAAACAGCCATTCTTTCCATACCTCTTTCAGTTTTAGTCATTGGAATGCCAACACTTTCTAAAATGTCGAGAGCTTCATTTATGATTTTTTGAACAGGTTTTGATTTAGTGCTCTTAGGTATGTAATTCTTCATATTAAAAAAGTGTCAGCACTTGATTAGGCTGTAAGTTGTTTTCTATAATTTCTTCTGCGGAATAAAGTTCATCCATTTGAAAGCAATCCTTTAATGCCAATGCCATTTGATATGCTAAAAGAGGTGGAACGGCATTGCCAATTTGATTAAATCTTTGGGTTTCGTTTCCGATAAACTCATACCAATCAGGAAAACTCTGCAGTCTTGCCGCTTCATTATGCAAAAGCCTTCTTCTTCTTCCGTCTTTTAACCTTACTCGTTGCATATCACCCGTTGCCCCTGCAAGATTTCTACAAGTCAATGTTCTTGCTGGTTTGTCAGCATACAAGTCTCTTGGGTTAATACACGAAGACGCTTTTTCATATTTAGCAACATAAGTGTCCATTGATGCCGTGAAAAATTTACTTTCAGGCGGAGTAGTGAACATCAAATCTCCTATTGCTTCACCTACTGTTACTCTATGATGATTTGGCTTTGGGAAATTAAATTTTGCTCGATGTCCGAAAACAAAAAGTCTTTCTCTGTTTTGGGGAACACCAAAATTTACTGCGTTGAGTAACTTGAAGTCGATGATATAACCGAGTTTGCGAAGTTCGGTCAATACTAAATCGAAATACCATTTGTTCGTGTATAAAAGTCCCCGTACATTCTCGAACATAAAAACCTTTGGTTGTAACTTCTTAACTGCATCAATAAAAACTGGAAATCCGTCTCTTGCATCTTCCATTCCTTTTTGGTGTCCTCCAACACTAAAAGGTTGGCAAGGCGGCCCACCAATTACAATGTCAGCCTGCGGATATTCAAAGTCAAGGTCAAGTTTTATAGGAAAACAGTCGCCAACAAGATTTTTGTTATAAGTGTCAGAAGCGGCTTTATCCATTTCGTAGCCAATCGTCTTGTAACCCGCAGCCTCAAAGCCCAAAGACAAACCACCACAACCCGCAAACAAGTCAAGAACAACCTCTTTTTCGGTTATTCTCGGTTTGAGTGTTTCGTTTATGTAGTCTATATAATTTGTCATTGATTTTTTGTGTGTCAAAGATAATAAAAACAGGTCTGCTTTAACTCTGAATTTTCAACAAATGCTGAAAGTCTTGGTGCGGTTGGGCAAAATTAAATGTGCTGCAATTTGGGTAGGCTTGTGGGTTGGCTTGCAGCTCTTTTAATTTTGCGAAGCGTTGGCATTTTGTCGTCCGTTGTCAGCACAGATGTTGATTGTTTGCAGGGTCGTCATAGCATTACTGGTAACGAACAGGTATTGCTGCAGGTGTGGAATTCATTGCTCGTCCTGCCCGGAACCGCTGCCCAATAAAGATTTAAAAGTACAAGATAAAAACTAATAGCCCAACAGAATTCCGTCCGCCGAAACCGCTGCTGATAGCGAACTACAGCCGAAGCTAACAACGTCCTGCCACACTTGCAGCAATACCCATGTTAGCGGTAGTGTTTCCTTTTTCAGCTTAGATTTCATCAATCTATGTATTCATTTTATGTTTAGATAATTGCCTTACGATGTTAGTTTGTTTAAAAACTTCTTTTTAGGTATCGTTTCGGGTTTAATCAAAATATAGATTAAAAATCTTTTCTGCTTTACAACTTTCCATCCTTCCAAATAGTATATAAAGTCAAGGAATGAAATACCGCAATAAACAAGTTGCTAATTACAACAGGATTAATAATTGTCCCTACTGTAAAAGGGGTCGTTAATTTATAAACAATCTGGATGAATAATAATGAAGCAACATACTTTACATCCATTTTAAAGTACAAAATAACTGAAGCAATCAAAATCGATAAGTATATTGAAAGCAAAATACCACGGGCAGGGCTAAAAATACCAAAGCTATGCCTAGCCCATTCAGCATTAATAATGAGACCATAACAAACTGGTATTAAAACAAGGATATTTAAAATTAAAGAACTTTTTATCATGTTACAGTTGATTAAATATTAACTAATAGCGTATAGTTCAAGAGCAATTACAAATTTATTCATAATTCTACACTGTAGCAATAACCTCGTTTAATGAGCAAATAACATTACCTATAATCGAGTCACGCAGGGGAATTGCACCCCCACGTTCTCACGGAACCGTGCGTGAAAGTCTCCCTTCACACGGCTCTTCTTGTTTATAAATCGCATTTATGGATGTACCAGCGCCCAGTG